>NZ_CP031395.1:3397500-3697500 GCF_004328645.1 Hylemonella gracilis
ACGGGCAGGTTGACCATATTGTCCGCGCTCGGGATCTCCCCCGTGTTGGGATAGAAGGGATGTTGGAAGAAGCTGGCCATCAGGATGCGCTCATCGCCCGCGATGATGTCCTCGGTGCCATTGCCGTGGTGCACGTCGAAGTC
Source organism: Hylemonella gracilis (assembly GCF_004328645.1). GTDB lineage: Bacteria > Pseudomonadota > Gammaproteobacteria > Burkholderiales > Burkholderiaceae_C > Hylemonella > Hylemonella gracilis_B. The sequence goes on from NZ_CP031395.1 coordinate 3,397,644, forward strand.
CACGATGGCCACGCGCCTGAGACCGTGACGCTCCAGCGCGTACTTCGCGGCGACGGCCACGTTGTTGATGAAGCAAAAACCCATGGCCCTGCTGCGCATGGCATGGTGACCCGGCGGGCGCACGGCGCAAAAAGCATTCTGCAACTCGCCCGCGATCACCGCGTCGGTGGCCGCCATGGCCGCGCCCGCGCTGCGCAGGATGGCGTCCCAGGTGGCGATGTTCATAGAGGTGTCGGGATCGATCGCGGCGTAGCGCGGCCCCCCCGCGGCCTCGTCGTCGGCCAGGGTGGCGCACAGGCCGCGCAGCGCGGCGATGTGCATGCGTTCGTGCGCCAGCTCCAGTTCGTCGAGCGACGCGATCGGCGCTTCGACGCGGGTCAGGGCCACGTCCAGGCCACTGGCGATCAGCCGGTCCTCGATCGCAGCCAGTCGCTCCGGGCACTCGGGATGGTCCGGTCCCATCTCGTGCTTGCGGCAATCGCCGTGGGTGTAATAACCGGTTCCGCTCATGACGCCTTGCTCCTCATCCTGGTCCTTGCCCATCGGCCCCGTCGCCGTGCCCCGGGCGTGGCCTGTCATGTATCCATCCGATTAAAACACCGCCGACGGACGGCCACCTGTCACGTCCGACGCCGCCAGAGCCCAGCGAGCGTGCTCGCACAAGAGGGGATCGGCCTCGGAATCGGCAAAGGGTTGCAAGGCGGCGCGGATCGCGGCCGAGTCCATGGCGCCAAGCGCCCCATCGCGCAAGGCATTGCCCAGGGCCACCAGAATATTGCGCCGCCAGCGCGCGTGACCAATGCGGCGAATGGCGCTGCCCTCGGTGCGGCGCAGGAATTCGGCTTCGTCCCAGGCCAGCAGGACGAGCAGGTCGCCATTGGCCATGCCCTCTCGAGCATCGAAATCCGGCAAGGTGCTGCGCTGTGCGTATTTGTTCCAGGGGCAGACCAGTTGGCAATCGTCGCAGCCATAGATGCGCTGCCCCATCAGCGGGCGCAACGCCTCGGGGATCGCGCCGGGGTGCTCGATGGTGAGGTAGGAAATGCAGCGCCGCGCGTCCAGGCGACCGGGCCCCAGGATGGCCTGCGTGGGGCAGGCGGTGATGCAGGCATTGCAATTGCCGCAGTGCGGGCTGACCGGTTCGGTCGGCGGCAAGGCCAGATTGAGGAAGATCTCGCCCAAAAAAAACATGGAACCTGCCTCTCGGTCCAGCACCAGGGTGTGCTTTCCGCGCCAGCCCAGACCGCTGCCCGCGGCCAGCTCGGCTTCCAGCACGGGCGCGGAGTCGGTGAAGACGCGGTACTGGAAGGCCTCACGCGCGGCCTGGTCGACCTGACTGGCCTCGTCGCCCCGCCCGTCCGCAAATGCCGTACCCTGCTCCCGCAGGTGCTGTTCCATGCGGTCAGCCAGCTTCTTCAGGCGGGATCGCAGCACCTTGTGGTAATCCCTCCCACGCGCGTAGAGGGAAATCACGCCCTCGCGCGGTCGGTCCGGGGACTGGACACGCGCCAGCTCGGCGGCCTGCCAGCCCTCCGGGGTATCCCTGGGCAGGTAGTCCATGCGCGCGGTGACCACGCTGACCGTGCCCGGAACCAGCTCGGCGGGCCGGGCGCGCTTCATGCCATGGGCGGCCATATAGGCCATCTCGCCGTGGAAGCCATGCGACAACCAGGCCTTTAATCCCGCTTCGGCCGAAGATAAATCGACGTTGTGCACGCCAATTTGCGAAAATCCGAGCTCACGAGCCCAAACCCGGACTTGCGAGACGAATTGCCCTTTGTCGATGTGACTGTTGACCTGCACGCACCCATTGTAGAAAACCGCTTCTTGCGTGACGAAGCCGCCACGCAGGCCCTCGCGTCCACTCTCGCGACGGCATATGCGGCCCTGCCGACCCAGTCGCCCGGAGCACGGGGGGCCATCATCGAATTGCACGGCAACCTTGGTGCCGGCAAGACCACCTTCGTGCGCCATCTTTTGCGCGCCCTCGGCGTTACCGGCCGCATCAAGAGCCCGACCTACGCCGTGGTAGAGCCCCACGAGGTGCCCGCCACCGCGATCCGGCCCGCGCTGCCCATCTGGCACTTTGACTTCTACCGTTTCAAGGACCCGCGTGAATGGGAAGATGCCGGCCTGCGCGATCTGTACGCCAGCCCCGGCCTGAAACTGACCGAGTGGCCGGAGCAGGCCGAGGGACTGTTGCCCTTGCCTGACCTGGAGATCACGCTGAGCACGCCACCCAGCACTGACCACGACGCGGCAAGCGTTGGCGACACCGCTCGCCAGGCCACGCTGACCGCGCGCAGCGCCGTCGGTGCCACGCTGCTGCGCGCCATCACCGTGAGCGGGGCCAAGGCATGATGCAGCGCCGCGAGCTCCTCCATGCCGGCGCCGTCGTCCTGTTGCTGGGCCGTGCCGAACTGGCGCGCAGCGCCGCCACGCGCAATGGCCCCTCCATCGTGGCCGTGCGTGTCTGGCCGGCCGAGGACTATTCCCGCGTCACGCTGGAGTCCGACGCCCCCTTGCAGGCCAGGCAGACCTTCATCAGCCAGCCCCCGCGGCTGGCGGTGGACATCGACAACCTGACACTCAACCCCACCTTGCGCGAGTTGGTGGCCAAGGTACAGGCCGATGACCCCAACATCGCGGGCATCCGGGTCGGGCAGTACACCCGCAGCGTGGTGCGACTGGTGATCGACCTGAAGCAGGCCATCGAACCCCAGGTCTTCGCGCTCAAACCCATCGAGCCCTACCAGCACCGCCTGGTGTTCGATCTCTACCCCAAAGCCAGCACCGACCCCCTGACCGCCTTGATCGCCGAACAGCTGCGCCAGGCCCAGGACGCCGACAAGAAGTTGCCGCCCGTGGTCAGCGGCCCCACCGGGGGCAAGGGCACCATCGGCACCGGCCAGGCGGTGCCCGAGGTGATCGACCCCTTGGCCGAGCTGATGGCCAAGCAAGGACTGCCGGCTGCAGCCACGCAGCCCTCGAGCACGGCCCGGGAACTACCGCCTGGCGGCGTTCCGCCCGAGCTGGTCCACGAAAGCACCACCGGCACCAATCGGCTCATCATCATCGCGCTCGACCCCGGGCACGGCGGCGAGGACCCGGGCGCCATCGGCCGACGCGGCACGCGCGAAAAGGACGTGGTGCTGCGCCTGGCTCGTCAGTTGCGCGACCGCATCAACGCCTCCCAGGTCAATGGCCACACCTTGCGCGCCTTCCTCACGCGCGATGGGGACTTCTTCGTTCCCTTGCATGTGCGCGTCAACAAGGCTCGACAGGTCAAGGCCGACCTGTTCGTGAGCATCCATGCCGATGCCTTCTACACCCCGCGCCCTCAGGGCGCGAGTGTGTTCGCGCTCAGCCACGGCGGCGCGTCCAGCAGCGCGGCGCGCTGGATGGCGGCCAAGGAAAACAAGGCGGACCTGATCGGCGGGGTCAACATCCAGACACAGGATGTGCAGGTGCAACGCGCCCTGCTGGACATGAGCACCAGCGCGCAGATCCGCGACAGCCTGCAACTGGGCGGCACGATGCTGCAGGAGATCGGCCGCGTGGGCAAGCTGCACAAGCCGCGCGTGGAGCAGGCGGGTTTCGCCGTGCTGAAGGCGCCGGACATCCCGAGCGTGCTGGTGGAAGCGGCCTTCATCAGCAACCCCACCGAGGAAGCGCGGCTCAACAGCGCCAGCTACCAGCGGCAACTTGCCGACGCCCTGATGAAGGGCATCGAAGGCTATTTCGCGAAGAACCCGCCACTGGCCCGGACTCGCAGCCTCTGAGCGGTCGCAGCCGTTCAGCGGCTCGATGGAGGTGCTTCAGTCGTCCAGGTGGGGGCGTGACAGCCCTTCCGCCGGCTCGCCGGTTTCGGGGTCGATCCAGTCGGCGATGCCAAGTTCGCTCTCGGCCTCCTCCAGGCTCTCGCCGGGCTCCGGCGCATCCAGATCGGCGGCGGCTTCCATATCGGTCTGAGCTTCCCCAAAGGTGTCGTAGGGGCCGTACTCCCGGCCTTCCTTGCCATCTGCGTCGGCCAGGCTCCAGTAATAACCCCCTGGGCGCTTGATGACCTGCCCCACGAACTGCTCCACGGCCTCCGGCACAGCCTTCATGCTGGACGTGATGGGAATGGGATCGTCCGCGAGCGGGAGCGGCTTTTTGTTCGGCATGGACCGATATTCACGCAGCACAGCCTGATCCGCAAGCTGGACATTCATCCATTGCCGGTAACGGTCGTATCAAATCATGGAATCGCCTGGCCAAGCCCACGACCGTTGCCTCTCAGGACGCCACGGCACGCTGGCGAGCGCGCCAGGCGCCGACCAGCACGATCAACCCTGGCAGCAAGATCATGGCCCAGATGATGAACTCCAGGTTCTGCTTCACCCAGGGCAGACTGCCCAGGAAATACCCGGCCGTGCAGATGCCCAACACCCAGATCGCCGCGCCCACGATGTTGTAGAGGGTGAACTTCACGCGGCTCATCTCGGCCACGCCGGCGACGAAGGGCACGAAGGTACGCAGAAAAGGCATGAAACGCGCCAGCACGATGGTGATGCCGCCGTACTTTTCGTAAAAAGCATGCGCGCGCTCAAACGCCTGCCGGTTGAAGAAGCGCGAGTTCTCCCATTGGAAGACCCGTGGCCCCACCAGACGACCGATGGAGTAGTTGCACTGGTCACCCAGAATCGCCGCCGCCAGCAGCACGGCGACGGCCACCGGGTAGCTCATCAGGCCGGCCCCGGCCAGCGCCCCCACGACGAACAGCAGGGAATCCCCCGGCAGGAAGGGCATGACGACCACGCCCGTTTCGACAAAGACGATCAGGAACAGCAGGGCATAGACCCAGATGCCGTAAACCTCAACGAATGCCTGAAGATGCTGATCGACGTGGAGGATGAAGTCAGTCAAGAAGGTGATGATTTCCATGGGCCGGGATTATCCCTGCCCGTCTGCGACCTGCGGCCCCGCAAACCCGGACCCCGTCCGGGCTTAGCCTCAGACCGGCTCCGGACTCAGGGCGACGAACTTGCCAGAGAATGCGCCGGTTTGGCATTCCGTGGGTGACATGGCGCCCTCCTTTTTCATCGAATGCGGCCGATTAGGGGGATTTCCTGGTGACCGACTTGCGGTATCGACTCGCCCCGGGCGCTTCGCGCGTCGGGCCGCCTAAAATGAAGACGTGAACGCCCCTCTGCCCTCCGTGCCCCGACGCCCCATCCGCGAACTGCCCGATGAACTCATCAGCCAGATCGCCGCTGGCGAGGTGGTGGAGCGGCCCGCCTCGGTGGTGCGCGAGCTGGTGGACAACGCGCTGGACGCGGGCGCGACCCAGATCACCGTGCGCCTGCTGGCCGGCGGCGTGCGCCTGATCGCGGTCGAGGACGACGGCGGCGGCATTCCACCGAGCGAATTGGCAATCGCCCTGAAGCGCCACGCCACCAGCAAGATCGCCAGCCTGCAAGAGCTGGAGTCCGTCGCCACCATGGGTTTTCGCGGCGAGGCCTTGGCGGCCATCAACTCGGTCTCAGAACTCAGCCTCCTCTCGCGCTCGGCGGACCAGGCCACGGCCTTCATGCTCGATGGCCGCACAGGTGAGATCCAGCCGGCGGCGCGCAGCCAGGGCACCACGGTCGAGGTGAAGGAACTTTTCTTCAGCACGCCCGCCCGCCGCAAATTCCTCAAGACCGACGCCACCGAACTGGCCCATTGCATCGACGCCGTTCGGCGCCACGCACTGGCTCGGCCCGAGGTTGCCTTCGCCATCTGGCACGAAGGCAAGCTGGTCGAGCAATGGCGTGCCTGCGGCGTGACGCCCTTGACGCAGGACGCGAGCGCCGACAGCGATACCCAGATTGACCACGCCTTCAAGCAGCGGTTGGCCGATGTACTGGGCGAAGACTTCATCACCGCCTCCGTCACTGTGGACTACCAGGGCCGCGACGCGGGCGGACGGGCCATCCGCGTGCGCGGTCGCGCGGGCGTGCCCGACACCGCACGCAGCCGTGCCGACCAACAGTTCAGTTACGTCAACGGCCGTTATGTGCGCGACAAGGTGCTGACGCACGCCGCACGCAGCGCGTATGAAGATGTGCTGCATGGCCAACGCCAGCCGGTCTATGCCCTGCACATCGAGATCGACCCGACCCGGGTGGACGTGAACGTGCACCCGACCAAGATCGAGGTGCGCTTCCGCGACAGCCGCGAGGTACACCAGGCGGTACGCCATGCGCTGGAGGACGCCCTGGCCGCCCCGCGCGCGCAGGCCGCCGTGGCCGGCGAGATTGCCCCCGCCTACGCGCAACTGAGCGCCAGTCTTCCCCCTGCTGCGCCGGCATGGACCCAACCGGCCATGCGCTTCGACACCCCGGGCATCGAGACGCGTGAAACCGCGCCCCGGAGTTACGGCGCACCCTGGACCGGCGGACGCGCGGACGACACCCGCGGCGGCCACCCCATCCAGGACTTGGCCGCGCTCTGGCAACCGTCCGCAGCTAGCGCCACGCCTGCTGTCGGTGCACCGGGGCTGGACAGTCCGGACACCGGTGCCCCGCCCTCGACACGGAACGCCACCCCCGGGCAAGAAGGCTCGGACTGGCCCCTGGGCAAGGCCTTGGCTCAACTGCAAGGCATTTACATCCTGGCCGAGAACGCGCAGGGGCTGGTTATCGTGGACATGCATGCCGCGCACGAGCGCATCGTCTACGAGCGACTCAAGCAGCAGCTCGACCTGCACACGCTCACCAGCCAGCCCCTGCTGATCCCGGCGCCCTTCGCCGCCACGCCGCAGGAGGTGGCCACGGCCGAGGCCCACGCGGACACGCTGGCCAGTCTGGGCATGGAAGTGAGCGCCCTGTCGCCCAAGACCCTGGCCGTGCGCGCCGTGCCCAGCACCCTGGCCCAGGGCGACGCCGTCGAGTTGGCCCGTGGCGTGCTCGCCGAGCTCGCCGAACTGCCCCACGGCGAAGGCGCGCGCGTGATCGAACGCGCGCGCAACGAGATCCTGGGCACCATGGCCTGCCACGGCGCGGTGCGCGCCCACCGCCAGCTCACGCTCGCGGAAATGAACGCTCTGCTGCGCGACATGGAGCACACCGAGCGCTCCGATCAGTGCAACCACGGCCGACCGACCTGGCGCCAGGTCACGCTCAAAGACCTGGACGCGCTCTTCCTGCGCGGACGCTGAACGGATTCCCCCACGGCGGCACACACCACGGCGATCACGGCATCATCGGCGCCCATGAAACATCGGCGACTCTGGCTCATTCCCCTGATCCTCCTGTTGCTCTTCATCGGCCTGCTCGCGGGCTGCGGCACGCTGGACGAAAAGCAGCGCAGCTGGATCTTCCAGCCGTCGGACCGCAGTTGGTGGGGCGGTGAAAGCGCCGCCGAAGGCATGAGCGAGGTCTGGATCGACTTCATGGCGCATGCGCACGATGGTGACGCCGGCACGCCCCAGTCGGCACGCCTGCACGGACTGTGGCTGGCCCACCCCGATCTGGCACGCCGTCATCTGACGCCCGATGAAGCACCCGTGCTGCTCTACCTGCACGGAGCGCGCTACAACGTGGTGGGTTCGGCCCTGCGCGCGCGGCACATGCAGGCGCTGGGCTTCTCGGTACTGGCCATCGACTACCGCGGGTTTGGCAAGAGCACGGCCGCCCTGCCTTCGGAAGCCAGCGCCTACGAGGATGCACGCGCCGCCTGGGATTGGCTGGCACGGCAATACCCGGACCGACCGCGCTACATCTTCGGCCATTCCTTGGGCGGTGCCATCGCCATCGAGCTGGCAGCTCAGGTGCCGGACGAACGCGGCACCCTGGTCGAAGGCACCTTCACCTCCATCCCCGACGTGGTGAGCAGCTACAAATGGGGTTGGCTGCTGTTCTGGCCGCTGGACCGGGCGCTGATCACGCAGAAGCTGGAAGCCGTCAAACGGGTCGGCCAGATCGGCTCGCCCCTGCTGGTGGTGCATGGCAGCGAGGACCGCACGATCGCGCCCGCGCTCGGTCGCCAACTGTTCGAGGCGGCCACCGGCCCGAAACGCTTCGTGTTGGTGGAAGGCGGTACCCACCACAACACCAACACCATCGGCCAGCCGCAGTACCGTGCAGCGTTGGCGGAACTGTTTGGCCTGCGCACCGCGCGGGACACCCTGGGCGCACTCAGTCCGGCGCACTAGACCGCGCCCCATCGCCATCCCTCTTGGCCACCGAGTCAGCCCCGCCGATCTGCTAGCCTTGCGGCGATGTCTGCCCGCCAATCCGGCACACCGCCACCCCCCAGCACCACACCCATTCCCGCGCCGCCCGCCGCGCTGGCCATCGCCGGCCCCACGGCCAGTGGCAAGACGGCGGCCGCGCTGGCCATCGCGCGCGCCTTGGCGCCCACGCACCCCGTCGAGATCATCAGCGTCGACTCGGCCCTGGTCTACCGCGACATGGACATCGGCACGGCCAAGCCCGATGCGACGGAACGGGCGGTCGCGCCCCACCACCTGATCGACATCCGCGACCCCTCGCAGGCCTACAGCGCCGCGGAGTTCGTGTGCGACGCGACGCAGCTGATCCACGACGTTCACGCGCGCGGCCACCTGCCACTGCTGGTCGGCGGCACCATGCTGTACTTCAAGGCCCTGCTCGAAGGGCTGGACGACCTTCCCCCGGCCAACGCCTCGGTGCGCGCGGCGCTGGACGCCGAGGCGCGGATCCAAGGCTGGGCCGCACTGCACGCAGAACTGAGCCGCGTGGACCCGGTGACCGCGACGCGCCTGCCGCCGGGCGACACGCAACGCATCCAGCGCGCGCTCGAGGTGTACCGCCTGACGGGACGCCCCTTTTCGAGCTTCCACACCCGGGCCGACAGCACAGCCCCCCGGGGCAGCGCACACGCCATCACGCTGATTGCGTTGGAGCCGCAGGATCGCGCCTGGCTGCACGAGCGCATCGCGCGGCGCTTCGACGCCATGCTGCAGCAGGGCCTGCTGAACGAAGTGCGTGCCCTGCGTGCCCGCGGGGACCTGCACGCCGACCTGCCGTCCATGCGCTGCGTGGGTTACCGCCAGGCCTGGGAATTCCTGGATGCGCAAGAGGCGAACGAGGCAAGCAACGTGACGACACAAGCACTGGGCAAACCGCGCAAGACCCCAACCATGACACCAATGGACGAACTGCGCGAACGCGGCATCGCCGCCACGCGCCAACTCGCCAAGCGGCAGATCACCTGGCTGCGCGGCATGGCGCAAGCCGGCTTCGTGCGCCATGCGGTGGCCTGCGACGGACCGGATACGCAGGCTCGCGTGCTGGATCTGGCGCGGCAGTTCGCCGCCGCGCACATCAAGACTCCACCATCCACGCAAGGAAGAAGTGCATGAACAGACAACGTCGTCTGCTACTCGGCGCGGCGGGTTCCGCGGGCATGACCCTGGCGCTCTCAGCCTGCAGCACGCAACAGGCGCTGAACATCGCCATGGCCAAGGATCCCAAGGCCGCGCTTCAGAACATTGCAGAGAACCGGGTCGAGTCTTACAAGAGCAACCCTGAACTGCTGGTGGCCGACATCAAGCGGGCACAGGCGGAGTACAACAAACTCATGGAGACCTTGCGCAGGAACAGCGGCAGGCAATGGGGCGAACGCGAATCCGGCACGCTACCCAGCCGCACGCGCTACGTCAAGTACACGGATGACTACAAGAGCCGCGTCGTCGTCGATTACGACGCAGGGACCCTCCTGATCGAGCATCTGGACGACCCGCAGGTTCGCGACAAACTCAGACGCGCCACCATCGTCGCCCTGCTCACACCCAGCGACCCAGGGGCGGTGGACCTGTTTTCCGACAAGGAGGTGGTCTTGAACGGCACGCCCTATCTGCAGGGGCTGGTGGTCGACCAGAACAACGCGGTCATCGACACGCGCGGCGAAGCAGAAGCCTACGCCGGCTGGCTGAGCACCCACAGCGTGCAGCAACGCCAAATCGACGTCAATGGCAAACCCAAGACCGTCCACTACGTGCTGATGAAGATGGTCAACGCGAGCATCGACAAGCGCGCCGTGCGTTACGCCGGCATCGTGCGCAAGCACTCTGAGAAGACCCAGGTCAGTCGCAGCCTGATCTACGCCATCATCCGCACCGAGAGCGCATTCAACCCTTACGCAGTCTCCAGCGCGCCCGCCTACGGCATGATGCAGCTCGTGCCCTCCAGCGGCGGGCGCGACGCCTACCGCAAGGCACGCGGCGAGGACGTGATGCCGAGCAAGGAATTCCTCTTCGTGCCCGAGAACAACATCGAGCTGGGCGCGACCTATCTCGGCGTGCTGCTCCACGACAGTGCCCTAAACGACATCCGGGATCCGCTTGCGCGCGAATATTGCGCGATCGCCGCCTACAACACCGGGGCCAGCAATGTATTTCGCGCCTTCAGCGACAAGGCAGGCAAGGCCCGGCAGGACGAGGCGCTCGACCGCATCAACGCCTTGCGAGCGGACGCCGTCTACAACGCCCTGCGTCTGAAGCTGCCTTACGAGGAAACGCGAGGCTACATCGTCAAGGTCGTGCAAGCCAAGAAGGCTTACACGGCCATGTGAAGGCTCAGACCGCCTGGGTCACACCGCCCCAGCACGGGTAGTCGGTGTAGCCCGCGGGCCCCTCGGTGTAGAAGGTCGCGGGATTGTGAGCGTTCAGCGGCGCGCCAGCGCGAAGGCGCTCGGGCAGGTCGGGGTTGGCCAGGAAGGCAGTGCCGAAAGCCACCGCGTCCAGCTTGCCGTCAGCGATCGCCTGAGCGGCTTCCGTGCCGCTGTAGCCCATGTTGCCGATCAGCACGCCTTTGTAGGCGGCGCGCGCGGGCGTCATCAGGTCACCCTTTTGCAGACCCTTGAAGTCGCCGCGCATCAGGTGCAGGTAGGCCAGGCCGAAACGGTTCAGCTCCCCGGCCAGCCAGGCCGTCAGGCCCACGGGGTCGCTGTCCTTCATGCTGTTGAAACTGTTCAGGGGCGACAGGCGCAGACCTACGCGGTCGGCTCCCCAAACGCCGATGGCAGCGTCGATCACGTCGAACAGCAGGCGGGCGCGGTTCTCACGCGAGCCGCCGTAAGGACCGCCGCGCTGGTTGGCACCGTCGCGCAGGAACTCGTCCAGCAGATAGCCGTTGGCGCCATGCACCTCCACGCCATCGAAGCCTGCAGCCTTGGCGTTCAGCGCAGCCTTGCGGAACCCCTCGACGATGCCGGGCAGCTCATCATCACGCAAGGCGCGTGGCGTGGCGTACGCCACTTTACCGTTGGGGGTGTGCACCATGTCGCTGGTGATGGGAATTGCGCTGGGCGCGACGGGCTGGGCGCCGCCGTTCAGATCGGGATGGCAGGCCCGCCCGCCGTGCCATACCTGCAGGAAGATACGCCCGCCAGCCTGGTGGACGGCGTCGGTCACGAGCCGCCAGCCGTCGACCTGGGCCAGGGAGTGCACGCCAGGCTCCTTCCAGAAGGCCGAGTTGCCCTTCATGGCCATGGTAGCTTCGGCAATCAACAAGCCGCCGCTGGCACGTTGCGCGTAATGCTCGGCCATCAGGGCGTTCGGCAGATGCGCCTCGCCGGCGCGGGCCCGGGTGAGCGGTGCCATGAAAACACGGTTGGGCACGGTCAGCGCGCCCACTTTCAACGATGAAAACAAGGAAGCGGTCATGATGGTGTGGAAACGGGGCGTTGTTAAGGGAAAAGCCGTCCAGACGGCGACCAGATGGCGGCAGATTGCGTAGGAGCAGAATTGCCAAGGCGCAGGAAAATTCCTGAATCGGAATCAAGACCACGGCATTGTGCCGCCACGCCGCCACATGACCCACCCGGTTCATGCGCAGATGCACCCGCCCGGACCGCCTTGAACTTGCCTAAAGTCACCCCCGTGTATTAGGCTGGCGACATGACCGGCTGCGACGCCGAGAACAACCTACCAAGGAATCCCTCATGAGCTCCCCCGCAGGCACCGCCCGCCCTGAGAACGCACGCGCACACGAAGGCCAGCTCGGCAACAACCGTTTCGAGCTGCTGCTCTTTCGCCTCGGCCAGGCCAGCGACAGCGAACGGCGCGAGCTGTTCGGCATCAACATCTTCAAGGTGCGCGAGATCATGACCATGCCAGTGCTCACCAAGATGGTCAATGCGCCGCCGCATGTGCTGGGCGTGGCGAACATCCGTGGGCAAATCATCTCGGTGATCGATCTGCCCGCGCTGACCGGCTGCAAACCGCAAAAGGACGACCGCATCCTGCTCGTGACCGAGTTCGCGCGCACCACCCAGGGGTTTGCCGTCGAAGAAGTGACGGAAATCGTGCAGGTGGACTGGAAACACGTGCTGACTGCGGCGGGGCGCGGCGGCCAGTTCGTCACCAGCATCGCGCGGGTGGACGGTGATGTCGAGAACTCGCGCCTGGCCCAGGTGATCGACGTCGAGCGCATCCTGCACGACGTGCAACCCGAACACGCCAAGTTCGATCAGCCCACCGGTGGCCGCATCACCCTGCCGCCCGGCGTGGTGATGCTGGCCGCCGATGACTCCGCCATGGCCTGCGAGCTGATCCAGAAAGGCATGGAAGCCCTGGGTGTGCCCTGCGTCATGACGCACAACGGCAAGGAAGCCTGGGAGCAGCTGCAAACCATCGCCGCGCAGGCAGCCCGGGAAGGCAAACGTGCCAAGGACAAGGTTGCCCTGCTTCTGACCGACCTGGAAATGCCCGAGCTGGACGGTTTCAACCTGACCCGCCTGGTCAAGGCCAACCCGCAGTTCAACGACATCCCCGTCGTGATCCATTCCTCGCTGACGGGCACTGCCAGCGAAATGCAGGCCAAGAGCGCGGGGGCGGACGCCTACATCACCAAGTTCCACATCGACGAACTGGCGGACAAGCTGCGCGAGGTTTTGGCCAAACGCTGACCTTCACCCCCCTGCGGCTGCCATCCTCTGAATCCGTGGGCGCGGACGGACACAGGCCCGCCGCAAGGCGCGTTTCACGCCAGCCGGCTATGCTCTGCCGCCATGCCCGACACCGCGATGCCCATCCCCCCTGCTGCCCCCTCCGTTCCCGAGCCGCCTCGCGCCCGGCCTCAGTCCCTGAGCGGACTCGGGCCGTTCCTGCGGCCCTACCGGGGACGCATCGTGCTCGCCCTGGTCTTTCTGGCCCTGGCCGCGGCCGCCACACTGGCCTTTCCGCTGGCCCTGCGCACCCTGATCGACCAGGGCTTGACCTCGCCAACCTCGGCCCAAGGCCGGGGCGAACAGTTGCTGGCCTTGCGCGAGCATTTCGCCCTGCTGTTTGGGGTGGCGGCGGCCCTGGGTCTGTTTTCCGCCGTGCGCTTCTACCTGATGAGCTGGCTGGGCGAACGCGTCACGGCGGACCTGCGCAATGCCATTTACGCCCATGTGCTGCGGCAAAGCCCCGAATTCTTCGAGACCACGCAGACCGGTGAGGTGCTCTCGCGCCTGACCGCCGACACCACACTGGTGCAGACCGTGGTGGGTTCATCTTTTTCCATGGGTCTGCGCAGCACCGTCACCGGCCTCGGCGCGCTGGCCATGCTGGTATGGACCAACCCCTGGATCATGACCCAGGTGCTGGGCGTGCTCGTGCTGGTGGTGCTGCCAAGCGTCTGGTTCGGCCGCCGCGTGCGGCGCTTGTCGCGCGCCAGCCAGGACCGCGTGGCCGATTCCAGCGCCATCGCCAGCGAGGTGCTGAACGCGATTCCCGTGGTCCAGGGCTACACGGCCGAGGCGCGCGAAAACCACCGCTTCGCCGATGCCACCGAAAACGCCTTCAGCACCGCCCGGCGCCGGGTTCGGGCCCGTGCCGCGTTGATGGGTTTCATCATCGTCGCCACCTCGGCCGCCCTGCTCTGGGGGCTGTACCAGGGCACTCAAGCGGTGCTGGCCGGGCAAATCAGCGCCGGGCACCTGGGCCAGACCGTCGTCTACGTCATCATGCTGGCCAGTTCCTTCGCCGTGCTGGGCGAGGTCTATGGCGAACTGCTGCGCGCGGCGGGAGCCACCGAGCGGCTGATGGAGTTGCTGAACCTGCGCTCCCCCATCACCTCGCCAGCACAAGCCCTGGCCTTGCCCCCGACCGACGGTCCCAGCCACGTCCGCTTCGAGGCCGTGACTTTCCACTACCCCTCGCGCCCCACGCAGGCGGCTCTGAAAGACTTCACGCTCGAGGTCCGCCCTGGCGAGACCGTGGCCTTGGTCGGCCCCAGTGGGGCGGGCAAGAGCACGGTGCTGCAGTTGCTGCTGCGCTTCTACGACCCGCAAACCGGCCGCATCGTGCTGGACGGCGCGCCCATCCACCGCTTGAAACTGCAAGACCTGCGCGCGCGCATGGCCCTGGTGCCGCAGGAGCCGGTGCTGTTCTCGGCCAGCGCGCTTGAAAATATCCGGTACGGTCGTCCCGACGCGAGCGACACGCAAGTTCATGCCGCAGCGCAAGCCGCCCACGCGGACGACTTCATCCGCGCCCTGCCCGAGGGCTATGACACCTTTCTGGGTGAACGCGGCGTGCGCCTGTCGGGCGGACAACGCCAGCGCATTGCCATCGCGCGCGCCATGCTCAAGAACGCGCCCCTGTTGCTACTGGATGAAGCGACCAGCGCACTCGATGCCGAGAGCGAACGCATGGTGCAGGCTGCGCTGGAATCCGCCATGCGTGACCGCACGACACTGGTCATCGCGCACCGACTGGCAACGGTGCAGAAAGCGGATCGCATCGTGGTCATCGATCAGGGCCGCATCGTGGAACAGGGCACGCATGCGGAACTGACCGCGGCAGGCGGGCTTTATGCGCGACTGGCGGCCTTGCAGTTCAAATCCTAGTGTTCTTCCGCCCCGCTTCAGATGGCTGATCGTCTGAACAAAAACCTGTCCGCAGGCCGGCCTGAGTGAACGTCGCGCCGGGCTTCACCGGGTCCGCGTGGCGCAACAACCCCGCACTACCGTCCTAGGCGGCTGCAGTGCCACTCACTGCAATGGCCCCTCGATGCCCTCGGGCAGGAACAGTGGCATCACGCTGATGCCCTCCTCCATCAAGGCCTCGGCCTCCTTGGGCGAGGTCTTGCCTCGGATGCCACGCTCTTCGCTTTCGCCATAGTGGATCTTGCGCGCTTCCTCGGCGAAGCGCTCACCCACATCCTCGGTCTGCTGGGCCACATGGCGCGCGAACTGCAGGTACGCAGCCTGCAAGGCCCGCAGAGAATCCGCGCCCGCCGCCTCAACCGCGGTGGCATTACCGTCCTGGACGTCCGCCCTTGCCGGCTCCGATGGGCCTGCGATCGCCGCGCTCGGCTTGGCCCCCAGATTGATGCGCGGAGCACTCGGCAATTTGTGCACGGCCTTGTCACCACACAAGGGGCATTCGAGCAAGCCGCGTTCAGTCTGGTTGGCGTAGTCCTCTTCCGAGGCAAACCAGCCTTCGAAAGAGTGGTGCGCACCACAGCGAAGGTTGAAGACTTTCATGGCCGCGATTCTCGGGTGTTCCGGTTCAACCTGCCGGCGTAGGGGCGCTGCCCGGGTCGGCATGCCAGTCCAGTGTCCAGGCACCGGAGAGAACGTTCTGCAGCCAGAGCAGACAACTCAGGCTTTTGGCATCGGTGAGCTCACCAGCACGGCTCCAATCCAGCAACTGCGCGGGCGTGGCCGTGGACACGTCGAGGAACTCCCCTTCGTCGAGCTGGCGTTCACCCTGCCGCAGGCCGCGCGCGAAGTAGATGTGAAGCACTTCGGTGGAATAGGCGATGGCCAGGTGCATCTCGCCCGCCTTGGCCCACTCGCGGGCGGTGTAACCGGTTTCCTCCAGCAGCTCACGCCGCCCGCAGCGCAGCGGGTCTTCCCCCGCATCCAGCTTGCCAGCGGGAAACTCGACCATCACCCTGCCCACGGGGTAACGGTACTGACGCTCGATGACCACGCGACCATCTTCCAGCAGGGGAACGATGACCACGGCGCCCGGGTGCGTGACGTACTCACGGGTGGCGCTGCGGCCATCAGGCAGGGCCACGGTGTCACGGCGGGCTTCCAGAAAGTTGCCCTTGAACAGCGTCTCACTGGCCAGCCGCCGCTCGATCAGATGTTCGTCAGCCTTGTGCATGAGATTCTGTGGAGTGGCTCACGCCCCAGAAGAGGCACCTCAGGGGCGCCTTCTGAGATAACGCCAGACAAAGCCTGGAAACGCGAGCGTCAGGAACAGCGTCGCCGTGACGGCATAGAACTCCCAACCCTGCGGGGCGATGCGGCCAGCACGCTGTTCCAGCCAGAGGCCGATGCCACCGACCAGAAAGTACAGCAGCACCAGTTCCAGCAGGCGCAAGCCCAGGTTCTTGGGGGCCAGGGCAGCAGGCACAGGCACGACAGCGAGCAGACGCTCGGAGAAGAAAGGCAGGTTGGCCGCCGACAGCGCGAGCAGGATCAGGAACCAGATGGCACCGCTGGACGAACTCATCGGATCTCCGGGACAGCCACCGTCAGGCGCTAAGCATCTGCACGATGGCGCGAGCGCAGAGAATCATCAGGCCACCGGGCAGGATGCCGAGCACGAGCACCAGCAGGCCGTTGACCGTCAGCACGGCCCGGGTACCCAAAGGCGCGCGCACCCCTTCACTGGCGGGGCCTTGCGCGGCAGGCGCGTCGAAGTACATGACCTTGACCACGCGCAGATAGTAAAAGGCGCCGACCAACGACATGATGACCGCGAAGATGGCGATGCCCAGATTCAGCACGCTGCCGGAAGCGATGAGGGCCTGCAGCACGGACAGCTTGGCGTAGAAGCCGACCATGGGCGGAATGCCGGCCAGCGAGAACAGGCAGATCGCCATCACCGCCGCGTACAGGGGACTGCGCTGGTTCAAGCCGGTGAGATCGCTGATCTCCTCGCTCTCGAAACCCTCACGTGCCAGCAGCAGGATGATGCCGAAGGTGGCCAGCGTGGTCAGCACGTAGCTCAGGATGTAGAACATGGCCGAGCTGTAGGCATTGGCGGCGAATCCGGCGTGCCCGTTCACGACACCCGACATCAGGCCCAGCAGCACAAAGCCCATCTGCGCGATGGTGGAGAAGGCCAGCATGCGCTTGAGGTTGGTCTGAGCGATGGCGGCGAAATTGCCCACCAGCAACGAGGCCACGGCCAGGATCATCAACATCTGCTGCCAGTCGAACCACAGCGGCAGCATGCCCTCGACCAACAGGCGGATGACGATGGCAAAGGCCGCCAGCTTGGGCGCGCCACCGATCATCAATGTGATGGCGGTGGGCGCGCCTTGGTAGACGTCCGGAATCCACATGTGGAAGGGCGCGACGCCGAGCTTGAAGGCCAAGCCAGCGACGACAAAGACGATGCCGAAAGTCAGAACCTGTGGGTTCACCAGGTCGGAGTTGGTGACACGGAACACCTCGTTGATGTTGAGCGTGCCGGTAGCGCCGTACATCATGGACAGGCCGTAAAGCAGCAAGCCCGAGGCCAGCGAACCGAGCACGAAGTACTTCATCGCCGCCTCGGTGGACTGGGCGTGGTCACGACGCAGGGCCACCAGGGCGTAGCTGGCCAAGGTAAGCAACTCCAGGCCCAGGTAGATCATCAGGAAGTTGTTGCCGCCGATCATGATGAACATGCCCAACAGCGCGAACAGGGACAGGCTGAACAGCTCACCACCACGCAGCATGTCACGGTCACCCGCGTAGGCGCGACCGTAGATCAAGGTCAACATCACGGCGAGGGCGGAGAAGCACTTGAGCCAGTTGCCCATGGGGTCACTGACCACCATGTTGGACAGACCATAGACCGTGGCGCTGGTGTTGGCGTAGAAGGCCTGCAAGACAGCCACGGCGCCCAGGGTGATCAGGGTCAGCACGAAGCTGCCCGTGCGCAGGCGGCTCTTGACCAGCAGATCCAGCAAGGTGATGGCGCAGGCCATGACGAGCAGGACCAACTCGGGGAGGACCGCGATCCAGCTAAAGGCATCAATCATTTGGGTACTCGCTAATCGTTTTGATGCGGTGGTTCAATGCGTCGAAGGCACGCGCTCAATTGCTGATTCCGATGCCAGGCACCGGCAGCTTGGAGACGGCCACATGCTTGAGCAACTCGGCCACGGAGGCGTTCATCACGTCGGTGAAGGGCTTGGGGTCGACACCCATCCAGAGCACGGCCAGCGCCAGCACGGTCAGCATCAGGAACTCGCGGCCGTTGATGTCGGTCAGTTCCTTGACGTGGTCATTGGCCACCGGCCCCAGGTAAACGCGCTTGAACATCCACAAGGTGTAGGCAGCGCCGAAGATCAGAGCCGTAGCAGCCAGCAGACCAACCCAGAAATTGGCCTTGACGGCGCCCAGGATGACCATCCACTCGCCGACGAAGCCTGCCGTGGCGGGCAGGCCGCAGTTGGCCATGGCGAACAGCAGCGCGAAGGCCGTGAACTTGGGCATGGTGTTGATGACGCCGCCGTAATCCGCGATTTCGCGCGAATGCATGCGGTCGTAGAGCACGCCGATGCAGAGGAACATGGCCCCGGACACGAAACCATGGGCAATCATCTGCACCAGGCCACCACTCACGCCCAAGTCATTGAAGAGGAAAAAACCCAGGGTCACGAAACCCATGTGCGCCACGGACGAATAGGCCACCAGCTTCTTCATGTCCTGCTGGACCAGGGCCACCAGGCCGACGTAGATCACGGCAATCAGCGACAGCGTGATCATCAGCCAGGCCCATTCGTGCGCGGCGTCCGGCGCGATCGGCAGCGAGAAGCGCAGAAAACCGTAGGCCCCCAGCTTGAGCATGATCGCCGCCAGCACGGCGGAACCGCCCGTGGGGGCTTCGACGTGCACGTCAGGCAGCCAGGTGTGCACCGGCCACATCGGCACCTTCACGGCAAAGGCCGCGAAGAAAGCGAAGAAGATCAGGGTCTGCGCCGTGCCCGTCAGCGGAAGCTGGTGCCAGGTTGCGATGTCGAAGCTGCCACCCGAGGCCAGGTACAGATAGATCAGCGCCACAAGCAGGAGCAGCGAGCCCAGCAAGGTGTAGAGGAAGAACTTGAAGGCCGCGTAGATCTTGTTCGGCCCACCCCAGATGCCGATGATCAGGTACATCGGGATCAGTGTGGCTTCGAAGAAGACGTAGAACAGAAGGCCATCCAGCGCGGAGAAGACCCCGATCATGAGGCCGCTCAGGATCAGGAAGGCGCCCATGTACTGGTTCACGCGCTCAGTGATGACTTCCCAGCCCGCGATCACCACGATCACCGTCATGAAGGCGGTCAGCAGCACGAACCAGAGCGAGATGCCGTCCACGCCCACCTGGTAGTTGACGTTGAAACGCGCCATCCAGACCGTCTGCTCGACGAACTGCATGGCCGCCGTGCCGTTGTCGAAACCGGCCCACAACGGCAGCGTGACCAGGAAGCTCGCCAGCGCCCCGATCAAGGCGACCCAGCGCACCGCGCGCGCCTGACTCTCACGCCCAAGCGTCAGCAGCAACACGCCGAAAGCAATTGGCAACCAGATTGCCAGGCTCAGCAAACCCATTCTGTTCTTCTCCAGTAATACCCAGGCCGACGACTTACAGGCCGAACATGACGCGCAGCGAGGGCCAGGTCACGAAGTACGACATCAACACCACGATACCGACGATCATGACCAGCACGTAGTGGTACAGATAGCCGGACTGCAGCCGACGCACGACACCCGCCACCTTGCCCACCAGCTTCCAGCTGGCGTTGACCAAGCCGGTCTCGATCACACCCTGGTCTCCGCCCTTCCACAGGCCCAGGCCCAGGCCGCGCGCGGCGCGCGCGAGGATGTTCTCGTTGATCCAGTCCATGTAGTACTTGTTCTCCAGCACGACGCGCAGCGGCTTGAAAACGCGATCGAGCGCGGCCGGAATGGCCGGCGCCAACATGTAGAACACCCAGGCCGTCACCACGCCAGCCAGCGCCAACCACAGCGGCGCGGTACTGAGGGCATGGCTGGCCATGCCCAGAGGACCGTGGAACATGGCCCGCAGCTCTTCCATTACAGGGTGTTTGGTCGCGTCGACGAAGATCGCGTCCTTGAAGAAGTCGCCGTAGAGCAGTGGCTCGATGGTGAAGTAGCCAATCACGACCGAAGGAATCGCCAGCAGGATCAGGGGCACCGTCACCACCCAGGGCGACTCATGTGGCTTGGCGTCGTGGCCATGGCCATGATCGTCATGGTGGTCATCGTGGTGCGCGTCCGGATTCTGGTCGTAACGCTCCTTGCCATGGAAGACCAGGAAGTACATGCGGAAGCTGTAGAAGGCCGTCACGAACACGCCGGCCAGCACCGCGAAGCTGGCGAAGCCGCTGCCCCAGAGATGGCTTTCGTGCACGGCCTCGATGATGCTGTCCTTGGAATAGAAACCCGAGAACAGCGGCGTGCCGATCAGCGCCAGCGAACCCAGCAGTGAGGTGATCCAGGTGATGGGCATGTACTTGCGCACGCCGCCCATCCAGCGGATGTCCTGATTGTGGTGCATGCCCATGATCACCGAGCCCGCGCCCAGGAACAGCAGCGCCTTGAAGAAGGCATGCGTCATCAGATGGAACACGGCCACCGAATAGGCCGAGGCGCCCAGCGCCACCGTCATGTACCCCAGCTGCGAGAGCGTGGAGTAAGCCACGACACGCTTGATGTCGTTCTGGATGATGCCCAGGAAGCCCATGAACAGCGCCGTGATCGCGCCGATGACCATGATGAAGCTCAGAGCCGTGTCCGACAGCTCGTACAGCGGCGACATGCGCGCGACCATGAAGATGCCGGCCGTCACCATGGTGGCAGCGTGGATCAGCGCGGAAATCGGGGTCGGGCCTTCCATCGAATCTGGCAACCAGACGTGGAGCGGGAATTGCGCGCTCTTGCCCATGGCACCAATGAAGAGGCAAATGCAGATCACGGTGATCAGCATGGCATCCTGGCCCAGGATGTACCAGGGAAACTCAATCACGCCGAGCTGACTTGCCTTGGCGAAGACTTCGCCATAGTTCAGCGTGCCCGCGTAGGCCGCGATCAGGCCAATGCCGAGGATGAAGCCGAAATCCCCCACGCGGTTGACCAGGAAGGCCTTCATGTTGGCGAAGATGGCCGTGGGCTTGTTGTACCAGAAGCCGATCAGCAGGTAGGACACCAGGCCCACCGCCTCCCAGCCGAAGAACAGCTGGAGCAGGTTGTTGCTCATGACCAGCATGAGCATGGAGAAGGTGAACAGCGAGATGTAGGAGAAGAAGCGGTTGTAGCCCTCGTCCTCCTCCATGTAGCCGACGGTGTAGAGGTGCACCATCAGGGACACGAAGGTCACCACGCACATCATCATCGCGGTGAGCCCGTCCACCAGGAAGCCCACTTCCATCTTCAAGCCGCCAACCACCATCCACTCATAGAGGGTCGCGTTGAAACGCGCGCCGTCCAGCGCCACGCTCTTGAGCGTGAACGCGGAAAGGATGAAAGCCACCAGCACGCCAAGGATGGTGACGCCGTGCGAGGCACGACGGCCAAGCAGGTTGCCACCCAGCTTGGTGCCAAAAATACCGGCCAGCGCGGCGCCGACCAGCGGCGCGAGCGGCACGGCCAGCAGGGTGGATGCGTTCAGGGTTGCACTCATGTCGTTCTTGCCTTTTTCTTGCCCCGGTGACCCGTCAGCCCTTCAGCTCGTTGAGTTCTTCCACGCTGATGCTGCTCTTGTTACGGAACAGCAGCACCAGGATGGCCAGACCGATGGCGGACTCGGCCGCAGCCACGGTCAGGATGAAGAACACAAAGACCTGGCCGTGCATGTCGCCCAGGTAATGCGAGAAGGCCACAAAGTTGGTGTTCACGGCCAGCAGCATCAGTTCGATGGCCATGAGCAGAACGATGAGGTTCTTGCGGTTCATGAAGATGCCGACCACCGCGATCGCGAACAGCGCGGCACCCAGCGTGAGATAGTGACCCAGCGTCAATGTCATGCTTTTTTCTCCTCGGTGGCGGCGGACTCGGCCACAGGCTCGGCCGGGCGCGTGGTTTCCACCTTGACGAGCTGCAGCCGGTCCGCGGCGCGCACGCGCACCTGGATGGAAGGATCGATGGCCTTGCTGTCCTTGCGTGCGCGCAGCGTCAGGGCAATGGCGGCGATCATCGCCACCAGCAGGATGGCGGCGGCGATCTGGATCGGCCACACATAACGGGTGTAGAGCAGGATCCCAAGTGCTTTGGCGTTCGATTCCTCCGCAACACCGGTGGGCAACTGGGCCGCCACCTGCGGATCGACCATGTCGAAGCCCGTGAGCAGCACCGCAGCCATTTCAACGACCACGATGCCGCCCAGCAGCAGGGCGAGCGGGAGGTGCTTCCAGAAGCCCTGGCGCAGCTGGTCGATGCGGATGTCCAGCATCATGACCACGAAGAGGAACAGGACCATCACCGCGCCCAGGTACACGAGCACCAAGGCCACGGCGAGGAATTCCGCCTCCAGTAACAACCAGATGGCGGAAGCCTGCGAGAACGCAAGCATCAGAAACAGCACGGCGTGCACGGGGTTGCGCGCCGTGACGACGCGCAGCGCCGCGATCAGCAGCACCGCCGCGAACAGAAAGAAGAAGCCGGTTTTGACGTCCATGGTCGTAGGAAAGATCCGTTGCGATTCAGGCCTGAAGGGTTGTGCGTGTGGCTGGTGTCCGCTTGACGCCTAACGCCAGGCGCGCGAGTTTCCTCAGCGGTATTTGGCGTCCGCCGCCTTGGCGGCGGCGATTTCCTTTTCGTACCGGTCGCCCACGGCCAGCAGCATGTCCTTGGTGAAGTACAGATCACCGCGCTTCTCACCGTGGTATTCAAGGATGTGTGTCTCGACGATGGCATCCACCGGACAAGCTTCCTCGCAGAAGCCGCAGAAGATGCACTTGGTCAGGTCGATGTCGTAGCGCGTGGTGCGGCGCGTGCCATCGGCGCGCGCGTCACTCTCGATGGTGATGGCCATCGCGGGGCAGACCGCCTCGCAGAGCTTGCAGGCAATGCACCGCTCCTCGCCGTTTTCATAACGACGCTGGGCGTGCAGGCCTCGGAAGCGCGGGGACAACGGAGTCTTCTCCTCGGGGTATTGCAGCGTGACCTTGCGCGCGAAGGTGTAGCGCCCGGTCAGGGCCATGCCCTTGAGGAGCTCCACGAGCATGAAGCTCTTGAAGAAATCCTTGACTGAGAAGGCGCGCACAGCGGCAGGCGAGGTGGTGGAAGCAACAGTCATGACAACTCTCCTCGGCTGTCGCCGGACCGCCCCAAGGCAGACGACGCCCCCTCGGGGGATAGCGAATACACGAAGTGATGAGCGTGGAGGTTCATGCTCAATTCCAGATGTTCCACGACGTCTGCATCCAGATGCCGACGACGATCAGCCACACCAGGGTGACCGGGATGAAGATCTTCCAGCCAAGACGCATGATCTGGTCGTAACGGAAGCGCGGGAAGGTGGCTCGGATCCAGATGAAGCAGGACACGATGAAGAAGGTCTTCAAGCCGAGCCAGATCCAGCCGGGGATGAAGTCCAGCGCGGCCACTGGCGCGGACCAGCCACCCAGGAACATGACCACCGCCAGGATGGACACCAGCCACATGCTGGCGTATTCCGCGAGGAAGAAGATGGCAAAGCCCATGCCCGAGTACTCGACCATGTGACCGGCCACGATTTCGGCCTCGCCTTCGACCACGTCGAAGGGATGCCGGTTGGTCTCGGCCACCGAAGAGATCAGGTAGACCACGAAGATGGGCAGCAGCGGCAGCCAGTTCCAGGACAGGAAGTTCAGGCCCATGGCGGCGAACTGACCCTGCTCCTGCGCCTGCACGATGTCGGTCAGGTTCATGCTGCCCGTCACCATGAGGACGACGAGGAAGCAGAAACCCATGGCGATTTCATAGCTCACCATCTGCGCCGAGGCGCGCAGGGCGCCCAGGAAAGCGTACTTGGAGTTGGAGGCCCAGCCCGCGATGATGACGCCATAGACCTCGATCGAGGTGATGGCCATGATCAGCATCAGGCCGACGTTGACATTGGTCAGCGCGACGTCCGGTCCGAAGGGAATCGCCACCCAGGCCGCCAACGCGGGCATGATGGCCAGCATGGGGCCGAGCACGAACAGGCCTTTGGCCGCCGCCGTCGGCTGGATGATTTCCTTTGTCAACAGCTTGAGCGCGTCGGCGAAAGGCTGCAACAGGCCCATCGGACCAACCCGGTTGGGACCCAGGCGCACCTGCATGAAGCCCAGCAGGCGACGTTCCCACAGCGTCAGATAGGCCACGGCGATCAGCACGGGCAGCAGCACGCTGACGATCTTGATGAGAGTCCAGATCACGGGCCAGGCGATACCACCCCACCAGCCCGCGGCGATCAGGTTCAGGCCTGCGTTATAGAGCGTGTCTATCATGATTAAAGGCTCCCCACGCTTGCCACGTCGTGTGCTGCGCTGCCCCCCAAGGGGGCCTTCGCGTCGGCCGTCAGTTGCAGCGAGGTGGCGCGGCGCACCAGCCCGTCCAGTTGATAAATCGCCGCGCTGACCGGTTCACCGGCCGGCGTCGACAGGTTGATGGCAACGCCGGTGGCATTCGACAGCTGCGCGGGCTGGGCCGTCGCGGCAGCCAGCACGTCCTGCGAGGCATCGAAATCAAAGCCCGGCAAGGCCAGTAGATTGCCCAGCACGCGCAGCACCTTCCAGGCCGGGCGCGTCTCGCCCAGAGGCTTGACTACCGCATGGAAGCTCTGCACGCGGCCTTCGGCATTGACAAAGCTGCCCGAGGTTTCGCTGAAGGGAGCGATGGGCAACAGCACGTCGCTGAAGGCGAGGTTGGTCTTGAAGGGCGACAGGGTCACGACCATCTCGGCCTTGCCCAGGCCCATCGCGGCCACCGGCCCCGCCACGGTGTCTTCGGGTTCAACGTTCAGCAGCACGACCGCCTTGCTCTGCCCGGCCAGGATTTGCGCGGCGTTCAGGCCCGCGCCCTGCGGTTGGGCGCCGACCCATTGCGCGCCCACGGTGTTGGCCGCCTCGGTCAGGTAGCCCACAGAGGCCCCTGTCTGGGCGCCAATCCAGTTCGCCAGCGCCAGCAGCGTCGATGCATTGGCCGCATGCGCGGCAGCGTTGCCCAGCAGCACGGCCTTGCGTTCGCCGCCCAGCAGCGATTGGGCGATCGCCGTCGCCTCGGGCGTGGTTTGCGCCGACATCGGTGCGGTGACGCCTTTCTCGGCGGCCACGGCCGCAGCCACGGCAGCCAGGGCCTGCGCCCACTGAGCGGCATCGCTCACCACCGCGTTCGCCACCGGCAACGCCCACGCGTCGGTATTCTTGTAAAGCTTGGCCGAGGTGATGGTGTTGACCTGCGCACCATGGCGCGCGGCCTGGCGGATGCGTTGCGCGAACAGCGGATGGTCCTTGCGCAGGTTGCTGCCGACGACCAGCACGCGCTGGAGCTGGCTCAAGGCGGCGATGGGCAGGCCCAGGTGGCGCACCCCCTCGCTCTTGGTGAACTCGGCATGGCGCAGGCGGTGGTCAATGCTGTCACCGCCCAGGCCGCGTACCAGATTCGTCGCCAGGAACAACTCTTCCAGCGTGCTGTGCGGGCTGACCAGGGCACCAATGCTGTTGGCGCCGTGCTGGGCCTTGATGTCGCGCAGGCCGGTGGCCACGTACTCGAGCGCGGTCTGCCAATCCACTTCCTTCCACTCACCGCCCTGCTTGAGCATGGGCTGCGTGAGGCGGTCCGGACCATTCAAAGCCTCGTAGGAATAGCGGTCGCGGTCGGCGATCCAGCATTCGTTGACCGCGTCGTTCTCAAGCGGAACCACGCGCATGACCTGGTTGTTCTTGACCTGCACGATCAGGTTGGCGCCGGTGCTGTCGTGTGGGCTGACCGATTTGCGACGCGACAGTTCCCAGGTGCGGGCGCTGTAGCGGAAGGGCTTGCTGGTCAGCGCGCCGACCGGGCAGATGTCGATCATGTTGCCGGAGAGCTCGGAGTCAACCGACTTGCCGACGAAGGTCTCGATCTCGGAATGCTCGCCGCGGTGGCTCATGCCCAGCTCCATCACGCCGGCCACTTCCTGGCCAAAGCGCACGCAGCGGGTGCAGTGGATGCAACGGCTCATCTCTTCCATGCTGATGAGCGGGCCCACGTCCTTGTGGAAGACCACGCGCTTTTCTTCCTCGTAGCGCGAAGCCGAGGCACCGTAGCCCACGGCCAGGTCCTGCAACTGGCATTCACCGCCCTGGTCGCAGATGGGGCAATCCAGCGGGTGGTTGATCAGCAGGAACTCCATGACCGACTGCTGGGCCTTGATGGCGCGGTCGCTCTTGGTGCGCACGATCATGCCCTGGGTCACGGGCGTGGCACAGGCCGGCACCGGCTTGGGCACCTTCTCCACGTCCACCAGGCACATGCGGCAGTTGGCGGCAATGCTGAGTTTCTTGTGATAGCAGAAATGGGGGATGTAGGTTCCGGCCTTCTCGGCGGCATGCATGACCATGCTGCCTTCGACCACCTCCACCTTTTTGCCGTCAAGTTCGATTTCAACCATAGCTACTTTCAGGCCGCAGTGACAGACTTTTCAGTCGTGGGCTTGGGAATCAGCGCCTCGAATTCGGGGCGGAAGTGCTTGATCATGGCGCGCACCGGCATGGCCGCCGCGTCGCCCAGCGCGCAGATGGTGCGGCCCATGATGTTGCCGGCCACCGAGTCCAGCGTCGCCATGTCCTCGGGACGGCCTTCACCGCGCCCGATGCGATCGACCAGGCGCCAGAGCCAGCCCGTGCCCTCGCGGCAAGGCGTGCACTGACCGCAGGACTCGTGCATGTAGAAATAGGACAGGCGCTTGAGCGACTCGACCATGTCGCGGGTCTCGTCCATCACGATGACCGCACCCGAGCCGAGCATGGAACCCGCCTTGGATATGGAGTCGTAGTCCATCGTGCATTCCATCATGATGTGGGCCGGCAGCACCGGCGCCGAGGAGCCGCCGGGGATCACCGCCTTGAGCTTCTTGCCGCCCTTGACGCCGCCAGCCAGTTCCAGCAGCTTGCTGAAGGGCGTGCCCAGCGGAATCTCATAGTTGCCCGGGCGCTCCACATCGCCACTGACCGAGAAGATCTTGGTGCCGCCATTGTTGGGCTTGCCGATCTCCAGATAGGCCGACCCGCCGTTGCGGATGATCCAGGGCACGGCCGCGAAGGTCTCGGTGTTGTTGATGGTGGTCGGCTTGCCATACAGGCCGAAGCTGGCCGGGAACGGCGGCTTGAAGCGCGGCTGGCCTTTCTTGCCCTCGAGCGATTCGAGCAGCGCGGTTTCTTCACCGCAGATGTAGGCGCCAAAGCCATGATGGGCGTGGAGCTGGAAGCTGAAACCGCTGCCCAGGATTTTGTCGCCGAGGTAACCGGCCGCCCTCGCCTCTTCCAGCGCGGCCTCGAAACGATCGTAGACCTCGAAGATCTCGCCGTGGATGTAGTTGTAGCCCACCGTGATGCCCATGGCATAGGCGGCGATCGCCATGCCCTCGATCACGATGTGCGGGTTGTACATGAGGATGTCGCGGTCCTTGCAGGTCCCGGGCTCGCCCTCGTCCGAATTGCAGACCAGGTATTTCTGGCCCGGAAACTGGCGCGGCATGAAGCTCCACTTCAGGCCGGTCGGGAAACCCGCGCCGCCACGGCCGCGCAAACCCGATTCCTTGACCGTGGCGATCACCTGGTCCTGAGTCAGGCCTTCCTTCAGGATCTTCTTGAGCGCCTCGTAGCCGCCGCGCGCCTCGTAGTCCTTCAGGCGCCAGTTGGCGCCGTTGAGCCCGGCGTAGATCTGCGGGCCGATGTGGTGATCATGGAAGCAGGTCTGCACGCCGGTGGCGGCGAACTGCGACAGCACTTGCTGGGCGTTCATGCCTGAGCTCCTTTCAGCCCGTCGATCAGCTGATCCAGCTTGTCATTGCTCATGAAGCTGCACATGGTGCGGTCGTTGACCAGCATCACGGGCGCATCGGCGCAAGCCCCCAGGCATTCGCTTTCCTGCAGCGTGAAGAGGCCATCGGCCGTGGTCTCGCCCTTGGCAATGCCCAGCTTGGCCGCCAAATGGTTCAGCGCCTTCTGCCCATCACGCAATTGACAGGGCAGATTGGTGCAGACGTTGAGCTTGAACTTGCCCATCGGGCGCTGGTTGTACATGTTGTAGAAGGTCGTGACCTCGTGCACGGCCATCGCGGGCATGCCCAGATAGGTGGCAATCTCGGCCTCGGCCTCGCTGCTCACCCAGCCCTGCTCCTGCTGCACGATGGACAGGCAAGCCATCACGGCGGACTGCTTCTGCTGGGCCGGGTACTTCGCCACTTCTTTGGCGAAGCGTGCTTTTGTCGCGTCGGAAATCATCGATCGATTTCTCCAAAAACAATGTCCAGCGTGCCGATGATGGCAACGGCGTCGGCCAACATGTGGCCACGCGCCAACTCGTCCAGCGTGGCCAAGTGAGCGAAGCCGGGTGCGCGGATCTTGAGGCGGTAAGGTTTGTTCGCACCGTCGCTCACGAGGTAGATGCCGAATTCACCCTTGGGATGTTCCACCGCCGCGTAAGCCTCGCCGGCCGGCACGCGGAAACCTTCGGTGAAGAGCTTGAAGTGGTGGATCAGCTCTTCCATGTTGGACTTCATGGCCTCGCGCGAGGGCGGTGCGACCTTGTGGTTGTCCGTGATTACCGGGCCGGGGTTGGCGCGCAGCCAATCCACGCATTGCTTGATGATGCGGTTGGATTCGCGCATCTCGGCCACGCGCACCAAATAGCGGTCGTAGCTGTCGCCGGTCTTGCCCACGGGGATGTCGAAGTCCACGCGGTCATAGGCATCGTAGGGCTGCTGCTTGCGCAGATCCCAGGCGATGCCGCAGCCGCGCAGCATGGGACCGGTCATGCCCAGGTTGAGCGCACGCTCGGGCGTGACCACGCCGATGCCCACCGTCCGCTGCTTCCAGATGCGGTTGTCGGTCAACAAGGTCTCGTACTCGTCCACGCATTTCGGGAAACGCTGCGTGAAGTCGTCAATGAAGTCCAGCAGCGAGCCCTGGCGCTTGGCGTTGAGATCCGCCAAGGAACGATTGCTGCGCACCTTGCTGGCTTGATGCTGGGGCATGGAGTCGGGCAGATCGCGGTAGACGCCACCGGGACGGAAATAGGCCGCGTGCATGCGCGCACCAGACACCGCCTCGTACATGTCGAACAGATCTTCACGCTCACGGAAGGTGTAGATCAGGATGGTCGAACTGCCACAGTCGTTGCCATGCGAGCCCAGCCACATCAGGTGGTTGAGCAGGCGCGTGATCTCACCGAACAGGGTGCGGATGTACTTGGCGCGCAGCGGCACTTCGATGCCCAGCATTTTCTCGATGGCCAGGCAATAGGCCTGCTCGTTGCACATCATCGAGACGTAGTCCAGCCGATCCATGTAGGGCAGCGACTGGATGTAAGTTTTGCTCTCGGCCAGCTTCTCGGTGGCGCGGTGCAGCAGACCGATGTGCGGATCGGCGCGTTGCACGACCTCGCCGTCCAGCTCCAGCACGAGACGCAGCACGCCGTGCGCGGCCGGATGCTGGGGACCGAAGTTCAGCGTGTAGTTCTTGATTTCTGCCATATGCCGTCTCGCCTTACTTCAGGCCACCGTAGTTATCTTCACGGATGATGCGCGGCGTGATCTCGCGCGGCTCGATGCTCACGGGTTGGTAGACCACGCGCTGCAACTCGGCGTCGTAGCGCATCTCGACATGCCCGGAAAGCGGGAAGTCCTTGCGGAAGGGATGGCCGATGAAACCGTAATCCGTCAGGATGCGGCGCAGATCGTCGTGCCCTTCGAAAACGATGCCGTAGAGGTCGAAGGCCTCGCGCTCGTACCAATTGGCTGCGGCCCAGACGCTGGTCAGCGAATCCAGCACGGGGAATTCATCGTCCGTGGCAAAGACCTTGAGGCGCACGCGCTGGTTCAGGCTGACGGAGAGCAGATGCGACACCACGGCGTAACGAGCGCCCTCCCAGGCGCCGTCGCCGTAGGCGGAGTAGTCCACACCGCACAGATCGATGAGCTGCTCGAATTGACAACCCGGCGCGTCACGCAGCAGCATGGCGGCCGTACGGTAGTCCTTGGGAGCAACTTCCACGGTGACTTCGTCCAGGCGCACCTCAATGCGGCGCACCACCTCACCCAGCGCGGCGGCCACGGCGTTTTTGAGAACTTCGGGATTCACGGCGACAGCGGTCATTTCTTTTCCTTCAGGCGCGAGCCTTGAACATGCGCCTCAGACACGCGCGATGGTCTGCGTGCGGCGAACCTTCTGCTGCAGCTGGATGATGCCGTAAATCAACGCCTCGGCCGTGGGCGGACAGCCCGGCACGTAGACATCGACCGGCACGATGCGGTCACAGCCGCGCACGACGGAATAGCTGTAGTGGTAATACCCACCCCCGTTGGCACAGGACCCCATGGAAATGACCCAGCGCGGTTCGCTCATCTGGTCGTAGACCTTGCGCAAGGCGGGCGCCATCTTGTTGCACAGGGTGCCGGCCACGATCATCAGATCGGACTGGCGGGGGCTGGCGCGAAACACCTCGGAACCGAAACGCGCGATGTCATAGCGCGCCGCCGCCGCGTGCATCATCTCCACCGCGCAGCAGGCCAGACCGAAGGTCATGGGCCACAGTGAACCGGTCTTGGCCCAGTTCACCACCGTGTCGTAGCTGGTGGTGACGAAGCCTTCCTTCAACACGCCTTCAATCATGGCTGCGTTCCTTGCAAAGAATCAGTTGTCCCGCGGTGTGTTCGGTGTCGAGGCGCGAGACTACTCCCAGTCGAGAGCACCCTTCTTCCACTCGTAGACGAAACCCACCACGAGGATGGCGATGAAGACCATCGCCGCCCAGAACCCGACCGCCCCGACATCCTTGAGCGCGACAGCCCACGGAAAGAGGAAGGCGATTTCGAGATCAAAAAGAATGAAGAGGATGGCGACGAGGTAATAACGCACGTCGAACTTCATGCGTGCGTCCTCGAAGGCCTCGAAGCCGCATTCGTAAGGGGAGTTCTTGGCCGCGTCGGGGCGATTGGGCCCGAGCACGTAACCGATGAGCTGAGGCAGCACACCCACGGCGAGACCGACCAAGATGAACAACAGGACGGGAAGGTACTGGTCAAGGCTCATCTTGCTGCTCTGCCTCTGATGCTCTGGGTTGGATCACGCATCCGACCGGCCCCGCGCAAGGGCAGCGGGCCAGGCCGGCTTCTGTTTGGTGCCGTCGGCGAGACTCGAACTCGCACAGCTTTCGCCACTACCCCCTCAAGATAGCGTGTCTACCAATTTCACCACGACGGCTGATTTGTCCGCTGGCCTTGCATGAGGAGTTGCGTTCGACCAGCAGCTAGAAGTTTACCCGGAATTCCCCCGCTTCCGGGGAAGGCAAACAGAGAAGTTATGAAAACTTGACTCCGGACAAGGGGCGTCCGGACACTGCTCACGCGCACGGTGCGCCACCCTCGGGCGGATCAGCTCGCGCGACGACTTGCGCCTCTTTCGGCGTTCGCGCCTTCGACGTTTTATTGCGCGGGAATCTGCGCGGCGCCACCGGCGGCGGGCGCCGCGTCCTTCTGCGCCGGCGCGACGTCATTCGCGGTGGACACAGGTGCGCCTGCCGGAATCTGCGCGGCGTTCTCGGACGTGGCGGGCGTGGCCGGAACCACGGCAGCCGGGCTTTCCAGCACGCTGCCCGAATTCGCGGGACGCGCGTTGCCAAAGTACGCCAGAGCCAGGGTCACGGCGAAGAACACCGTGGCCAACACTGCCGTGGTGCGCGAAAGAAAGTTCGCGCTGCCGCTCGCGCCAAAGAGGCTGCCCGACGAGCCGCTACCGAAAGCCGCGCCCATGTCGGCGCCCTTGCCGTGCTGGATCAGCACAAGGCCGATCATGGTCAAGGCCGTGATGATCTGCACCGTGACAAGAAGGGTGACGATGAAACTCATGCGATGAACTCCTGAATTCGAGACAAATGTCGTGAGACTGAGAGCTTGGATGCGGCACCGAGCGATGTGACTCAGCTCGCCGCAGCGATGATGGAAAGAAAATCCGCCGCCTTGAGCGACGCGCCGCCAATCAGGCCGCCGTCGATGTCGGGCTGTGCCAGCAAGCTGGCCACGTTGGTGGGGTTCATGCTGCCACCGTACAGGATGCGGATGCGACCGGCTTGTGTCGAAGCGGCGAGCAACTGCGCGCGCAATACGGCGTGCACGGCTTGGGCCTGCTCTGGCGTGGCTGTCTTGCCCGTGCCGATGGCCCAGACTGGCTCATAAGCCACGACGATCTCGCTGATGCAATGGCCGTTGAGGTGAATCACGGCCGCCAACTGGCGCTTGACGATCTCCTCGGTCTGCCCGGCATCTCGTTCGGCCAGTGTTTCACCAAGGCAAACGATGGGGGTAATGCCCGCGGCCAGAGCGCGTTGCGCCTTCTCGGCCACGACCGCATCCGTCTCACCGTGGTACTGGCGGCGCTCCGAATGGCCGACGATGGCGTAGCGCACGCCGAAGTCCCGCAGCATCGCCGCGGAGACCTCGCCGGTGTAGGCCCCGGCTTCGTGCGCAGACAGGTCCTGTGCCCCCAATTCGCCAGAGGAACCGGCCAGCAAGGTCTGGCACTGCGCCAGATACGCCGCTGGCACACAAACGGCCACCTCACAAGCCGCGCCCGCAAGGGCCGGCAGGATGCCCTGCAGCAGGGCCGCATTCGCGGCCAGGCTGCCGTTCATCTTCCAGTTGCCTGCGATCAACTTGTTCGTCATGGCCAGGCTCAACTCCACGTCAGCACAATCTTGCCGATGTGCTGGTTCGACTCCATCAGCGCATGGGCTTGAGCCGCCTGCGCCGGCGGGAAGGTGCTGTGGACCACGGGCTTGATCTTGCCCGCCTCGATCAGCGGCCAGGCGTGCTTGAGACAGGCCTGCGCGATGGCCGCCTTGAAGGCCACGGGGCGCGGGCGCAGCGTGGAACCCGTGATGGTCAGGCGCCTCCTCAAAACCAGGCCAGCGTTAAAGCTGCTCTTGGTGCCACCCTGGACAGCGATGATGACGATGCGGCCATCCTCGGCCAGACTCTCGACCTCGCGGGCAACGTATTCACCGCCCACCATGTCGAGGATCACGTCCACGCCCTTGCCATCCGTCAGCCGCTTGACCTCTTCCTTGAAGTCCTGCGTCTTGTAGTTGATGGCGTGGTCGGCACCCAGCCGCAGGCAGGCCGCGCATTTGTCATCGCTGCCCGCCGTCACGACGACCGTCGCGCCCCAGGCCTTCGCCAGTTGAATGGCTGTGACGCCAATGCCGCTGGAGCCGCCCTGAATCAGCAAGGTTTCGCCCGGCTGCAGGCGGCCGCGATCGAAGACATTGCTCCAGACCGTGAAGAAGGTCTCGGGCAAGGATGCGGCTTCAACGTCGCTGAGCCCTTTCGGATAAGGCAGGCACTGCGCGATCGGCGCGGTGCAGAGCTCGGCATAACCGCCGCCAGCCACCAGGGCACAGACTTTGTCACCGAGCTTGAAACCCGCCCGACCCAGTTCGGTGGCATCACCGCCGACGACCTCACCCGCGACTTCCAAGCCTGGAATGTCGGAAGCCCCCGGCGGCACCGGGTAGTTGCCCTGGCGCTGGAACACGTCGGGGCGGTTGATGCCGCTGGCCGCGACGCGGATCAGCAGTTCGCCCGCCGCAGGCGCCGGGTCCGGGCGTTCGCCCAGCACCAGCACCTCTGGCTCGCCATAACGCGTGATTTCAACGGCTCTCATGCCCGCTCCCGCTGTGACTCACGCCATCAAGCCTGTTCGCCGTTGTCGCCGCCATTCGCGGGGGCTTCAGCACGCTCGGCACGTTGCGGCTGCTCCGAACGTTCCAGCAAGGCCTTCATGGACAGCTTGACGCGGCCCTTCTCGTCGGTTTCCAGGACCTTGACCTTCACGATCTGGCCTTCGGACAGGTAGTCCGTGACCTTCTCGACGCGCTCGTGCGCGATCTGGCTGATGTGCAGCAGGCCATCCTTGCCGGGCAGCAGGTTGACCAGGGCGCCGAAGTCCAGGATCTTGGTGATCGGGCCTTCGTAGACCTTGCCGATCTCGACTTCGGCGGTGATCTGCTCGATGCGGCGCTTGGCCTCCTCGGCCTTCGCGGCCTCGGTCGAGGCGATGGTGATGGTGCCGTCTTCCGCGATGTCGATCTGGGTGCCGGTCTCTTCGGTCAGCGCGCGGATGGTCGCGCCGCCCTTGCCGATCACGTCACGGATCTTCTCGGGGTTGATCTTCATGGTGTAGAGGCGCGGCGCGAACTGGCTCACCTCGGCCTTGGCCTCGCCCACGGCGGCCTGCATCTTGCCCAGGATGTGCATGCGCGCTTCCTTGGCCTGGGCCAGGGCAACCTGCATGATCTCGCGCGTGATGCCCTGGATCTTGATGTCCATCTGCAGGGCCGTGATGCCGTTGGTGGTACCGGCCACCTTGAAGTCCATGTCACCGAGGTGGTCCTCGTCGCCCAGGATGTCGGTCAGCACGGCAAACTTGTTGTCTTCCTTGATCAGGCCCATGGCGATGCCGGCCACGTGCGCCTTGAGCGGCACGCCCGCGTTCATCAGCGAGAGGCAACCGCCGCAGACGGACGCCATGGACGACGAACCGTTGGACTCGGTGATTTCCGACACCACGCGCATGGTGTAGGGGAATTCTTCCTTGGTCGGCAGCACGGCGACCAGGGCGCGCTTGGCCAGGCGGCCATGGCCAATTTCGCGGCGCTTGGGCGTGCCCACGCGCCCCGTCTCGCCGGTGGCGAAGGGCGGCATGTTGTAGTGCAGCATGAAGCGGTCCTCATACTCACCGGCCAATGCGTCGATGCGCTGCGCGTCGCGTTCGGTTCCCAAGGTCGTGACGACCAGGGCCTGGGTTTCGCCACGCGTGAACAGTGCCGAGCCATGGGTGCGCGGCAGCACGCTGTCGCGGATTTCGATCGGGCGCACGGTACGGGTGTCACGACCGTCGATGCGCGGTTCACCCGCCAGGATCTGGCCACGCACGATCTTGGCTTCAATCTCGAACAGCAGCCCCTCAACGGCCACGCCGTCGAACTCGACGCCATCGGCCTTGAGGCCGGCGAACACGTCGGCGTAAGCGGTGCGGCAGGCCTGGGTGCGGGCCTGCTTGTTGCGAATCTGGTAGGCAGCTTCGAGCTTGGCTTTGGCCAGGCTGTCGATCTTGGCGATCAGCGCCTCGTCTTTGGCCGGGGCGGTCCAGTCCCAGGTCGGCTTGCCGGCGTCACGCACCAATTCATGAATGGCGTTGATGGCAATCTTGCCCTGGTCGTGGCCGAAGACCACGGCGCCCAGCATGATCTCTTCCGACAGTTGCAGCGCTTCCGATTCCACCATCAGCACGGCGGCTTCGGTGCCAGCGACCACCAGGTCCATCTGGCTGTCCTTGCGCTGGGTCTGGCCCGGGTTGAGGACGTATTCACCATTGACGTAGCCCACGCGCGCCGCGCCGATGGGGCCGTTGAAGGGAATACCACTGATGGACAGGGCCGCGCTGGTGGCGATCAAGGCGGGAATGTCGGCATCGACTTCCGGATTCAGCGAAACGGTGTGGACCACCACCTGCACTTCGTTGAAGAAACCTTCCGGGAACAGCGGACGGATCGGGCGATCGATCAGGCGGCTGGTCAGCGTCTCATATTCGCTGGGGCGACCTTCGCGCTTGAAGAAGCTGCCGGGAATCTTGCCAGCGGCGTAGGTCTTCTCAAGGTAGTCAACCGTCAGGGGAAAGAAATCCTGGCCAGGCTTGGCAGACTTGGACGCCACCACGGTGGCCAGCACCACGGTGTCATCGACATTGACGAGGACGGCACCGCCGGCTTGGCGGGCGATTTCGCCCGTTTCCATGGTGACGGTGTGCTGACCCCATTGGAAGGTCTTGGTGATTTTGTTGAACATGCTCATGTGCTGCTCCTTGAGGTTGTACGAAAGAGACGAACCCTTCCGGTTTCAGTGAACGGGGACCGGTGTCCCCGCTTGGCTCGAAGCAAGCTACACAGAACACGATGCCATTCCAAAGCAACTCCCTTCAGGGGAAGGGCTTTGGAATGACACAGCTTCGCTCTGTACTTGCAGGCTCCGAAGTGAACAACGCCTGAATCAGCGGACCATCTTGGCGATGGGCACCAACTCAGGCGTCGTTGTTCATGGCCGGGACTTACTTGCGCAGACCCAGCTTGGTGATCAGCGCGGTGTAGCGCGCGGCATCCTTGGACTTCAGATAGTCGAGCAGCTTGCGGCGGCGGCTCACCATGCGCAGCAGACCGCGACGACCGTGGTGATCCTTGGCGTGGGTCTTGAAGTGCGGGGTCAACTCGTTGATGCGAGCGGTCAACAGGGCGACCTGGACTTCGGGGCTGCCGGTGTCGTTGGCGGCGCGGGCATTGGCCTTGACGACCTCGGCCTTGATTGTGGATGCGATCATTTTCTTTCCTCTAGACGGAATGGACGTATGGACAGGCCGACCTCGCGAAGAATCGGAGAGCCTGACCGCAACGTCCCGGGAGTTTCAACTTGCGCCAGCGGCTGGAACTGCTTGCCGGCGTGCGCTCTACGCGCCTGGCCACCCTGCTCTCAAGGCATCCGGACACGCAAAACCTGGCAATTATAGCGAAACCCGGTACAAGGCTGTGGCCGGGCCGGGCAGAGACCAGCCGTGGCGGTCCACGATGCCCCCTCAGTTTGGCTCCTCATGCGCACCGCCCAAGGCACGCTCGCCACCAGACCGGGGCAGGCCCCGGGGCAACCACATCCAGAGACTGCGGCCGCCATTGGGACATTCTGTCGCAGCGGCTGGACAGAATGTCTCAACAGCCACTCCCGCACCTGCCCGTGCGAGGGCGTGTCCGAACCTCGTCAACAATGCCGTGCACGCCATGCCGCGAGGAGACGTGCTCACCCTGAGCAGCATGGACGAGACGCGCGATGGCATGCCAGGCGTGTCGATCCGCATCGCCGACACCGGCAAGGGCATCGGCCCGGAAGCACGCCGGACGCGCCCCTACAAGCTGGACCGTCCCACGCACGCACGGACCTCGACCCTGACCCATGGCGCTGCCGCCGTGCCCGCCCCAGCGCTCAGACCTTGAGCCAGCCGCGCAGGCGGTCCACGCCCTGCGCCAGTCGATCCAGATCCCGGGAGGCAAAACACCAGCGCAGCCAACCTGAGGACTCTGCCCCGAACGCCTCTCCTGGCGCCAAGCCCAGCCCTGCCTCGGCCACCAGGCGTTTGGCCAGCGCCACACCGTCCGCGAATTCGCCCTGGCCACCGGCGATGCGGAAGAAGGCGTACATGCCCGCACGCGGCCTGGCCAGCTCCAAGCCAGGTACCACTTGCAAGAGCGGCACCAGGGTGTCACGGCACTGTTTGAGATGCGCCACCACGCGGGGCGTGATCTCGTCGGCGCGACGCAGGGCGGTGATGGCCGCACGCTGCGTGAAGACGCTGGCGCAGGAGGTGTTGAACTCGATGATCTTGCCCACGTCGTGCGTGCAGGAAGGCGGCAGCACCAGCCAGCCCAGGCGCCAACCGGTCATCAGGAAAGCCTTGGAAAAACTGCCCACGACCATCAGCCGATCCTCCGGCGTCGCGAGGTCCAGGAAGCTCGGCGCGGCACCTTGCGGTCCGGCACCTTCCTGGTCGTAATACAGCTGCGAATACACCTCGTCGGCCAGAATCCACGTGCCTGTGCGCCGGCAATGCGCGAGGATGCGCTGCTGCTCGGCCTGAGTGAGCGTCCAGCCCGTGGGGTTGGACGGCGCGTTGACCACGAGCAGCTTGGTGGCGGGCGTCACCGCCGCCAGCAGCGCGTCCATGTCCAGCGTCCAGGCACCTTCGACCGGCTTGAGCGGCACGGGCTTGAGCCGGGCGCCCAGGATCTGCGGCTGCGCCACCAGGTTGGGCCAGACCGGCGTAACGATGACCACCTCGTCACCCGCGTCCAGCAAGGCCTGCATGGCGATCATCAAGGCATTGACGCCGCCCGAGGTCACGGCGATTCGATCGGCGCCGACCGCGCCGTGCAGGCGACTCAGGTGCGCGGCCAGTCCCTCGCGCAACTCGGGCAGGCCCAGGTTGTGGGTATAAAAAACCTCGCCCTTTTCCAATGACTCAATGGCCGCCTGGCGCACGAAGTCAGGCGGTGTTTCGTCACCCTCGCCGAACCAGAAAGTCAGCAGGTCGGCGCGCCCCAGGCCGGCGTTGGCCACTTCGCGGATTTTGGATTCTTCGAGGTTTCGGATGATGTGTCGCATGGCCAGCTACGGGTTCGGAACGAAGGTTGAAACGGAAGGGCGGGAACAAGGGCGTGGGTATGCGGTCGCGACGCGGTGACCGCGAGGCTCAGGGCCGGGCCATCTGACAGTTCGTCGGCAATTCGGCCTGCTCCGCCTTCAACTGACGGACGACGCGAAAGCCATACCCCGAGCCTTCCACATCGAATTTGACGCCGTCCTTGTCACCCTCCCGGGCCTGACGGGCCATCACGCCCACCACCAGCGGCTGCTGGAACTGATGGTCAGCCGCGCGCATGCGACCGCGCTGGCCGTACAGGGTGACATCCGCCTGTTCCAGCGCCCGGGCCACGGCCGTCACGTCCGTCGTCGCACCAGCCTTCTGGATGGCTTGCGCCAAGGCCTCCACCATGAGCTGCATGCGCATGTGCACGTAGTCGTCCTCGGGCCGGGGGAAGCGCTCGCGGAAGGCGCGGTAGAAGGCCTCGCTCTGCGCGCCCGGCACATTGGGCAGCCAGTCGGCCACGGCCACCACCTGGCCCACGCCGGCCGCGCCGATGGCCGCCGGCACGCCCAGGGCATTGCCGTAGAAGGTGTAGAACTTGCCGTCGTAGCCGGCTTCGCGGGCCGCCTTGATCAGCAGGGTCAGGTCATTGCCCCAGTTGCCGGTGATCACGGCCGAGGCGCCCCGCTGCTCTGCAGTCTTGGCCTTGATCTTCTGTGCATAAGGCAGGAAGTCCTTCACGCGACCGATGGGGTGCAGTTCCTCGCCCACGATCTGGACGTCCGGGCGCAGCACACCCAGTTGCCGCCTCGCCTCGCGCAGCACGGCCTGGCCGAAGCTGTAGTCCTGCCCGATCAGGTAGACCGAGCGCACGGCGCGATCTTCCTGCAGCACACGCATCAGCGCGGCCATGCGCATGTCCGCGTGAGCGTCGAAACGGAAATGCCAGAAGCTGCATTTCTCGTTGGTCAGGATGGGGTCGACCGCTGAATAGTTGAGGAAGAGCACGCGCCGGGCGGGGTCGCGCTCGTTGTGCTTGTCGATGGCGTCGATCAACGCCGCCGCCACCGACGAGCTGTTGCCCTGCATGATGTACCGCGCGCCATCGTCGACCGCGGCGCGCAGGGCGGCCAGCGCCTCCTCGGTCTGGCCCTTGCTGTCGTAACGGCGCAGCTCGAACTGCAGACCGCCACGGGCGTTCACACGCTCGACCGCCCAGACCAGGTTGCGGAACACGGCCTCGCCCGCGTTGCCCAGGGGACCGCTCAGACCCTCGATCACGGCGACACGAACCGGCGGTGCCGACGACGCAGTTGCCGTCGGCGCGACGGGCTGCGCGTAGGCCGCAACGGCTACAGATAGGGCCGCGATGGCCAGCTTCAAGACCCGGGTGAACATGCTTTTGTGCAAGGCGAACTCTCTTGAAAAACAGGGCCGCGCCAACAGATGTGGGCCATGCGGCAATCGTGGTTGAAAGCCGCGCAGTGTAAGGGCTGCATGCATGCGCGTCGTGTGCACGGGCCCGCCCATTTTCACCTCAGGAGTAAACCATGCTGTTCGTTCCCACTCTGCGTCGTTCCGCCTTTGCCCCCTCCCTGCGCGCGTTCGACCGCTCGCTCGACCGGGTTTTCGACAACGCCGTGCGCAATCGCCTCTTCGGTGAAGCCGCTGAGGCCACGCAGGACGACAAGTTCATCGAACTGACCTTCGACATGCCGGGCGTCGCCCGCGAGCAGCTGTCCATCGGCATCGAAGGCAAGGTCGTGCGCATCGAAACCTTGCCCGAAGCCAAGCGTCAATACAAGGCCGCCTATGAGCTGACCCAGGACATCGACGCGAGCGCCAGCGAGGCCAAGCTCGAAAACGGCGTGCTCACGCTCAAGCTGTCCAAGGTTCAACCCCAGGACCGCAGCGTCAAACTGACGATCAACTAACGGATACCGACCGGCCGCGTGCAATGCGCGGCCCGGGCGCGGCCACCATGCCCCCGGTCTTGCGGCGTGGCGGTCCGCGCACCTTGCATGACTGGCCTCTGCCCGGCGTCCAGCCATTCGTTCAACGCCGCGGCAACGGCCTAGCTTGGTTGAAGCGTCATGCGCTTCGCGTCAGGCCGCGGCGGCACTGATCGCGTCCAGCGGCCAGCGCGGCTTGACCTCGAAGCTGTAGGCCCGGCCGGCCTGCTGCCGTCCGGATTGCAGGCGCATGGCGGCAGCGAGCGCGATCATCGCGCCGTTGTCGGTGCACAGATGCAGCTCGGGATAGTGCACGCGCACTTGCCCCCCCTTGCGCCGGGGGTTGGCGCAGGCAGCGTTGAGCTGCTCGCGCAACGCCTTGTTGGCGCCCACGCCACCCGCCACGACGAGGCGCTTGAGCCCTGTGGTTTCCAGCGCGGCCAAAGACTTCTTCACCAGCACCTCCACGATGGCTGCCTGCGTGGACGCCGCGAGATCGGCCTTGCGCATTTCAAATTCAGCGCTCGAGATCTGCTGCAAACGCTGCGACTGCGTGAGCACCGCCGTCTTCAAGCCCGCAAAGGAAAAATCCAGGTCACCGCTGTGCAGCAGCGGACGAGGCAACTTGAAGGCCAGGGCATCTCCCTGTTCCGCCAACTTCGCCAGCGCCGGACCGCCCGGGTAACCCAGGCCCATCAGCTTGGCCGATTTGTCGAAGGCTTCGCCCGCGGCGTCGTCGATGGTTTCACCCAGCAATAGGTACTGCCCCACGCCATCCACGCGCATCAGTTGCGTGTGTCCTCCAGAGACCAACAGGGCCACGAAGGGAAACTCCGGCGGGTCGGCGCTCAGAAAAGGCGAGAGCAAATGACCCTCCAGGTGGTGCACGCCCAGCACCGGCTTGCCCAGGGCCGCGCCCAATGCGCAAGCCACGCCCGCGCCCACCAGCAGGGCACCTGCAAGGCCGGGGCCGCGTGTGTAAGCCACCACCTCGATATCGGCCAGCGCGCGGCCGGCCTCACGCATCACTTGGTCCGTCAGCGGCAGCACGCGCCGGATGTGATCACGGCTGGCCAGCTCAGGCACCACGCCACCGTAGGCCTGGTGCATGGCGATCTGGCTGTGCAAGGCATGGGCCAGCAGCTGGGGCGCGTTCTGGCCACGGGTCTCGACCAGGGCCACGCCGGTCTCGTCGCAGGAGGATTCGATGCCGAGGATGAGCGTGGCGGGCGCGAGCGGGGACGGAAGGGGAAGATCGGACATGGCCCGCAGTTTAGGGCCTGGCCCAAACCCGCGCGGGCTCAGGCGAATCCAAGAATTCGTTCGAGATTGATGCTGACTTTCACCTCGCTGCGCTCAAGCGCTCGCGCCACACGCAAGCCCGGCAGCGCGGTGTCGCGCACGATGAAACGCGAGAGGGCAATGCCATCAGAGTTGACCAGGACCAGCACCTTGGGCGTGGTCGTGATCTGCCCCCGCTTGACCACGATGGCCACTTCCCCGGTCTCCAACTGCACGAAAGAGCCCGGTGTGTGAATGCCCACGGCCTTGATCAAGGCCGCGCCCGCCGGGTCGATCTGCTTGTTTTCATCGAAGTAGATGGCCTGCATGGCCCGCGCCGCGACCAGGGGCGCGCGCGTGG
The DNA here is from genome assembly GCF_004328645.1 of Hylemonella gracilis. Classification (GTDB taxonomy): domain Bacteria; phylum Pseudomonadota; class Gammaproteobacteria; order Burkholderiales; family Burkholderiaceae_C; genus Hylemonella; species Hylemonella gracilis_B. The sequence goes on from NZ_CP031395.1 coordinate 3,439,595, forward strand.
CGCGGGGAGCGCGGCGCGCACCGAAGGAATCCGCCCGCTGAATCAGGTGGGCCATGCGTTCCGCCCAGGGCACTTCGTTGCCCAGGCCACCGGCGAACGAAGCATGGTGCAGGCGCACGGCTTCCAGCCAGTCAGGGTCGGTCACGCCCGCCCGATGCAACTGGCTCATGGAGCGCGAGGCGTGGTTCGAGACGTGGATCTTCTGCTCAGGCGTCAGCACCGTGGTCTGACGCGCCAGCGTGTCCTGCAGATCCGTCATGCCGACGTTCATGGACAGGGCCGCCAGGCTCAGCGTGCGCTCCTTCTCCTCGGGCCAGCTCAGTACGTTGCGCGCCGCCAGTCCGCACATGACGCTGACCAGCATGGCGTGCGTCGCGCTGTAGAAACGCACCTCGATGGTCGACAGGTAGAACAGGGCCAGCAAGGCCGCGTCGGGGTTGGCGATGGCCAGTTCACGCAGGTGGTCGTGAAAGCGGATCAAGCGCGGCAGAAATCGGGGGTCGTCCGGCAGACGCAGCAGAACATTGGCTTCCTCTTGATAGTCGTACCAGTTCTGACCGCGCGGCCGCAGGATGTGGCCATCACCTCCCGAGTCATCCCAGGCGCCGGCATGGTCTTCCGCCGCGTCGATGAACAGCTGTCGTCCACGAAAAACCAGACGTTCCAGGACGTCGCGTTGCGCCAACTGACCGCGGTAAGCCAGGATCTGGCCGTCTTCATTGCGTAGGTGAAAGGGCAAGGGCTCACCCTCCCGGATCCCCGTGATGTTCACGGGGACCAATGCTTTCTCTGCAGCCATCTTGTCCAGACCTTTCTTCTGTCCCGATTCCCTTGCCCATGCCCCGATCGACTCGCGCGTTTTGGGGCCAAAAAGAATACATCAAGGTGTATGCCAAGCCGGGTGCTGGAGCATGAGACAAATCAATCGCCGATGGCAAGCAGATTGACGGTTACACCGAAGGAAGGTGCGCGGCACTTACACTGCGGCCCCATGCAGCAGTTCGATGTGGTGGTAATCGGGGCGGGCGCGGCCGGCCTGTTTTGCGCGGGTGTGGCCGGACAACGCGGCCTCAAGGTCCTGTTGATCGACCATGCCGCCAAGGTGGCCGAGAAGATCCGCATCTCCGGCGGTGGGCGTTGCAACTTCACCAACCGTGATCTGGACCCGCGCGCGCCGCACAAGCACTACCTCGGTGCAAACCCGGATTTCTGCCGCTCGGCGCTGGCGCGTTACACCCCTGCGGACTTCATCGCGCTGCTTCAAGACGCGGGTATACCCTGGCACGAAAAACACAAAGGTCAGCTTTTTTGCGACCGCTCGGCCGACGACATCATCCAATTGCTGCTGCGCGAATGCGCGGCGGGGGGCGTGACGCACTGGCAACCCTGCGCTGTGCAGGCCGTGCGACACAGAACCGGCGACACACACGCGCCTGTTTACGAGCTCGACACCGAGCGCGGCCCGGTGCAATGCCACTCCCTCGTGGTCGCCACCGGGGGCCTGTCCATCCCCAAGGTCGGCGCGACGGACTTTGGCCATCGCCTGGCCCGGCAATTCGGACTGAATATCGTCGTGCCGCGTCCGGCCCTGGTACCGCTGACCTTCGACGGCGCGGCCTGGGGCCCTTACGCCGGTTTGGCGGGCCTGGCTCTGCCGGTGCGAATCGAGGTCGCCCCCCCTGTCCCCGAGGCCGAGCCCGAGCGCGCGAACGGTCCCCTGAAGCGGCCCGGTGGCAAGGGGCGCCCGCAAGGCACGGCCTTCCTGGAAGATCTGCTGTTCACCCACCGGGGGCTTTCGGGTCCCGCAGTGCTGCAGATCTCCAGCTACTGGCAGACCGGCACGCCCCTGCGCGTCGACCTGCTGCCGGGACAGAACATCGGCGCCCACTTGGTCGAAGCCAAGCAACAGTCACGCAAGCTGCTCGTCACGGAACTGGCCGCCCTGCTGCCCACCCGCCTGGCCGAAGCCTGGACCGCGCAGGACCCGGCCTGGCAGCGACCGGTGGCGGATACCAGTGACAAGGCGCTCGCCGCCCTGGCCGAACGGCTGACGCGTTGGATGCTGACGCCCACTGGCAGCGAAGGGTATGCCAAGGCCGAGGTCACGGCGGGTGGCGTGGACACACGGGAACTCAGCAGCCAGACTCTGGAAGCGCGCGCGCAGCCAGGTCTGTATTTCATCGGTGAGGTGGTGGACGTCACGGGCTGGCTGGGCGGCTACAACTTCCAGTGGGCCTGGGCCAGCGCCCATGCCTGCGCCATGGCCCTAGTTCCCACACCGCGCTGAAGCAGACGTGCGACGAGTCCAAGCCCCCGTGCACTCCTTTGTCCGAGGAGTGGCGATTCCAGGACTGCGGCAAGACGCTTAACTTGACCAGAGGGCTAGCCCACGCCAACTTGTGACGCATGGCAAAACAGCTATAATTGACGGCTTTGCTGGCATAACCCCGTCGGCCAATACTAGTTACAGACCACAGACGGGGACTATTCGCGGTGCATGGCTGACAGGCCCGATCTCCTGTCATCCCGCTGACCGCACATTTCGGAACGATTGAATGACCACCATCCGTGTCAAAGAAAACGAACCGTTTGACGTGGCCCTGCGCCGCTTCAAGCGCACCATTGAAAAGCTGGGCCTGCTGACCGACCTGCGCGCCCGCGAGTTCTATGAAAAGCCCACCGCCGAGCGCAAGCGCAAGAAGGCTGCCGCCGTCAAGCGCAACTACAAGCGCATCCGCTCGATGCAGCTGCCCAAGAAGCTGTATTGATTCGGTACGGCAGGTCTGAGGGCCATTCGGCTTTCAGTCCCGTGGAACCCGCGCCGGGGACGCTTGGCGTGGGTTTTGTTTTTTCGGCTTCCCCTTTTTTGACGGAGACGGCCATGAGCCTCAAGGACCAGATCACCGAAGACATGAAGACCGCCATGCGCGCCAAGGACATGGAGCGCCTGGGCACCATCCGCTTGCTGACGGCCGCCATCAAGCAGAAGGAAGTCGATGAGCGCATCACCCTGGACGACATGGCGGTCGTTGGCGTGGTGGACAAGCTGCTCAAGCAGCGCAAGGACAGCATCGAGGCCTTCGAGAAGGCCGGCCGGCAGGACCTGGCGGACAAGGAAAAGGCCGAGGTGACGGTGCTGCAGGTCTACCTGCCCGCGCGCCTGTCCCCCGAGGAGATCCTGGCCGAAGTCAAGGCCATCGTCGCGGAACTGGGCGCCAAGGGACCCGGCGACATGGGCAAGGTCATGGGCGCGGTGAAAGCCAAGCTCGCCGGCAAGGCCGAAATGGGCCAGGTCAGCGCCGCCGTGAAGGCCGCGCTCGCCGGCTAAGCCCGCCCTGCCCTGACCTGCCCCAGGGCAAAAGAAACGGCCACTGCATCTGTCGGTGGCCGGATCGGAAAAAGCCCGCCACCCTTGCGGTGGCGGCAGTGGCAAGCGCTGCGGCGGGCGCCGCCTGCTCAGAGCGGCCGGCCCTGACGCGACGTCAGCCAGGCCGGCGCATCCTGCAGCGCGACCGGGCGCAGGAAACGCGCCAGCGCCGCATCCCCCACCGAGGTGCTTTCGGGCCGGCTGCTGCTGGGCCAGGGGCCACCATGCTGCTGCGCCGCCGTCACCGCCACGCCAGTCGGCACGCCCGCGAAGAGCACACGCCCCGCGATGGCCATCGCGCCCCGCACCAGGCTTTGCACCTCGGCGCTGCCCTCCTGCGCGCCCCAAACCGTCACGGTCAAAGTGCCACCCACGGCCTGCAAGACCTGCAGGGCCTCGGCCACGCTGGCTGCCCGCACCACCAGACTGCTCGGGCCGAAGACTTCTTCGCGCAGCACAGACTTGGCGATGAACTGGGCGGCGCTCACCTGCGCCAGCTCCGGATGCGGCGGTTGGTCCAGCGGCGCCGGCTGGTGCAGCACGAGCGCCGCACCCGCCTCGGCCCAATGGTCCACACCGGCCGCGAAGTTCTTGCGCATGCCCTGCGTCAGCATGGCGTGCGGCTTCTGTCCTCCCAAGGCCTGGGCCAGTTGCGCGACAAAAGCGTCATTCACCGCCTTCGCATCGGGCAGCAGCGCATCGATCAGCACGATCACGCCGGGGTTGGTGCAGAACTGGCCGCTGCCCAGAGCGATGGAACCCGCGAGGGCCGTCGCCAGATCCGCGCCTTTGGCCTTGAGTTCGGCCGGCAAGGCCAACACCGGGTTGATGGAACCCAATTCACCGTAGAAAGGGATGGGACGCGGACGCGCCGCGGCCTCGGCGGACAGGGCAGCACCGCCACGTGTCGAGCCCGTGAAGGCCGCCGCCGCGATGGCGGGGTGGCGCACCAATTGCACGCCCACCTCGTTGCTGATGCCCTGCACCATGCCCACCAGACCGGCGGGCAGGCTCTGCGCGCTCAAGGTGCGCTGGATGATGTCAAAAACCTGGCGCGAGAGCCGCGGATGTCCCGGATGCGCCTTGATCACTACCGGGCAGCCGGCCGCCAGCGCCGAAGCGGTGTCGCCCCCCAGCACCGAGAAGGCAAAAGGAAAGTTGCTGGCCGCGTACATGGCCACCGGACCCAGCGGCACGCTCCAACGCTGCATGGCGGGATGGCCTGCGGGTGGGGCGCCGGCCACGGCGGGGTCGTCGACGAACTCGAAGGGCACGCCACGCTCCGCGATGTCGGCGAAGCGGCGCAATTGGAAGGCCGTGCGATCCAGTTCACCCGACAGGCGCGGCAGTCCAAGCGCGGTTTCCTGGTCGGCCAGCGCCACCAGGGCCTCGCGCTCGGTCTCCAAACCCTGGGCCAGGGCCCGCAGCAAAGTGGCGCGTTGCGCGCCGCTGCTGGCCTGCCAGAGCGGGAAGGCGGCGGCGGCGGCGTGGCAGGCCGCGTCGATGTCCTGCGCCGTGGAGGCGTTCAGGCTGGACAGCACCTCGCCGGTGCGCGCGTTGAAAGAGGAGAAAGTGGTGCTCATGAGGGGATCCAGGAAAAACACGGCGGTCACGCCGCAGGGATGGGCATCGGGGTCAACGAACCAGACAGGGACGCTTATTGTCGAACTTCCAGCCGGGGATCAGGTATTGCATGGCCATGGCGTCGTCGCGCGCGCCCAGACCATGCTGCAGATAGAGCTGGTGGGCTTTCTCGACCTCGACCATGTCCAGCTCCACGCCCAGGCCCGGCCGGGACGGCACCCGCACATGGCCATTGACGATGCGCAGCGGTTCCTTCGTCAGGTGCTGGCCATCCTGCCAGATCCAGTGCGTGTCGATGGCGGTGACCTTGCCGGGCGCGGCTGCGGCCACGTGCGTGAACATGGCGAGTGAAACGTCGAAGTGGTTGTTGGAATGCGAACCCCAGGTCAGGCCCCAATCGCGGCAGGTCTGGGCCACGCGCACGGAGCCGGCCATGGTCCAGAAATGGGGGTCGGCCAAGGGAATATCAACACTTTGCAGCGAGAGCGCATGCGTCATCTGCCGCCAGTCGGTGGCGACCATGTTGGTTGCCGTGGGCAGACCCGTGGCACGGCGGAACTCGGCCATCACTTCACGGCCGCTGAAGCCTTCTTCCGCGCCGCAGGGGTCTTCGGCGTAGGCCACCACGCCGCGCATGCGTTGGCCCAGACGGATCGCATCCTTGAGCAGCCAGCCGCCATTGGGGTCCAGCGTCACGCGGGCCTGCGGGAAGCGCTCGTGCAAGGCGATCACGGCGTCAACCTCTTCGTCGCCACGCAGCACGCCCCCCTTGAGCTTGAAATCGTTGAAGCCGTACTTGGCATGCGCGGCCTCGGCCAGTCGCACCACGGATTCGGGCGTCATGGCAACCTGGTTGCGCAGGCGAAACCAAGTGTCGTCGGAACCCGCTTCGTCGCGGTAAGGCAGATCGGTCTTGCCCCGGTCACCAATGAAGAACAGATAACCCAGCATCTCCACCGAGGCGCGCTGCTGGCCCTCGCCCAGCAAGGCGGCCAGGGGCACGTTCAGGTGCTGCCCCAACAGGTCCAGCATGGCGCTTTCCACCGCCGTCACCGCATGGATGGTGGTGCGCAGGTCGAAGGTCTGCAGACCTCGCCCGCCCACGTCGCGGTCAGCGAAGCGGGCGTGCATGGCATTGAGCACCGCCTGCACTTCGCCCAAAGGCTTGCCGACCACCAATTCCGCGGCATCTTCCAAGGTCAGACGGATCTTCTCGCCCCCCGGCACCTCGCCCACGCCCGTGCGGCCCGCACTGTCGCGCAAGATCAGCAAGTTGCGCGTGAAGTACGGGGCGTGCGCGCCCGACAGGTTGAGCAACATGCTGTCCTGCCCGGCGACGGGCACGGCGCGCAATGCGGTGATGACGGGAGTGGAATGCTTGGACATGGGGTCGAGAAAAACAATCAGAGCCTTCGAAAATGAAGGCGGGGGGTGAGGTCGCAGGTTGCGTAAGGGAAAACTCAGTTGGCCGTGATGTTGCGATCCGCGATCAGCTTCTTCCAGCGCGCGAATTCGGCGGCCTGGTAGGCGGTGAACTGCGCGGGCGTGTTGCCCACGATTTCGAAGCCCAGCTCAAGCAGCTTGGGCTTGACGTCGGGCTCGTTCAGCGCCGCGACAATGGCTGCGTGCAACTTGGTCTTGATGGCGGCGGGCAGGCCCTTGGGCGCGGCCACGGCTTGCCAGGAGTAGACGTTGGCGTCCTTGATGCCCGATTCCTCCAGGGTGGGGACGTCGGGCAGCAGCGGCGAGCGCTTGGCGCTGGTGATGGCCAGGGCCTTGAGCTTGCCGGCCTTGATCTGCGGCATGGCGGTGTTGATGTTCATGAAGGACGAGTCCACCTGGGCGCCGAGCAGATCGGTCATCACCGGACCACCGCCCTTGTAGGGCACATGCACGCCCGAGGTCTTGGTCTGCTGCCAGAAGAGTTCGGCGGTCAGATGATCGCTGCTGCCGCTGCCAGACGACGCGAAGGTCATCTTGTCGGGATTGGCGCGCAGATAGGCCAGCACGTCCTTCAAGGAATTGTGCGGCGAAGCCTCTGGCACCACGAGCACATTGGGGGCTTGCACGGCGACGGTGATGTAGTCGAAGTCCTTGAGCGCGTCGTAAGGCACCTTGGTCAGCAGATGCGGGGCGATCACGTAGGGGCCAAGCGAGGCCACGAGGATCGTGTACCCGTCCGGCGCGGCCCGTGCCACCTGGGCCGCGCCAATGGTGCCCGTTGCACCTGCCTTGTTGTCCACGACAAAAGTACCCCCCAGTTTCTCCTGCAACTTGGCCGCGAGCGTGCGCGCGATCAGGTCGGTCGAGCCCCCCGGCGGGAAAGGCACGAGCAGGGTGACCGGCTTGTCCGGCCAGGCCCAGGCCCCGAAGCTGGCGCTGATCGCCAGCAGGAAGGTCAGCAAGGTTTTTTTCATCTCTGTCTCCTGTGATGCCTCTCGGGCGGGTTTATTCCACGGTGATTTTTTCGTCACTCACGATCTTGGCCATGGCCGGGATTTCGGCCTTGAGCCAAGCGCCGAACTCGGCGGGGCTCATCTGCGAGGGTTCGAAGCCCAGAGTCTGAAGCTTGTCGCGGATCTCGGGCAAGGCCGTGACGCGCAGCACTTCTTCGTGCACCGCGCGGATCACGGCTGGCGGCGTGCCCGCCGGTGCCAGCAGCCCCTGCCAGCTGCCGGTCAGGAAACCGGGCAGGCTCTCGGCCACGGCCGGCACGTTGGGTAGCTCGCTCCAGCGCTTGGCGCTGGACACCGCCAGCAGCTTGAGCTTGCCGGACTTGACGTGCGGGTAGGTGGCGACCATGCCATTGAAGGTCACGTCCATGTGCCCACCGACCAGGTCGGTCATGGCTTGCGCGCCGCCCTTGTAGGGCACGTAGCTCCAGTCGATGCCCTGGCGGCGGGCGAACTGCACGCCGGCGAGATGGGTGGCGCTGCCCATGCCGGCCGCCGCCGCGTAGTTCAACTTGCCCGGATTGGCCTTGGCGTACTTGACAAAGTCGGCGAGGTTGTCGGCCGGCACCTGGGTGCTCACGACCAGCAGGTGCGGCGAATACCCGACCATGGCCACCGGCGCAAAATCCCGCAGCACATCAAAAGGCAGCTTGTAGAGCGCAGGGCTGATGGTCAGGTTGCCCACGTCCATCAGCACGAAGGTGTAGCCATCAGCCGGCGACTTGGCCACCAGGTCAGCGCCCAGGTTGCCAGCACTGCCCGGGCGGTTTTCGACGATCACGGGTTGGCCGAGCTTGTCGCTCATCTTGCTGCCGATCAGTCGCGCCAGCACGTCGGACGTGCCCCCGGCAGGGAACGGCACGACGATGCGGATCGCCTTGCTGGGGTAATCGGCGGCCTGGGCCGGCGCAAGAGCGCCACCCACCAGGGCCAGCATGCTGGCCGCAGCGAGCATGAATGCACGTTTCTTCATCATGTCTTGTCTCCTTTTGCCATTCGGCTTTTTACTTTCCAGCTTCTGCCGTCGGGCTTTTGTATTTTGTTTTCCGACATTTGCTTGGAAACGCTTCAGTCCATCACTGCGGGCCCAGCTTCTTGATGAGCGCGGCGAGTTCTTCCATTTCGGCCGGCTTGAGGTCGGTCAAGGGCGCGCGCACGGGGCCGCCGTCATGGCCCACGATCTTGGCGCCGGCCTTGATGATGCTCACGCCATACCCTTCGACACGATTGCGAATGTTCAGGTAAGGCATGAAGAATTCCTTCAGCAGGCGATGCTGGGTCGCCATGTCGTTGGCGGCCACAGCCTGGTAGAACTCCATCGCGGTCTTGGGGATGAAATTGAAGACCGCTGACGAATACACCGGCGTGCCCAGCGCCTTATAGGCCGCGGCATAGACTTCCGCGGTCGGCAGGCCGCCCAGGTAGGCGAAGCGGTCACCCATCTTCATATAGATGGACGACATGATCTCGATGTTGCCCACGCCGTCCTTGAAGCCGACCAGGTTGGGGCAGCGCTCGGCCAGGACGGCCAGCGAGTTAGGCGTCAGCCGGGTGCGGTCGCGGTTGTAAACGATGACGCCGAACTTCACGCTCTTGCAGACAGCCTCCACGTGGGCGATCAACCCCTCCTGCCCAGCTTCGGTCAGGTAGTGTGGCAACAGCAGGATGCCGTGCGCGCCCAGGCGCTCGGCTTCCTGTGCGTGGGCAATGGCGGTGCGGGTCGGACCGCCGGCACCAGCAATGATCGGCACCTTGCCGCGGCAGGTGTCCACGGCGGTCTTGATGACCTGGCCGTACTCGGGGCCGGACAGCGAGAAATATTCACCCGTGCCACCCGCGGCAAACAGCGCGCTCGCGCCGTACGGGGCCAGCCATTCCAGGCGCTCGATGTAGGTCTTGGGACGGAACTCACCCTGCTCGTCGAAGTCCGTGATCGGGAACGACAACAGGCCGTGAGACATGATGGATTTGAGTTCTTGCGGATTCATGGGACTCCTGAGATCTGTCTGAATGGGACGGGTGAATGGATACATGGCGTGCTTCGACGGCACAACTTATCAGTCATCGTACAACATGAACACCGTCTGTCAACCTCAGGCAAACCCTTGAGCACCCCGCCTTGCCATCCAAGCACGGGCGGGCGCCCGGTCTTTTTCTTATTTGCTGCCGAATTCCCCGGACAGCAGCGCGGCGCGGCGGCGGCGCTCCCGACTGTTGGCCAGATGCGTGCGCATGGCGGCCCGGGCAGCCTCCGGATCCTGACTGACGATGGCGTCGTAGATGTTTTCGTGCTCGCCGTTGGCGCGCTGCAGGTAGCGCAAAGCCTCCTCCTGCGCGTCTTCCCCCGCGCCCAGACGGGCACGCGGAATGATCATGGTGCCCAGGGTGCCCATGAAGTCGGCGAAGTGTGGGTTCTGCGTGGCGCGCGCGATTTCAAGATGGAACTGGAAATCCGGCCCCACGGCGTCGCGCCCCTCGACCAGCGCCGCCGAGAAAGCGTCCAGCGAGGTCCGCATTTCCTCCAGATTGCGCTGGGTGCGGCGGGTGGCCGCCAGGGCCGCGGCCTCGGTTTCGATGCCGATGCGCAGCTCGAGCACAGCGATCACGTCGCGCAGCGTGCCCAGGTGTTCAGGCGCGATGCGAAAGGCCGCGCCGTCACCCAGGCCGACCACGAACGTGCCTATGCCGTGGCGCGTCTCCACCAGCCCCGCGGCCTGCATCTTGGAAATGGCCTCGCGCACCACGGTGCGGCTGACGCCGAACTCGGCCATGATGGCCGCCTCGGTCGGCAGCTTGTCGCCAGAAGCGATGCGGCCATCCCGGATGCGGTCGCCCAATGACTCCACCAGCTCCAAAGCCAGGGTGCGAGGACGACGACGAAAAGCGGTGGGCACTGGGGATTCCCCTGAGTTACTTGGCATTGACAAGCCTTCTGCGAGGCACGAAGATTGTTGTACGACAACTGATAACAAATTGCAAGTTGTCTTCCGACTTTATCTGATCCATCCCGCGCTTCAAACCGCCTCAGCCCCTCGCTTCCCCTCATGTCCGCCGCCCATTCGACCTCTTTGCGCTTTCCTCGTCTGTTGCTGACCGGCGCCGCCGGCGGCCTGGGGCGGGAACTGCGCCGCCGCCTCAAGGCCTATTGCGACGTGCTGCGCCTGTCCGACATTGCCGATCTGGGCGCGGCCGGGTCCGGCGAGGAAGTGATGCCCGTGGCCCTGGAGGACAAGGCCGCCGTGGACAAGCTGCTCGAAGGCGTCAGCGCCGTGGTGCACCTCGGCGGTATCTCCACGGAACATTCCTTCGAAGAGATCCTGCCCGCCAACATCACCGGCACTTACCATGTCTACGAAGGCGCTCGCCGCCACGGCGCCCGGCGCATCGTCTTCGCCAGCTCCAACCACGTCACCGGCTTCTACCGCCAGGACCAGGTGGTCGGCACCGATGTGCCGATGCGACCCGACGGCTATTACGGCCTGTCCAAGGCCTTTGGCGAGAACCTGGCCCAGTTCTATTGGGACCGCTATGGCATCGAGACGGTGTCCCTGCGCATCGGCTCGTCCTTCCCCGAACCGCGCGACCGCCGCATGCTGGGCACCTGGATGAGCTACGACGACCTGGAGCGTCTGGTGATGTCATCGCTGACCGCGCCCGTGGTCGGCCACAGCGTGATCTACGGCATCAGCGACAACGCGACCGCTTGGTATGACAACAGCAAGGCCCGGCACATCGGCTATCGCCCGCAGGACAGCTCGGAACGCTTCCGCGCCGCCGTCGAGGCCCGCCAACCCGTGATTGACCCGAAGGACGACGCCCTCATTCACCATGGTGGCGGCTTCGTCAGGCAGGGCCCGTTCGACAAGAATTGAGTTTCCCCTTCCCTCCACACACAACCAACCAGGAGACAACCATGAAAAAATCCTTGCGCCCCCTCGTCGCGCTGCTGGCCGCCATCGGCTTGGCTGGCGCCGCATCGGCCGTCGAACTGCGCTCGGCCGACGTGCACAACAGCGATGACTACCCCACCGTCGCTGCCGTGCGCTATATGAGCGAGCAACTGGAAAAGCGCAGCGGCGGCAAGTACAAGATCAAGGTCTTCAACAAGAGCGCCCTGGGTTCCGAAAAGGAAACCCTGGACCAGGTGAAGATCGGCGCACTGGAGATGAACCGCGTCAACATCAGCTCGCTGAACTCCATCTGCCCCAAGAGCCTGGTGCCCACCATGCCCTTCCTGTTCCGTTCGATCTCGCACATGCGCAAGTCGCTGGACGGTCCGATCGGCGAGGAAATCCTCAAGGGCTGCGAGCACCAGGGTCTGGTCGGCCTGGCCTTCTACGACAGCGGTGCGCGCTCCATCTACGCCAAGAAGCCGGTGCGCACCCTGGCCGACGTCAAGGGAATGAAGATCCGCGTGCAGCCCTCCGACCTGTGGGTGGCCGTGGCCAACGCCATGGGCGCCAACGCCACGCCCATGCCGACCGCCGAGGTCTACACCGCTCTCAAGACCGGCGTGATCGATGCCGCCGAGAACAATGAACCCTCGTACGAAGGCTTCAAGCACTACGAAGCGGTCAAGTACTTCTCGTACACCGAGCATTCCATGGCGCCCGAGATGCTGGTGATCTCCAAGGCCTTCTTCGACAAGCTGTCGCCCGCTGACCAGGCACTGTTCCGTGAAACGGCCAAGGAATCGGTGAAATTCCAGCGCCAGAAGTGGGACGAGCAGACCGCCAAGGCCATCGACATCGTGACCAAGGCCGGCGCCACGCTCGTCAAGGACGTGAAGAAGGCCGAGTTCCAGAACGCCATGAAGCCCGTCTACGACAAGTTCATCACCACGCCTGATCTGCAGCGCCTGGTGAAGGCCGTGCAGGACACCAAGTAAGTTCCGCGCCAGAGGCGCACGTTCCTGCGGCCCCGGCCGCACCGGACGTGCGCCTGTTTCCCTTTACGTCCCTCCAGACGACGCTCCCATGACCTTCACGCCTAACGCCGGCTCGCCCCATCGCCCGCCCGCCACCCACCTCTACACCCGATTCTGTGCCTTCCTCAGCAAGATCAGTCTGATGCTGGCCATCGTGGGCCTGCTCGCGCTGATCCTCTCGGTGCAGACCCAGGTGATCGGCCGCTACGTCTTCAACGACACCCCCACCTGGACCGAGGCCCTGGCGCTGCAGTTGGTGCTCTACATCACTGCGCTGGCCGTGGCCGTGGGTGTGCGTGACGCGGGCCACATCGGCCTGGAATCACTGGTCACGCTCTTGCCCGAATCGATGCGCCTGAAGGTGGAACTTCTGATCCACGCGCTCATCGCCCTGTTCGGCGCCATCATGGTCTCGAGCGGCTGGCTCTGGACCCGTCTCAAATGGGACGAGCTCGATCCCCTGCTGGGCGTGCCCGCGGGTCTCGATTACCTCGCGCTGGTCATCGCCGGCGTGCTCATCGTGATGTTCTCCTTCGAACACATCCTGGCTCTGCTGCGCGGCGAAGAAGTCGTTCCGGCCTGGCACTGACTTTTCTCTCACCGCAAATTCCCGCGACAAGGCACACCCATCATGGAACTGGCCGTACTCTCCATCACTTTCCTCGCCCTGCTGCTCATCGGCGTGCCCGTGGCTTTCTCGATTGGCCTGGCCTCCGTGGCCACCGTGCTCTACGCCGGTGTGCCGGTGCCCGTCGTTTTCCAGAAGATGGTTGGCGGCATGCAGGTTTTCTCCTTCATGGCCATCCCCTTCTTCGTGTTCGCCGGTGAACTCATGCTCTACGGCGGCATCGCCGACCGCATCGTGCGCTTCGCCAACAGCCTCGTGGGCCATGTGCGCGGCGGCCTGGGCATGAGCAACGTCGTCGGCTGCACGCTGTTCGGCGGCGTGTCGGGCTCGGCCTTGGCCGATGTGTCCGCCATGGGTTCAGTGATGATCCCGCTGATGAAAAAGGAAGGCTACGACGCCGACTATGCGGTCAACGTCACCACCCACGCCGCTCTGGTTGGCGTGCTGATGCCGACCTCGCACAACATCATCATCTTCACGCTGGCCACCACGGGCATCGCCTCGGTCAGCGTGCTCGCCATGATCCTGGCCGGTGTCATACCCGCGCTGCTGCTCACGCTGTGCAACCTGGGCGCGGCCTATTACGTCGCGGTCAAGCGCGGATACGCCACGCGTGGCCAGTTCCCCGGCTGGCGCGAAGTGCTGCGCACCGCGATGGCCGCTGCGCCCGGCCTGCTGATCGTCGTCATCATCCTGGCAGGCATTCTTTCGGGCATCTTCACGCCCGCCGAATCGGCCTCGGTGGCGGTGCTGTGGGCCTTGCTGGTCACTGCGCTGGTGTACCGCTCACTCAAGTGGCAGGACTTCATGAAGGCCTGCGCGAAAGCCTGCAAGACCACGGGGGTGGTGCTGCTGCTGATCGGCATCTCCTCGGCCTTCGGCTACTTCATGGCCTTGTACGAAGTACCCCAGAAGACCGGCGAGCTGATGCAGAGCATCAGCAGCGAGCCCTGGGTGATCTTCCTGATGATCAACATCCTGCTGTTCCTGCTCGGCACCTTCCTCGACATGGCCGCCACCATCCTGGTCTGCACGCCCATCTTCCTGCCCATCGCAGTGCAGTTCGGCATGGATCCGGTGCAGTTCGGCATCGTGATGCTGATCAACTGCGCGCTGGGTCTGAACACCCCGCCAGTGGGCGTGACACAGTTCGTCGGCTGCGCAATCGGCGAGATCTCGGTCGGGCAGGTCATGCGATCCATCCTGCCCTTCTATGGCGCGCTCACGTTCTGTCTGATGCTCGTGACCTACGTGCCAGCCTTCTCGCTCTGGCTGCCCCACATGCTGATCAAGTGACCCTGGACATCCCTCCCGTTTCCCGCCCGCCATGAGTACCTCGCACGCCATCCGGCACGTCCGCGTCACGCCCATCGCCTTCCGCGATCCACCGCTGCTCAACGCAGCGGGCATCCACGAGCCCTGGGCGCTGCGCTCCATCATCGAGATCGAGACGGCTTCGGGCCTGGTGGGGATCAACGAAAGCTACGGCGATCTGCCCATGCTTGAGGCCTTGGCCAAGGCCGCGCCCGCCTTGCAGGGGTTGTCGCCCTGGTCGCTCAATGAGATGGAAGTGCGCGTGCGTGCGCTGGTCACGCCGCCGAAACAAACCACCTCGGAGTTCCTGACGCAACAGGTCTCGCTGGCGCCAGGCACGCATGTCTCCAAGACCGTGGCCAAGGTGATCAGCGCCTTTGAAGTGGCGATGATGGACCTGCAAGGTCAGTTGGCGAACGCGCCCGTGGTGGACTTGCTGGGCGGCGCGGCGCGCGACCGCGTGCCCTACTCGGCCTACCTGTTCTACAAGTACGCCGAACACATCGAGCAGCCTTATGCGCCTGATGCCTGGGGCGCAGCGCTCACGCCCGAGCAGCTCGTCGCCCAGGCGCGGCGCATGATCGACCAGTACGGTTTCCAGAGCATCAAGCTCAAGGCGGGCGCTCTGCCGCCCGAGCAGGAGGCTGCGGGCATCCTGGCGCTGGCGACGGCCTTCCCGGGCAAGCCGCTGCGCATCGACCCCAACGGCAATTGGACGGTGGAAACCAGCCTGAAGATCGTGCAGCAGTTGCGCGGCGTGCTGGAGTATTACGAAGACCCGGCGCCCCGCCTGGACGGCATGGCCGCCGTGGCGCGCGAATGCGACGTGCCCCTGGCCACCAACATGGTGGTGACCGACTTCGCCGAGTTCCGTCGCAATGTCGAGATGGGCTGCCCCGTCAAGATCGTCCTCAGTGACCACCACTACTGGGGTGGCCTGCGTGCCACGCAGCAGTTGTCCATGCTCTGCCGCACCTTCGACCTGGGGCTGTCCATGCACAGCAATTCGCACCTGGGCATCAGCCTGGTGGCCATGACCCACCTCTGCGCCAGCGTGCCGCTGCTGACCTACGCCTGCGACACGCACTATCCCTGGCAGGACGAGGAAATCGTCACCGGCGGCCGCCTGAAGTTCGAGAACGGCAGCCTGCGTGTGCCCACCGGCCCCGGCCTGGGCGTGACGATCGACCGCGAGGCCCTGGCCCGCCTGCACGACAATTACCTGCGCTGCGGCATCCGCAACCGCGACGACCTGAGGCAGATGAAAAAGTACGACCCGACGTTCACGGGCGTCCAGCCGCGCTTCTGAAACCGCCGGGCGAGGCGCACGGACAAACATACGGCCCTCGTCTTGCGCAGATCACGGTTCTGACGCGTGACAACATCACGCTTTTGTCCAAGTCCAAACGAGGAGACATTCATGCAACGTCGTACGCTGATCCACCGCGTCATCTGCGCCGGTACTCTGCTGCTGAGCGCCACCTGTTTCACCCTGCCTGCCGCCGCGCAAGGCAGCTGGCCCACCGGCAAAGCCATCACCTACCTGGTGCCCTTCGCACCCGGGGGCAACACGGACACGCTTGCGCGCCTGATCGCTCCGGCCTTGAGCACGGCACTGGGCACACCGGTGGTCATCGACAACAAGGGCGGCGCGGGCGGCAGCGTGGGCTCTGCGATCGCGGCACGCGCACCCGCCGATGGCTACACGATTCTGGGCGGCACCATCAGCTCGCACGCGATCAACGTCAGCCTGTACGCCAAGATCGACTACGACCCGATCAAGTCCTTCATGCCCGTGGCCATGCTGGGCTCAGGCCCGCTGGTGCTGGTGGTGCCTGCCGCCAGCCCCTACAAAACGTTGAACGATGTGCTGGCCGCCAGCAAGGCCCGAGACGGCGGCCTGTCCTCGGCCTCGCCGGGCACCGGCACGTCCCCGCACATGGCGCTGGAGCTGCTGTCTTACCAATCCGGCGTGAAGTTCACGCACGTGCCCTACAAAGGCAGCGGCCCGGCCGTGCAGGACGTGATCGGCGGCCAGGTGGACATGATGTTCGACACCACGCTCATCGTTGGCCCCCACATCCAGTCTGGCAAACTGCGCCCCATCGCGGTGACCAGCGCCAAGCGCCTGGAGTCCCTGCCGGACGTGCCGACCATCGCCGAAGCCGGTCAGAAGGGTTTCGACATGGGTTCCTGGCAAGCCGTGTTCGCGCCCGCTGGCACGCCCAAGGCGGTCGTGGATCGCCTGCACGCGGAGATCATGAAGATCGTCGCCACACCCGACATTCAGGCACGCCTGAAAAGTTTTGGCATGGTGCCGTCCACCATGACACCCGCCCAGCTCGCCGACTACCAGAAAGCAGAAGTCGCCAAGTGGGCTCAGGTGATCAAGGCGGCGGGCATCAAGGCCGATTGATTCCCCGCGCACCGAACCTCGCATCACCATGTCCGTTTCTCCCTCTACACCGGCCACGGTCTACGTGTCCAATGCCGACAGCCGGGACATCAGCGTGCTGCGCCTGGACCGCGAGCACGGCAGCTTGAGCCTGGTGCAGACCTTGCCCGTGGGCGGCATGGTGATGCCCCTGGCCCTGAGTCCTCAGCGGCATGTGCTGTACGCCGCGCTGCGTTCGGAGCCTTATGCGGTCCTGGCTTTCACGATCGACCCTGCCACGGGCCGGCTCAGCGAGCTGGGCAGGGCTGCCCTGCCGGACAGCATGGCCTACATCGCCGCCGACCACAGCGGGCGATGGCTCTTCGCCGCGTCTTACGGCGGCAACCGCGCCAGCCTGTCGCCGATTGCGGCGGACGGCCAGCCTGCACCGGCTGTTCAGATCGTGCCCAATGGCAAGAATGCCCATGCAGCCATCCCCGACGCGGCCAACCGCCATGTTTACATCACCAGTCTTGGAACGGACCAGGTTTTCCAGTGGCGTTTTGACGCAGGCAGTGGACAGCTCACCGCCAACGATCCGCCCACGATGGAGGCCCGCGCTGGCAGTGGACCGCGCCATCTGGTCTTCCACCCCAATGGTCGCCACGCCTACCTGCTGGGCGAGCTGGATGCCACGGTGGAATTGCTCGAGGTCGACGCCGGCCGGGGCCAGCTCAGACGCAAGCAGCACTGGCCTACCCTGCCGCCGGATTTCACCGGCAAGGCCTGGGCCGCCGACCTTCACCTGACGCCCGATGGTCGTTTCCTCTACACTTGCGAGCGCACCTCCAGCACCTTGGCCATCTGGCGGGTGGATGCGGCCAGCGGTGCACTGAGTCTGGTCGGGCACCAGACCACGGAACAGCAGCCACGCGGCTTCCAGATCGACAGCTCCGGCCGCTGGCTGATCGCGGCCGGACAGGTCTCCCATGCCATCACCCTCTACAAGATAGACCCTGACAGTGGCCGCCTCAACGCAACGCAGCGCATGAACGTGGGCCAGGGCCCGAACTGGATCGAGATCGTCGATCACCATTGAACGCCATGAGCAACTCGCCCATCATCATCCGCATGCAGGCCACGGACAACGTGGCCATCGTCGCCAACGAAGGCGGCCTGCCTGCGGGCACGGCGCTGGGCGCCGAGTACCCCGGCCTCACGCTGCGCGACAAGGTACCGCAGGCGCACAAGGTCGCGCTGGTGGACATTCCGGTCGGTACGGCGATCCTGCGCTACGGTGTGCCCATCGGCTACGCCAAGGCCGACATCCCGGCCGGCAGTTGGGTGCATGAGCGCCTGCTGGACATGCCGGCCGCGCGTGAACTGCAAGGCCTGCCCATGGCCACCGTCAAGCGGCCCACGCCCGAGCCCCTGTCGGGCCACACCTTCGAGGGCTACCGCAACCCGGACGGCTCGGTCGGCACGCGCAACTTGCTGGCCATCACGACCACGGTGCAGTGCGTGGCCGGGGTGGTGGACGTGGCGGTGGAACGCATCCGCAAGGAACTGCTGCCGAAGTACCCGAACGTCGATGGCGTCGTTGGCCTGGAGCACACCTACGGCTGCGGCGTGGCGATTGACGCGCCCGAGGCACCGATCCCGATCCGCACGCTGCGCAACATCAGCCTCAACCCCAACTTCGGCGGCGAGGTGATGGTGGTCAGCCTGGGTTGCGAGAAGCTGCAGCCCGAGCGCTTGCTGCCGCCCGGGAGTTTCCGCGGCATCCCGATCCAGGAAGCGGGTCAGCAAGGCGAACAAATCGACGACAAGCTCGACGTGGTCTGCCTGCAGGACAGCGCGCACATCGGCTTCATGAGCATGATCGACGACATCATGGTCACGGCCCAAAGGCATCTGGAACGCCTGAACGCGCGCCGCCGCGAGACCGTGCCGGCCAGCGAGTTGGTGGTGGGCGTGCAGTGCGGGGGCAGCGATGCATTTTCCGGCGTGACGGCCAACCCCGCCGTGGGCTATATGGCCGATCTGCTGGTGCGCGCGGGTGCCACCATCATGTTCAGCGAGAACACCGAGGTGCGCGACGCGGTGGAACAGCTCACCAGCCGCGCCGCCACGCCGGCCGTGGCCGAGGAAATCGTGCGCGAACTCGGCTGGTACGACCAGTACCTGGAACGCGGTCGCGTGGACCGCGCCGCCAACACCACGCCGGGCAACAAGGCCGGCGGCCTGTCGAACATCGTCGAGAAGGCCATGGGCTCCATCATCAAGAGCGGCACGGCGCCCATCGCCCACGTGCTCTCGCCCGGCAGCAAGCTGAGTCGTGAGCAACGTGGCCTGGTCTACGCGGCCACGCCCGCCTCCGACTTCATCTGCGGCACGCTGCAACTCGCGGCAGGCATGAACCTGCACGTCTTCACCACGGGCCGCGGCACCCCCTATGGCTTGGCCGAATGCCCGGTGATCAAGGTGGCCACGCGCACCGAGCTCGCCAAGCGCTGGCACGACCTGATGGACGTGAACGCCGGCCGTGTGGCCGACGGTGAGCTCACGATCGAGGAAGCGGGTTGGGAGCTCTTCCGTTTGCTGCTCGACGTGGCCAGCGGCAAGAAGACCTGGGCCGAGCAATGGAAGCTGCACAACTCCCTGGTGCTGTTCAACCCGGCGCCGATCACCTGAATTCACGCTGAAACAGGCAGGCAAGCGGCGCGGCCTCAGTCTTTTGCCAGCACGACGTGCAAGGCCTTCGGCGTGCCGACCTGCTCGATACAGCGGAACCCCTGCGCCACCAGATCGATCCCGGCGAACAAGGCCTCGCCGCGCCCCAACAGGGTCGGCGTGATCGCCAGGTGCATCTCGTCGATCAGACCCGCCTCCAGGTACTGCCGCACCGTCGCCACACCACCGCCCACGCGCACATCGCGCGGACCTGCCGCCTCGCGGGCACGGGCCAGCGCCTCATGGATGCCTGCGGTGATGAAATGGAAGACCGTGCCACCCTTCATCTCCAGCGGCGGCCGGGCATGGTGCGTCAGCACGAAGACCGGGACGTGGTAAGGCGGGTTGTCGCCCCACCAGCCCCGCCACGAATCATCCAGCCAAGGACCACGCACCGGCCCGAACATATGGCGCCCCAAGATCCACGCGCCCAGGTTATCGAAGCTGCGCTTCGCGTAGGCATCATCGACATGGGCTTCGCCACCCGCGGCGCCGGTCATCGCCTGGAACGTGGTCGTGCCGAAGAACCACTCGTGCAAGCGCATGCCGCCCACGCCGAGCGGGTTCTCCAGACTCTGGTCGACACCGGCGCCAAAACCATCAAGCGAGACCGAGAAAGCGGCCACCCGGAGTTTGGGCATGGGGTTCTCCTGGTTGTGCATGGAAATGCGCGCAAGGAAACAAAACCGAATGCGCGCCAGGGACTATAGGCGACCGGGACTCCACGGCCCCGACACCCCGCCATGCCGGTGCGCGACCTCCCTCACGCCTCTTCCAGCACCACCACGTACTGCCCCGCGCGCACGGGTGCGCCTGGCTGCACACGCAGCTCACGCACCACGCCCTTGCAGGGCGCCTGCAGGGCGATTTCCATCTTCATGGACTCCAGCACGGCCAACACTTGGCCGGCCTGCACGGCCTGGCCCACGCTGACTTGCAGCTGCCAGAGGTTGCCCGCGATGAAGCTTTCCACGCCCACCTGACCGGCCGCCAGCGGCGCCTCGTCCGCTGCCTCCACGGCCGCTTCCGTGCTCTCGAAGTGCGCTTGGCCGGTGGCGATCCAGCGTTCACGCTCCGCATTGAATGCGGCCTGTTGGTGCGCGCGGAAGGCGGCGATGCCCTCGGCTTCGCGCGCAAGCAAGGCCTGGTAATCGGCCAGGGCCAGCTCCGTCTGCTCGATGCGCAGCGGATAACGGCCCAGCGGAAAGTCACGGCGGATGCGCAACAGTTCCTCGGCGCTGACCGGCTCGAAGCGGATCTGGTCGAAGAAGCGCAGCAGCCAGGGCTGGCCACCGAAGGCGGCCATGTCCTCGTGCATGTAGCGGTAGCGATTCCACATCTGCAGGGTGCGGCCCACGAACTGGTAACCGCCAGGCCCTTCCATGCCGTAGACGCAGAGGTAGGCCCCGCCGATGCCCACCGAATTTTCCGCCGTCCAGGTGCGCGCGGGGTTGTACTTGGTGGTCACCAGGCGGTGGCGCGGGTCCAGCGGCGTGGCCACCGGCGCGCCCAGGTACACATCGCCCAGGCCCAGCACCAGGTAGCTGGCTTCGAAGACAATGCGCCGCACCTCGTCGAGGCCGCTCAGGTCATTGATGCGGCGGATGAACTCCAGATTGCTCGGGCACCAGGGCGCGTCCTTGCGCACCGTGGTCATGTACTTCTCGATGGCCAGTTGGCAGGCCGGGTCGTCCCAGGACAAGGGCAGGTGCACGATGCGCGAAGGCACCTTCAAGTCCCGCGCGGCGCAGACGCTGTCCCACAAGCCCGCGAGATCCTGGAGCAGTTGCGCCAGGGGCAGTTGGGTGGGGTCGTAGTGGACTTGCAAGGAGCGGATGCCCGGCGTGAGGTCGATCACACCCGGCAGGCTGCCCGCGGCGCGGCGCGCCTCGAGCGTCTGCATCAGCGCGTGAACGCGGAAGCGCAGCACCAGGTCCAGCTCAGGTGGACCGACTTCAAGCAGGAGATGGGTGTCGCCCGACAGCCGCGCCAGGAGGCGCTGCTCGCCCTGTCCGAGGTCGAGCACGATGGGTGAGGAACGATGCGCTTCGACGGGCGTGGGCGACCACTCCAGGGCCGAGGGCTGCAGGGCACGCACCTCCTCGCGCCACGCCCCCGCCAGCGCACGCGCCGTGGACAGGTCCACGGGCACGAAGCGCAGCTTGTCGCCGGCCTTGAGCTGGCCGAGTTGCCACAGGTCGGCCTCGATCACCGTCACCGGGCAGACGAAGCCACCGAGGCTGGGGCCGTCCGGCCCCAGGATCACGGGCATGTCGCCCGTGAAGTCCACCGCGCCCACGGCGTAGGGGTTGTCGTGGATGTTGGATGGGTGCAGGCCGGCCTCGCCGCCGCTGTCGCGCGCCCATTCGGGCTTGGGGCCGATCAGGCGCACGCCGGTGCGGCTGGAGTTGAAGTGCACTTCCCACTCGGCGGCGAAGAAAGTGTCGATGTAGGCCGGCTGGAAGTACTCGGGCGCGCCGTGCGGGCCGTAGATCACGCGCAGCGTGCGCACACTGGGCAGCGAAGTCCGTAGCGCGTGCGGCAGCGCCGCACCCTCGCTGGGTTCCCGCAAGGGATGCAGATGCAGCACATCCCCGGCCCGCAAGGCCCGGCCCACATGGCCGCCGAACTGGCCCAGGGTGAAGGTGCTCTGGCTGCCCAGGTAGTCCGGCAGGTCCAGGCCGCCGCGCAGACAGAGGTAGCTGCGCGCGCCCTCCCCGGCCATGCCGCCCAGGCGCAGCGTGGCGCCGGCAGGAATGGCGAACACCGTGTCCATCGGCCGTGCCTCGCCGTCCAGCGTGATGCTCAGGGCCGCGCCCGTGACCGCTACCACGGCCGCGGCGTGAAAGCGCAGTGTGGGCCCGTTCATGGTGATTTCGAGCGCCGCCGCGGACTGTGCATTGTCCAGCAGGCGGTTGCCCAGGCGCAGCGCGCGATCGTCCATGGGTCCGGAAGGCGGCACGCCCACGGCCCAGTAGCCGACCCGGCCCGGCCAGTCCTGGACCGTGGTCTGGGTGCCACCGGCGATCACCTCGACCGTGTCGGCGCGGTAGACCAGTTGTTCGAGGCAACGCGTCCAGGGCTGGCCCGTGGCAAAAGGCGCATCGGCGAGGATCTGGCGCAGGTAACCGCGGTTGGTCTCGACGCCATAGAGTTGCGTGCGCGCCAGCGCCTCGTCCAGGGCGCTTCGAGCGCGCTCACGGGCATCCGGCGCATTGAGCCCTTCCGCCCAGGTGATGAGCTTGGCCACCATCGGGTCGAAGAAGGGCGGGATCTCGCAGCCCGCCTCGACCCAGGTGTCGATGCGCAGGGCCTGGCCGTCGGCCTCGGGAAATTCGACCTGGGTCAGCAAGCCCGGCGAAGGCTGGAAGTTGCGCCCCGGATCTTCGGCGTACAACCGCGCCTGGATGGCATGGCCGCGTGGCCGCAACGTCCGCGCCAATTCGTGCAAAGGCGGCAGATCCCCGGCAGCAAGTTCGACCATCCAGCGCACCAGGTCCACGCCCCAGACCTGCTCGGTCACGCCATGCTCGACTTGCAAGCGCGTGTTGACCTCGAGGAAGTAGAAGCGCCGCGCCTGGTCGTCGTAGACGAACTCCACCGTGCCCGCGCCGCGGTAGTTCACCGCCTTGCCGAGCCGGATGGCGGCGGCGCAGAGTTCTTCCGCCATGCCCTCGGGCAAATTGGGCGCCGGGGTTTCCTCCAGCACCTTCTGGTTGCGCCGCTGCACCGAGCAGTCGCGCACGCCCAGCGCGATCACCTCGCCCCACCCGTCGCCGAAGATCTGCACCTCCAGGTGGCGCGCGCGCTCGATGTACTGCTCGATGAAGACGCCCGAGTCGCTGAAGTTGTTCTGCCCCAGACGGCGCACGGCCTCGTAGGCCTCGCGCAATTCGGAAGCGGAACGGCAGACCCGCATGCCGATGCCGCCGCCGCCCGCCGTGCTCTTGAGCATGATGGGGTAGCCCACCTTGCGGCTGGCGGACAGCGCCGCGTCCAGCGTGTCCAGCAGTTCCGTGCCCTCAAGCAAGGGCAGGCCCTGCCGCCGGGCGATGGCGCGCGCGGTGTGCTTGAGGCCGAAGAGCCGCAGTTGCTCGGGTGTGGGGCCGACAAACGCAATGCCCGCCTGCTCGCAGGCTTCGGCGAAGGCCGCGTTCTCGGACAGGAAACCATAACCCGGGTGGATGGCCTGCGCGCCGCTGGCGCGGGCCGCGGCCAGGATCTTCTCGATCACGAGGTAGGTTTGCGCTGCCGGGCCTTCGCCCAGGCTGATGGCGGTGTCGGCTTGCCGGATGTGCAGGCTGGCCGCATCGGCCTCGGAATACACGGCCACGCCCTGCACATTCAAGGCGCGCAGCGTGCGCAGGATGCGGCAGGCGATGGCGCCGCGGTTGGCGATGAGCAGTTTGTCAAACATTCGAGTCACTCTCGAAAGATGGCGGGCCGTCCCGCGCTGGTGAAACCACGCCATGGCCGTCCATGGCGGGAGCAGACTGCTGTCAGGGTCTCGCGTTCGCGGCGGGTCAATTCCAGACCAGCACCTCGGCCGGCGTCGGGTTCCAGCCATTGCAGGGGTTGTTGAGCTGCGGGCAGTTGGAGATCAGGGTGATCACGTCCATCTCGGCGCGCAGTTCCACGTACTTGCCGGGCGCGGAGATACCGTCTTCGAAGGTCAGGCCACCCTCGGGCGTCACGGGCACGTTCATGAAGAAGTTGATGTTGGCGCCGATGTCGCGCTTGCCCAGGCGCCCGTCGTGCAGGCAGGCGCAGAGGAAGTTGTCGCGGCAGCTGTGCATGTAACGCTTGCCCAGGGCGTAACGCACGCTGTTGCTCTCCTGCGCGCAGGCGCCGCCCAGGGTGTCGTGGCGGCCGCAGGTGTCGGCCACGATGGTCAGCAGCGGATTGCCTCGGTTGGAGTAGAGCACCGTGCCGGTGCTCAGGTAGACCCGGTTTTGTCGACGCAGGGTGCGCTGCGCGTCATAACGCTCGCGCGGGTTGGTCGCGCTGTAGAACAGGGTGTCCACGGCCTGGTTACCCTCGAGGTCGAGGATGCGCAGGGTCTGGCCCCGTTTCACCTCGAACAGATAGGGTTCGCCGGCCGGAATGACGTGGCGGAAATGGGCCTGCTCGGCCCGCAGGGTGCTGGCGGTGAGTGTCATGCGAGGCTCCTCACAGAAAAAGCCGTTCGGTGTTGTGGAAGGCGCGTGTGTTCTCGGGACGCGAGCCGCGGCACGCCGCAGCCGGGTCACCGCCCTTGTCGGTGCGCCAGTTGAGCCGCACCGGGCGGGGCGCGTACTCCGGGTTCGGGTCCATCGGATGTTGCAGGGCCGTCAGCACGACCAGCGTGTCCATGGGCGCGTACAACTCGACGTAGTCGCCGGGCTGGGAGTTGTCGGACACGAAATGGAAAGCGCCCTCGGCATCGACCGTGACCTTGCTGAACAGGTTGAGCACCATCAGCAGGTCGGGCAGGTCCAGGTTCCACTTGCCCATTTCGACCAGCAGGTTGTCCACGCCATTGCGGAAGAAGCCATTGCGCAGTTCCTGGTAACGACCGCTGCCGTACTTCTCGCGCACCTCGGCCGCGTCCAGCACGCCGCCCAGGCTGTCGTGCCAGCCGCAGCTGTCGGCGGTGATGGCGGCCAGCACGCGGCCCATGTCCGAGTACAGGCAATGACCCGCGGTGAGCTTGGCGGTGTGCTGGCCCTTGAGCGTGTCTGGCAGGTTCAGGCGCTCGCTGTGCGCGTGGGCGTTGAGCAGCATCAGGCTGACGTTGGCGCCGCCAGTCAGGTCGGTGAGGCGCAGCGTCTGGCCGCGCTGGAGCACGAAAGACAGGTGGCCGCCTCCGGGCACCGTCTCCTCGTAGAGTTCGGCGCGCAGGGCCAATGCCTCGTCGCGCGGTTCAGGGTTCAGGTTCATTCAGCCTCCTGGCGATGTTCGTTCAGCAGATGCGGCGGCAAGGCGGCGATCGCCTCGCGGGCCGACTTGCGGTCGGCATTGAGCCGGATGTCGTAGGTGATGCGCGCGCCGTAGGCCAGTGGCGCGTGGGGGTCGTGGCGCACCTTGTCGAAGACAAGCAGGCGCGTGCCCAGGTGAAAGCCCTCGCTCAGGTCGTGCGTGACCATGAAGACCGTCAAGCCCGTTTCGCGCCACAGGTCCAGCAGCAGCGCATGCATGTCCTTGCGGATGCCGGGGTCGAGCGCGCCGAAGGGCTCGTCCAGCAGCAGCAGGCGCGGGCGCGCGATCAAGGCCTGCGCGATGGCCAGGCGCTGCTGCATGCCGCCCGACAGCTGGCTGGGGTACTGACGCAAGGCGGCGCCCAGGCCCACGCGCTCCAGCATCTGCGCGGCCTGCGCACGCGCTTCTTTCTTGGCCTTGCCCCACAGTCGCCCGGTCAGCCGCGCGCGCGGCAGTTCCAGCCCCAGGGCCACGTTGTCCAGCACGGTCAGGTGCGGGAACACCGAATAGCGTTGGAACACCACGCCCCGGTCAGCGTCGGGTTCGTCACACAAAGGTCGCTCCTGCAGCAGCAACTGCCCCTTGCTGGGGCGCTCCTGCCCCAGCAGCAGGCGCAGAAAGGTGGACTTGCCGCAGCCTGAGGCGCCCACCAGGGTGCAGAACTCGCCTTCGTCCACGGCGAGGTTCAGGCCCTCGAGCACTACATGCTCGCCGTAACGCTGCCAGACGTTGCGGATGTCGAGGTAGGTACTCATGTCCGACCTCCTTCCGACCACGGAAACAGCCAGCGGTTGAGCCCGCGCAGGCCCCAATCCATCAACCAGGCCAGCAGCGTGATCCAGACCACGTAGGGCAGGATCACGTCCATGGCCAGGTAACGGCGTACGAGGAAGATGCGGTAGCCCAAGCCGGCCGTCGCGGAAATCGCCTCCGCCGAGATCAGGAACAGCCAGGCCGAGCCCAGCATCAGCCGCAGCGACACCAGCAGGCGAGACAACAGCTGCGGCAGCACCACGCGCAAGACCAGCGTCCAGCTGTTGGCGCCCAGGGTCTGGGCCTTCACGAACAGCTCCTGCGGGATCTCGCGCGCGCGCTGCTCCAGGTCACGCGCCAGGATGGGCGCGACGCCAATCACGATCAGCATGACCTTGGACAGTTCATCCAGGCCAAAGACGATGAACAGGATGGGCAGCACAGCCAGCGGCGGCACCATGGAGACCACCGTCATCATCGGCGACAAGGGCGCGCGCAGCAGGGGGAACACGCCCGCCGCCACGCCAAACACCAGTCCCATCAAGGCCGCGATGCCCAGACCCAGGCCCAGGCGGATCAGGCTGGCCGCGGTGTCGCTCCATAGCAGATACTCGCCGCTGCGCTTGTCGGCCTCGAAGGCCATGCGGGCCATGGCGTTCACCATCTGCGTCAGGCCGGGCAGCAGTTTGTCGTCCGGGTTGTCGGTCAGGCGCGCCGCCGAGGCGATGCCGTAGACCAACGCGAACAGGATCAGCGGCAACAGCGCCAGCAGCCAGCGCCCACCTCGACCGGGTTGACGGTTGATGAATCGCATGGGGACCTTCCTTCAAACGTGGGCAGGGAGCCGCCGGCGTTCCATCCGGCGAGTCGGCCCGGCCACGGTCAACGGCCGGGTGCGTCCGGTGCTCAGAGCTTGCCTTCGGCGGCCTGTTGCATGTAAGTCGCGTCGAAGCGCAGCTTCACGTTCTTGGCGTTGCCATTGACCTTGCCGCCGGGGAACGCCACGCCGATCGCGTCCGCGCTCTTGGCGCCGTCGCCCAGCAGACCCTTCTCGAAGGAGAACTGCGAGACGCGCTTCATGATGGCCGGCAGCTCGGCGCTGGTGGTGAACTTGCTCGCGTCGGCGGCCGTGTAGTACATGGCGGTGGTCTTGAGCTGCGCCTCGTAACCCGGCAGGTCCGTGCCCGAGGCCTTGGCCATGTGCGTGAGCGCGGCCGCGTTCTTGGCCTTCATCAGCGCCATCACCTCGTACCAGGCCCCGGTCAACGCCTTGCCAAACGCCGGGTTGTCCTTGAGCGTCTGGGTGTTGACCACCATCAGGTCCAGGATTTCGCCGGGGATCTTGCTCGAATCGAACACCAGGGACGTGCCAGGCGCGGCCTTGATTTCGGAGAGCTGCGGATTCCAGGCCACGGCGGCCTTGACTTGCGATGTGGCGAACGCGGCCACGATGTCGGCATCCGAGGTGTTGACCACCTTCACGTCCTTCTCGGACAGACCCGCGCTCTGCAGCCCGCGCGCCAGCAGGTAGTGCGAGACGGAGAGCTCGACCAGGTTCACGTCCAGGCCCTTCAGGTCTTTCACCGTCTTGCCCGCGCCCTTGAGCACGATGCCGTCATTGCCGCTGGAATAGTCGCCCACGATCAGGGCCGTGCTGTCCACGCCGCCCGCGGCGGGAATCGTCAGCGCATCCATGTTCGTCATGGTGCAGCCATCGAACTTGCCGGCGGTGTACTGGTTGATGGACTCGACGTAGTCGTTGAGCTGCGTGACCTTGATCTCGATGCCGTATTTCTTGGCCCACTTGCTCACGATGCCCGAAGCCTGGGCGTAGTCCCAGGGCATCCAGCCCGCGTAGATGGTCCAGCAGACATCGAAGGTTTTCTTGGGTGCGGCATGGGCCGATAGACCCAGCAAGGCGGCGAGACCGAGCACGGAAACACCGAACAGGCGACGCAGATTCATGATGGCACTCCGGTAAGAGGTGGCGTTGAATGGACAAAAGAGCACGGCGCGGGAGCAGCACGGCACTGTGGCCTTGCTTCTCTCCCGGGCTTTTGTCCCGCCGTGTAACCTCGAACCGAGGTCGCCAGCTCTCGGACCAGACATCCGCATCCTGCGACACGAACCGGAACCCTAGCCAGCCATTGAGGTGATGCAGCGCTGAGGCCGCTCCCGTGCCCTCAACCATGCAAACACCATGCCAGAAATCAGGCAGAGAAGTATGCCCACGGCGCACTGGCACGGTGCATGGTGGTGTGGCCGGCCATCTCCGAGACTGCGGTATCAGCCCGGCTGAATGGCCCCATGGGTGACTTCAAAAACATCCCAGTTTTCCTTCAAATTCATGATGCTTGGAAGGATGGTGAGAAAACTCTCGATCAAGCGCGGGTCGAAATGGCTCCCTGCTCCCTGACGCATGAATGCCACCACGCGCTCGATGGGCCAGGGTTCCTTGTAGGGCCGTCGCACCAACAGCGCATCAAAAACATCGGCGATGGCTACGATGCGGGCCGACTCGGGGATGCCCTCGCCGGACAGGCCATCCGGATAGCCGCTGCCGTCCCATTTCTCGTGATGCCGCAGGGCCACTTCCGCGGCGATCTCGAAGACCGGTGAGTGGCTCATGCGCAGAATGTCGTAACCGATGCGCGTGTGGGTCTTCATGATTTCCCACTCCTGCGCATCCAGCTTCCCGGGCTTGCGAAGAATCTCACCGGGGATGCCGATTTTTCCGGTGTCGTGCATCGGCGCGGCCAGTTCAAGGTTCCGACAGGCTTCCTCACTCCAACCGATGGCGAGGGCCAATTCACGGGCATACGAGGCCATGCGCCAGATGTGAACTCCGGTGTCGTTGTCGTTGTAGTGCCCCGCCTTGCCAAGCATGGAAATCGCGTCGTGGTAGCTCTGTTCCAGCTGACTGGCCTGGACCAGTGAAAGATGGGTTTTCACTCGGGCCTGAGTCGTCGCGGGCGCGATGGGCTTGACGATGTAATCCACTGCGCCGCACTCGAATCCCTTGGCTTCATCCCAGACATCCCCCATGCTGGTGATGAAGATGACGGGAATGTGCGCGGTCGCCGGATTGCGCTTGAGGGCTAGGCAGGTGCTGTAGCCGTCCATGTCCGGCATCTGGATGTCCAGCAAGATCAACGCTGGATGATGCGCGCCCGCGGCGACCAAGGCTTCCTGTCCGTTGCGGGCATACACCAGCCGATAGTCACGACTCAGCACCTGACGGAGCGCGTCGAGATTCAAGGGTTCGTCGTCGACGGCGAGAATGGGACCAACCTTCATGGCTCGATTTCCTTTTCTGTGTTCACACCTGCGGCGAGCTCTCGAACCAGCCCCTCCGCACCGCGAAAGTCGTAAGCCGCGAGCGCCGCCCGCAGGGCGCTCAGGTAGGTTGTGGGAATCTGAGCAGACAGGGCCTCCAGCACAGGCTCAACCATGGCGGGATCGTCCGAGCGCAAAGCCTCGCGGAGTTGCGCCAATCCCGAGACCAGGCCACCCGGCCCCGCACCGGGCAACGACCCGTCCGCCGCTGGCGTCGGCACCTCCTCGGCGCGGATATCGGCACTGTAAGTGGCAATGGCCAGTAACGCAGCCTCCATCGCGTTTTGCAACGCCATCAGGACCTCCTGAGCGTTCTCACCATCCCGCAGCAGGATCTCCATCCTTCCAGCCAAGCCAGCCAGTTGCTCCAAGCCAAGCTGCGCGGCCGCTCCTTTGAGTTGGTGGGCCAAGGCCGCCGCGGGCTCGGGCGAGAGCTCCGCCAGACGGCGGGCCGTCACATGGTGGCTGGCGGCGAACTTGCGCAGATACGTGAGCAAATTGCCGGGTTCACCCCACACGCGCAGGGCGCGGTCCACGTTCAGGATTTGCGTCGACGCTGGAACGACCCGCACCTGCGGCTCCAGAACTTCGCGCTGCACGCTTGGTGGTGGTAACGCGTGCCCGCCATCCGCCTGCATCCCGGAACTCCCGATGCCAGGGCGACGCACCAGATTCAGGATCGCCTGGACGAGCTGGTCAACCTCGAATGGCTTGGCGACAAAATCGTCAACACCGGCCTCCAGCGCCAGCGCCCGTTGCGTCGAAAATGCCCCCGCAGTCAGGGCGATGACCGGCAACCGAGCCAGCGCATCGATGCTTCGGATCAGCCGGGTCGTGACATACCCGTCCATGACCGGCATCTGCATATCCATCAGCACGATGTCATAGGCATAGGGCTGCTCCCTGAGCATCGCCAGGGCCGTGTGGCCATCCTCCGCCGACGCAACCACGGCGCCTTCCCCGGCCAGAATATTGCGCGCGACGTCAAGGTTGATGTCACTGTCGTCGACCACCAGAATTCGCACGTCCCGCAAGCGTCTTGCGGTCGTCACGCGGGCCGTCTCCGAACGCAGTTCACCCCGATGCCGCCTAGCCTCCAGCACCGCGTTGTACAAGCCTGAACTGGTGATGGGCTTGCAGATGATGGCATCGGTGGCCTTGGCCCCGTCCTGGCTTGCAAGGCGCTCTCGCTCGTAAGCGGTGACCATCACGATGATGGGGGCCGTCTCGTTCTGACTCAATTCCCGGATCTGCACGGCAGCGACCAGGCCATCCATGCCAGGCATGTGCCAATCGAGCAAGAGCAAGTCATACGGGTCCGCCAATGACTCGGTGGCGCGAGCCACGGCCGCTTCCCCGGTATCCACGGCGTCCGCATGCCACCCAAGGCTGTGCGCGATATCGACCAGCACCTTGCGCGTTGCCTCATGGTCATCCGCGACCAGCACCCGCAGGTGCGTCATGTCCGGCAAGGCACTGTCCACGGGGTTGCTGAGTTCGAACTGCAGTTCGAAATGAAAGTGGCTTCCTTGACCGGGCGCACTGTGCACTTGCAAGCGCCCCCCCATGAGCGCCACCAGATGCCTGCTGATCGCCAGCCCCAAGCCGGTGCCTCCAAAACTCCGGGTGGTGGAGGTGTCCGCCTGACTGAAGGCGTGAAAGATCATTTCTTGCTTGTCTGGCGCAATTCCGATCCCGGTGTCCCGAACGCTGAAACGCAGAATGACACGACCGTCCACCGTATCCGACAGGCGGTCCACGCGCACCTCAACCTCGCCTTGCCCGGTGAACTTGATCGCGTTGCTCGCGAGATTGACCAGCACCTGCCCCAGGCGCAACCGGTCACCCATCAGAAAGTTCGTGCCCTCCGGTGGCGGGCCGACGATGAGCTCCAGTGGCTTGCTCCCGAGGGACGCGGACATGATGCTGGCCAAGTTGTCCAAGACGTCTGAGAGACGGAATGGCACCTGCTCGATCACCATGTGCTGCGCCTCAATCTTGGAGAAGTCCAGCACATCGTTGATGATGGTCAGCAAGGTTTTGCCCGCTGCATGGATCTTCTGCACCATTTCGCGGGACGTGGGGGACAGCGGGTGCTGTTCGAGCAAATAACACAGGCCCAGGATCGCGTTCATCGGCGTTCGGATTTCGTGGCTCATGTTGGCCAGGAAATCGCTCTTGGCCTGGGTCGCATCCTCGGCCTTCTGCTTGGCCTTGACCAGCGCCTCCTCCGCCTGCTTGAGCACGGTGACGTCCGTCGAAACCACGATGTAACCGCACACCACGCCGTCCTCGAAAACAGGAAGGAAGTTGGCCAGGGTGTGTATCGTCTTGCCATCGGGCAGGGTCACGGCGCGCTCCATGACCTGAGGCTCGCCCCGAAGGGCGCCTTGGATGTAGGGTTCGTTCAAACGAAACAAATCCTCACCCATCAGCTCCTGGCGCGAGATGCCATTCATTTCTTCCGGGGAGCGGCCGAACCATTTTTGATAGGTTCGATTGGAATATCGGCACCGCATGTCAGTGTCCCAGTAAGAGACCAGTCCCGGCAAGGCATCAATCAGGGAGTGCAAAAAACGCTCGCTGGCGGCTAGCCGGGCGGTTCTCTCCTTGACCTGCTCTTCAAGGGAAGCATTGAGCTCAAGGATGCGTTTGCGCGCAATCAGTTCGTCTGTCATGTCATGGACGGTCGAGGCGGTTCCCACCACGCGCCCGTCGGCGTCGCGGACCGGCGAAGCCGTGACCATGACCTCAATCGGGGTTCCATCGCGCCTCAGCCGCCGGGTGAGCAGAGAGCCCACGGTTTCTCCACGACCAATGCGCGCGAGGATCGACACCTCCTCGTCCTGCCTGTCGGCCGGAATGATGAGGTCGCTCAGTGTCTTGCCCACGGCTTCCCAGGAGGCAAAGCCAAATATCTCCGCCGCCGCGCGGTTCCAGCTGGTGACGCGTCCTTGCAAGTCTTTGCCGATGATGGCGTCGCTCGCCCCGTCCAGGATCGCGGCCAGCCTGGCATCTTCGATCAAGGCCCGCCTACGCCGCTGACCGTTCACGAGGGAGAGATACAGAAGCGCCGCGATGAGTGCCGAAGTGCCGACGATCAGCCCAACCACGTAACGAGGCGAATTGAGCGCCATCGCCTCGATGAACACCGGGGTCGCACTGACCTCGACCAACCACCGCCGGCCATACAGCTCCAGGGCGACGGTCCGGGTCAACCCTTCGGCCGCAGGCACATCCACGGCTGATGACGCGAAAAAACGCCTCGGTCCGCCCAGCTCCTCAGCGTCGTAGAGATTCAGGGCCAGCTGAGGCCAGGGCACGTCCATCTGGGACAGAACCTCGCCGATGACGAGGGGGGTGTAGGCCAGGCCGACGGCCGATCGCATGCGATCTTCCGGTGCTTTCGCCCGGACGTCCTCGGAATACACAGGCAGGAAGAACAAGAAGCCCTGATCCTGCTTGCCCGACGCCTGCACCAGCGTGAGGGGTTGAGAAAGCGTCGCGCGGTTCTCGCGCATGGCTTCGACAGCGGCACTGCGGCGGCGCCGCTCCGAGCCGATGTCCAGCCCCAGGGCGGCACGGTTTTGAGCCAAGGGTTCGATGTACAAGATCACCAAACGGTCATCCGCGTGCGCCGCCAACTCCTTGATCTGGAAATCCGGACCGTGGTCGATGCGCGCCCGACGCAGAAACGCCGCCTCATCTTTGCGGGGCACCCGGCGTATGAATCCGAATCCGTGAGAACCAGGAAACTCCAGGGCAATGTCGCGCGATTGGCTGTAGCGGACAAAAGCGGCGTGAGAGATCTCGTTCGTTCCCGCGGAAATCACCGCGCCACGCGTGCCCCTGAGGCCATACTGATAGAGGGTCAGATGCTGCTTCAGCTGATCGACCACCCTCTGCGTCAGGGCATCGAACCGAGACGCAATGTCAGCCTCCTGCGCGGCCGTCAGGATGGACCACGTCAGAGCCGCGGCGATGCATCCGGTTGAGAAAACGGTCACGGACCAGAACATGGGCCCAGATGTCTTGTGCATGTCTCCCCCTTGCACCTCGCCCGCTCATCAAGCGCGCACCATCGGGACGCGACAGATGCCCGCCTCTCAACAGTCGCCCCAGATCAGGAACTCGGTGCTCTTCCATGCACGCAGCAGTTGACCTTATGGACCACAGACGGGCCGGCAGCTCAGCCGAGTCCCGAGATACATTGGTTACATGGTCAATCGCGCGACATGTCGGGTCATCTTCGCACAGTTTCATCCGGCAGAAAACGGGGGGCCTCTTTGCGTGGAAGGCGCCCGATGAGACCGGAACCCTGGCCAGCCGTCCCTGGTGGTTTCAAGTCAGCGCACTGGGGCCATGCGCCAAGCTCATTCCCGGGTCTCCGCAGAGACAGGGACGACCGGTGGAGTCTCAGGTGTGGACGCCAAGAATCTCGCGCGCCAGGATTCCGGCAGCTTCTTCAGCTTTGCGGCGGCGGGCCAATCGCATTTGCCTTGCTCCTCCAGCCAGTAGATGGTATTGCCCACCAGAACGATGCTGCCGGAAACAACCGCAGAGCCGGCTGCGACGCCTCCATACAAGCCCAGAACATACATACATCCCTCACTTGTGCAATTATTTGGTGGCTCGACAAGCACCTTCATGCCCAAGTTAAGGTGCTTTTCGACGATCTGACAGTCTTCGTTGTACGAGGTCGTCGTGCGAGGAACGACCACACAAGCAGCGAGCGTGAGCACTCCCAATAAGCCAAGCGCTCGAAACGGCAACCTGCGCCGGATGGCGAAGGGCGGCCGCCGGTGCCAGTCTGCCTGTTCAGAATGGACAACCGGCAGCATGCGGCGCCTCAGCTCCCTGCGACCTTCAAGCGGTTCAACAGAATGGAGCCCACGGTCTTGGCGCCGTAGTTGTAGGCATCGGCGCCCACGGCCTCGATGCCGAGCAGCATGTCCTTCATATTGCCCGCGATGGTGATTTCCTCAACCGGGTAGGCGATGCGGCCGTTCTCCACCCAATAGCCGCTAGCGCCACGCGAGTAGTCACCGGTCACGTAGTTCACGCCCTGGCCCATGAGATCGGTGACGAAGAGCCCGGTGCCGAGCTTGCGCAGCATGGCGTCGAGGTCGTCACCTGGCTGCGTGAGGCGCGACGTCAGCGTGAGGTTGTGCGAGCCGCCCGCGTTGCCGGTGGTTTTCATGCCCAGCTTGCGCGCCGAGTAGCTGCTCAGGAAGTACCCCTGCACGCGTCCAGCCTCGATGACCTTGCGCGCCTTGACGCGCACGCCTTCCTCGTCGAAGGGCGAGCTGCCCTTGCCGCGCGCAATGAAGGGATCTTCGAGCAATTCAATGTGCTCGGGCAAGACCTGCCGGTCCAGAGAGTCCAGCAGGAAACTGCTCTTGCGGTAGAGCGCGCCACCACTGAGCGCCTGCACCAGGGCCCCCAGCAGACCGGCGGCCAACGGCGACTCGAACAGCACCGGCACTTCGCGCGTGCTGATCTTGCGCGCTTTCAGGCGGCTGAGCGCACGCTCGGCGGCGTAACGACCAATGGCCTCGGGCGCGGCCAGTTCGTCCGGGTGGCGCTGCGAGCTGTACCAGTAGTCACGCTGCATGCCGTCGCCACGGCCGGCGATGGGTGAGACCGAGACCGTGTGGCGCGAACTGGCGTAACCCCCGCGAAAACCGGGCGCGCCATCGTCCATGGCCTGGTGGGCGCTGAAGAAATGCGACTGCTGCGCTGACACCGAGGCGCCTTCGCTATTGGTGATGCGCTTGTCGGTCTTGAAGGCCGCGGCTTCGGTGGCGCGCGCGATGTCCGCGGCTTGCTCGCTCGTGACGGCCCAAGGGTGGAACAGGTCCAGGTCGCGCCCGGACTCCGCCACTCCCACCACGTCGTCCGCGTCGGGCAGGCCCGCCACCGGGTCTTCGGCCGTGAAGCGGGCGATATCGTAGGCTGCCTGCACGGTCTGCGCGATCGCGGCGGGGGAGAAGTCGGAGGTGCTGGCATTGCCGCGCCGCTGTCCCAGATAGACCGTGACGCCCAGGGACTTGTCGCGGTTGCGCTCGACGTTCTCCAGCTCGCCCTGGCGCACCGAGACCGAAAGGCCGCAGCCCTCGGAGACTTCGGCACCTGCGGCGCTGGCACCAAGTTTCTTGGCGTGGTCCAGGGCCTGGTCCACCAGGCTCTCGAAAGTGGCGCGGCTGTAGCTGAAGCCGCTTTGCGGTGTGGTCATCGAATTCATGGCGGGCAATGATACTTGCCCCTCCTCCAACGCCACAGTCCACGGCCAGATCCCCCTTCAGGCGAGCAGCGCCTCTTCCAACTGGTCGAGCGAGGCGGTCCAGCCCCCGGTCATGCCGGAACGCGCATTGACGAAGGTCTGAATCTCGACCTCGCTGGCTTCCAGAGGTGCCCACTCGATGGTCACGCGGGTCTCGTTCGACCATTCTTCCGAGAAGGTCACTGTCGTGAGCATGGTCTCGGGCCAGGTCGGCGCCATGGGATGCCGCGCGACCTTGCCCTGTTCATCGGTGAATTGCTGTTCGTAGACGATGCGGGCTTGCGCTGCATGGACCTCAGACATGATCGGGGCGAGACCTCGCGATAGGTCGCGCGGCCATGCATGGTCCCATGCTCACCCTTCATCGTGGAATACAGGCTCTTGCCCGGCGCAATTTCACCGCGTATCGTCATGCTCGCGCCCTTCGGGGCCATCCACTTCGCAAGGTGCTGGGGATTGCTCCACATCTCGAAAACGCGAGTAATGGGTGCGTTGAACGAGCGATTGATGAAAAAGACCTGCTTGCCACGCCCACCTTGCCCATCGACAGGATGTTCGGCCAGGTACTCGGCCAGCCGGTCCCAGGTCGAGTTGCCGCCCGCCTGCCTGATGAACTGCCGCGTCTGTTCGGCAGCCTCGGCCGTGGCCAACGCCATCGTCATCTCCATCTGCGTCTTGCCCTGCACTTCGGCGAAGGTGACCGTGACACGAAACAGAGCCGGCGCGTTCTCGTCACTCGCGCCGTGGTCGTAGACCATCTTCACGAGGGGTTCGATTTCGAGGTAACGCGTGTAGTTAGGCCAATCCTTGCCCTCAGGCCCGTGCATGGTGTAGCGCCAGTAACCGCCAACACGGAAGTCCTTATGGTGCGTGGTCAGCGTGAAGCCCCGTGGCCCCCACCATTTCGCCACATGCTGGGGGTCGGTCCAGGCCTCCCAGACCAGCTTCACGGGCGCATCGTAAACACGAACGATGCGGATTTCATTGGCTTTTGCCTGCATGGCGTTTTCCTTTTCCTTTGGGCTTGGGTTTCGGGATTGGTCTCGGCTTGTCGAGTTCGGTCAGCGGCACTTGTTGCGACGCCTGCAGCTCGTTCAGGTAATCGCCGAGGCGGTCCAGACTGGCCTCCCACATGCGGCGGTATTCCTCGATCCAGTCCGTGGCCTCCCTCAAGGGCTGCGGATTGAGGGAGCAAGTGCGCCATTGCGCGGCGCGGGTCTTGCGCACCAGGCCGGCGCGCTCCAGCACCTTGAGGTGCTTGGTGACGGCGGGCAGGCTCATGGCGTCCATGAAGGGCAGCGCGAGGTCGGAGACATTCGCGTCCCCGTGCGCGAGCTGCGCCAGGATGGCGCGTCGCGTCGGGTCGGCAAGCGCGGCGAAGGTCTGACTGAGTCCGTCGGGCATGGGCATTGAACCTGGATTATTTAACCTTTTAGATAATTTACCATTAGGTTAAATAAAAACCGGGAAAACGTCAAGCCCCCTCCCCGATCGCCCCCTTTCGATGTCTTTTCGCCCTCTGCACGCCACCCGACAAGTAAAGCGGGATCGTGTGCAATGGCACGGGCGGGGATTCGGCGCAGCTATGATTCCGGCTTATGTCCCGCAAGCCCACCAAAGGTTATTACGTCAAAGGCCAGTTCGTCGCGGAAGGCAGCGAGCTGGATCTGGAACTCAAGCGCGAACTCAAGGGCGATGTCGATGTCAGCAGGACCGACCTCAAGCGCGAAAGCACGGAGCTGCAGAAACTCGGCGAGGCGCTGCTCACGCTGCGCGCCGACCTGCTGAACCGGCTCGATCTGCCCGACAAGCTGCTGGACGCGCTGACCGAACTGCAGCGCATCACGAATTTCGAGGGCCGGCGCCGCCAGAGTCAATTCGTCGGCAAGCTCATGCGCCAGCTCCCCCCTGCGACCCTGGATGCCGCCCGCGCTGCACTGGCCGAGCAGCACCTGCCCTCCGCCCAGGAAACCGCCCTGCTGCACACCGCTGAGCAATGGCGTGACCAGCTCATCGCCGATGACACTGCGCTGGCGCGGTGGATGGTCGATTTCCCCGGCACCGATAGCCAACAGTTGCGCGCCCTGGTACGCCAGGCCCGCAAGGACGCCGTGCCCTCGGACAAGGCCGCGGTCTCGCAGGGCAAGGCCCCGCGTCAGGGCCGGGCCTACCGCGAACTGTTCCAGCTGCTGCGCGCGCAATTGGCGGGTACGGCAGACGAGAGCGACGCCTTCATGGATGAGGCCCACGACGATGAGTGAGACAACCTCGCCCACGAGCAGCCCTGGCAGTGCCGACGCGGTGCGGATCGGCATCGTCTCCGTCAGTGACCGCGCCTCCACCGGCGTCTACGAAGACCAGGGTCTGCCCGCGCTGCGCGACTGGCTCACGCGCGCGCTGAAGAACCCCATCACCTTCAAGTCGCGCCTGATTCCCGACGACGAAGCGCAGATCAGCGCGGCCTTGATCGAGCTGGTGGACGCGGGCTGTTCGCTGGTGCTCACCACCGGCGGAACCGGCCCCTCCCCGCGCGACGTCACGCCCGAGGCCACGCTCGCCGTAGCTCAGAAGACCCTGCCGGGCTTTGGCGAACAGATGCGCCAGATCAGCCTGCGCTTCGTGCCCACGGCCATCCTCTCGCGCCAAGTCGCCGTGATCAGGGGCAACAGCCTGATCATCAACCTGCCCGGTCAACCGAAGGCCATCCAGGAAACATTGGAAGGATTGAAGGACGCCGACGGCAAATCGATCGTGCCTGGCATCTTCGCCGCCGTGCCCTACTGCGTGGACCTGATCGGCGGCCCCTACCTGGAAACCCGGGACGAGGTCTGCAAGTCTTTCCGACCCAAATCGGCCATCCGCCCCCAGGTCTGAACGCGGCGCAGTACACCGCGCCCACCCCGGCCGGGGATCCTCCCGTCAGCGCGAGGATGGGCCCCGTGGCACCAGTTGTCCCGCCTGGGTCAGCAAATGCTGACGAAAGACCTCGGCAATCGGCGACAGTCGCTTGCCCTTGAGATAAACGATGTGCCACTGCGAGGCGAGGGGAAAACCCGCCCCGCGCTGTACTTCGGCATGTCGCTGGGCGTGACCTTCCCGCTCAACATCCTGGCTGGCATCCCGCTCTACGCCTGGCTGGCACAATCGGCATTGAACTGAAGCGGCGGGCCTGGACGCTGGCCCGCCACCCGCGTCCCACCTGTCTGTCCGATCTTGCCGCTCTCCCATCTTCTGCTTGCCCTCGCCGTGGTCGCGGTCTGGGGCACCAACTTCGTCGTCATCAAGGTCGGTCTGGGTGAAATGCCCCCGCTGCTGTTCGCGACGCTGCGCTTCGCCCTGAGCTCCTTGCCGCTGCTGTTGTTCGTTCGGCGCCCCGCCGTGGCGTGGCGGTACCTGATCGGGTACGGCCTGTTCATGGGCCTGCAGTTCGCCCTGCTTTTCCTTGCCATGCGACACGACATCTCGCCGGGTCTGGCCTCCCTGCTGATGCAGTCCCAAGTATTCATGACGCTGCTTCTGGTGGCCGTGCTTCAGCACGAGCGCATGGCCTTGCCCCAGCTGGCGGCGCTGGCCATCGCGACCCTGGGTTTCATGCTGATCGGTTGGCAGAGTTTTGATCAGAGCCACGCGGACGTGACGCCCCTCGGCCTGACGCTCGCGCTCGGGGAGCGTTGTCCTGGGCCTGTGCCAACCTGATCTCGCGCAGCATCGGCAAGGTGGACATGCTGGGCTTCGTGGTGTGGAGCAGTCTCTTCGCCATGCCGCCGCTGCTACTTTGTGCCTTGTGGTTTGAAGGCCCGGCGCAGATCGCCGCCACGCTGCCCCACATCAGCCTGGGCGCCTGGGGCGCCGTGCTCTGGCAGGCCGCGGGCAACACCCTGTTCGGCTTCGGCGCCTGGGGCTGGCTACTGGCGCGCCACCCGGCCGCCACCATCACGCCCATGGCCCTGCTGATCCCCATCTTCGGCATGGGCGCGTCCAGCCTGTTGCTGGGCGAGGCAATGCAGAACTGGAAACTGGCGGCGACCGCGCTGGTGATCGGCGGGCTGGCGCTGAATGTGCTGGCGGCCCGACTGCCACGCAAGGGGTGATGCAGGACCCAGTGGCGGCCCACCGTTGCTTCATCGCCTGAGCACTTGGGGTAAAGACTGCGCTCATGTCCACCGCCAGCATGGTTGGATCATCGGGATTCAAAGGGAACGCACAAGGACGCCACCCCGCGTCCTCGGGCTACGCCAACAGCGCTGGCTTGCAGTTGCTGCAGACCATCACGGCAGCTAACAGCAACACAGACGCACCGCTGCCTTACTTGCCCACCAACTGACTCAGCTTCTCGCGCTCGAAGCATTCCTCACGCGCGGCATCGTCAGGCACGCAATCCCGCGCTTTCTGTCCAGCCGACACCTTCTCGATCGCCTGCCAGAGCAGCGCGATCTGATGATCCTGCCCGGCCGCGTTGTCAATCAGGCCGCGCAAGGCCTGGGACAGCGGATCGTCGCTCTGTGTGACGCCATAAGCCGAGAAGCCCATGCGCGCGGCGGCCTCTTCGCGTTGCGCCTCACCCTGCGCCTCGATGATGCGCGCCGGGTTGCCCACGGCCGTGGCCCCGGCGGGCACGGGTTTGGTCACCACGGCCAGTGACCCGATGCGCGCGCCCGCGCCGACCGTGAAGCCGCCCAGCACACAGGCATTGGCACCAACAATCACGCCGGTCTCCAGCGTCGGATGGCGCTTGGCGCCCTTGACCAGCGAGGTACCGCCCAGGGTCACGCCCTGGTAGATCGTGCAACCGTCACCGATCTCGGCCATTTCGCCAATCACCACGCCCATGCCGTGGTCGATGAAGACGCGCTGGCCGATCTTGGCGCCCGGGTGGATCTCGATGCCCGTGAGCCAGCGACTGCAGTGGGAAATGAAACGCCCAAGCCACTTGAAACCGTGGGTCCAGCAGGCATGCGCCCAGCGGTGGAACATCAGCGCATGCAGGCCCGGGTAGCAGGTCAGCACCTCCCAAGCGCTGCGCGCGGCGGGGTCACGCTCGAGGATGCACTGGATGTCGGAACGCAGGCGGGCGAACATGAGTAATTCTTCTCTGCTGATGCGGGGGAGGAATTATCCCTTGGCCCGGGCGGCGGTTTCGAGCATGGCCTTGGCGACACCTCTGAGAATATGGACTTCCTCCTGTGTCAGTTGCGCGCGATTGAACAAGGCATTCAGGCGCGGCATCAACTTCTTGGGCGCGGCCGGATCGAGAAAATCGACCGCCACCAGAGCCTGCTCCAGATGGTTCAGCAGACCGGCAAGCTGGGGGGCATCGGCCAACACGGGCGGCGCGGTGGCAGGTGCGATCTCGAAGCCGCCAAACCGGGCCGAGAGCGCCTGCCGCCATTCATAGGCGATCACCTGCAGCGCGGCCGCCAGATTGAGCGAGCCGAATCGCGGATGGGTCGGGATGCTCAGGCAGACATGGGCACGGTACACGTCCTCGTTTTTCATGCCGTAGCGTTCCGAGCCAAAAAGGAAGGCGATGCCCTGGCTCTCATCCAGGGGTGCCGCAGCCACGAACTGCGCGAAATGCTCGCGCGGCGCGCGGGTGGGCGGGCCGAAATCGCGCGGTGTCATGGCCGTGGCGCAGAGGTGGGTCATGCCGTCCAGCGCCTCGTCCAGGGTCTCGACGATACGGGCCCGGTCCAGCACGTCGTTGGCGCCGCTGGCGCGCTCGATCGTTTCCTGGCGCCGCAGCACATTGGCCCAGCGCGGGCGCACCAGCACCAGTTCGTCGAAGCCCATGGTCTTGATGGCCCGTGCGGCCGCGCCCACATTGCCCGCGTGGCTGGGTTCGATGAGGATGAAGCGAGTTCGGAAAGGCACTGTCATGGCACCGATTGTCGCTGGCTCGGAATGACTGGAACAGGCGTTTCAGGGTGGGGGGTCGCCACGCCCGGCTCCCGCTCAGGCAGCGTGCCAGCATGCCACTGGTTGTGCGCCAACATTCTTGCTGAGCGCAAACCGTAGCCCCGGCCCCAGGGACACGGCTTGCGCTTACCAGGAACACCGGCCAAGCACGCAAGAGGCTGGCAAAGTAGAATAGCGCCCCTCACGGGTTTGCATCGCCAAGCCCCCCCGGCCCCGCCGCCCGCTCCTCCAAACAATCCATGTCGTCCACCCTGCACCCCATGCTCAACGTGGCCATCAAGGCCGCACGCGCCGCTGGCGCCATCATCAACCGCGCCGCGCTGGACGTGGAATCCGTGCGGGTTTCGCAGAAGCAGGTCAACGACTTCGTGACCGAGGTGGACCACGCGAGCGAGGAAGCCATCATCGAAACCCTGCTGACCGCCTACCCCGGTCATGCGATCTGGGGCGAAGAGACGGGCCGCACGCGTGGCGCACAAGATTCGGATTTCGTCTGGATCATCGACCCCCTGGACGGCACCACCAACTTCATCCACGGCTTCCCGGTCTATTGCGTCAGCATCGCGCTGGCCGTCAAGGGCAAGATCGAGCAGGCCGTGGTCTACGACCCCACGCGCAACGACCTGTTCACCGCCACCAAGGGGCGTGGCGCCTTCCTGAATGATCGGCGCATGCGCGTGAGC
The DNA here is from genome assembly GCF_004328645.1 of Hylemonella gracilis. Classification (GTDB taxonomy): domain Bacteria; phylum Pseudomonadota; class Gammaproteobacteria; order Burkholderiales; family Burkholderiaceae_C; genus Hylemonella; species Hylemonella gracilis_B. The sequence continues at coordinate 3,481,904 of NZ_CP031395.1, forward strand.
AAGCGCACGGAACTCGACCAGAGCCTCATCGCCACCGGCTTTCCCTTCCGCAAGGGCGACGACTTCCCCAGCTACCTCGCGATGATGAGCGACATCATGCAGCGCTGCGCCGGTCTGCGCCGACCGGGCGCGGCGGCGCTGGACCTGGCCTACCTGGCTGCGGGCCGCACTGACGGCTTCTTCGAAACCGGTCTGTCACCCTGGGACGTGGCTGCGGGCTCGCTGCTCGTCACCGAAGCGGGCGGCCTGGTGGGCAATTTCACCGGCGAACCAGATTTTCTGGAACACAAGGAATGCCTGGCCGCCAACCCGCGCATCTACGGCCAGATGGTGCCGTTGCTCAACAAGTACAGCAAGTTCGCGGGCGTCGAGGAAAAAGCGCTGGCACGCCAGAACGCCGATAAGCTCAAGCTCACCCGTCCGGCAGCCTGAAATCCTGGGGCGTCTCCAGACGCCGCCGTTGCGACGACACAGACGGTCAGAACCTCAGTGGATTGGCGCCGTCAATGCCTTCGTCGGCGCCCGGTGGTGCAGACCAGGACGTTGCGATGTGTAGCCACGCGCATGAGATTCGTGCGCCATGGCTGAGACTGTGTTGCCGAAGGGCGGCTGCGCCATTGCCCCATCGGGACCCTGCTGTTCCAGGACCTGTCCATCTGTCTTGAAGATTGCCGCCGATTCCACCAATTCCCGGGCCTGACTCTTGAGGCTGCTGGCCGCCGCAGCCATTTCCTCGACCAGGGCCGCGTTCTGCTGCGTCACATGGTCCATCTGCTGCACCGCCTCCCCGATCTGGGCCATTCCCTGGCTCTGCTCCGTGCTGGCAGCGCTGATGTCGCCCATGAGGTCCGTCACCCGGCGGATGCTGGTGACCACCTCCTGCATGGTGCTGCCCGCCCGGTCCACCAAGGCGGCCCCGGTTTCGACCCGGTTCACGCTGTCGGAGATCAAGGCCTTGATTTCCTTGGCCGCATCGGCACTGCGGCCCGCCAGGGAGCGCACCTCGCTGGCCACCACCGCGAAGCCCCGGCCCTGCTCGCCCGCGCGCGCGGCTTCGACCGCCGCGTTCAGCGCCAGGATATTCGTCTGGAAGGCGATGCCGTCGATCACGCTGATGATGTCGGCGATCTTTTTGCTCGCTTCGCTGATGCCCTTCATGGTTTCCACCACCTGCGACACCACCTCACCCCCCTGCACCGCGACGGACGACGCACTCTGCGCAAGCTGATTGGCCTGGCGGGAGTTGTCGGCGTTCTGCGTGACGGTGGAGGACAGCTCTTCCATCGATGCCGCAGTTTCCTCCAGGGAACTGGCTTGGCTCTCGGTGCGCGCGCTCAGATTCTGGTTTCCCTCGGCAATTTCAGCGCTGGCCAGCGAGACCTTTTCGCTGCCGTCTCGGACACGCAGCACGATATTCGCCAGATTGCGCTGCATGACGTCCAGTGACCGCAGAACCCGGGCGACTTCATTCTGCCCCTGAGCATGAACCTCCCGAGTCAGGTCTCCCTGGGCCACGGCCTCTGACAAGGTAACGGCCTGATTCAAGGCGCGCGCGATGCTGCGAATCAGCATGATGCCAAACAACCAGGCGAACCCGATGCCCAGAACGATGACGGCAATGGCGGTCGTGAAAATGGTCTGGTAGCGCGCGATTGCCGATTCATACTCTTGCTTCGCCACGTCCAATTGGATATCGATCAATTGCTGGGACAGCAGATTGGCCTGCTCGTACAGCGGCAAGACCTTGTCCTTCAACAGGGACTCCAGTTGCGGAAAGTCACCCGCGCGCATCGCGGCGATGGAAGGTCGCAAGCCCTCGCCGACGTAACGCCCACGCACTTCGGCGAAACGTTTGGCAACTTGAGCCTCTTCCTCGGTCAGCATACTCGCCATGTATTGCTGCCAGTTCTTCGTGATTGTCGCGATGTTGGATTCGATGGCCGATGAATTGACGCGAACGCTCTCCGAATCCTGAGACAACAAGGTCATGAGCGCGAGCGTACGGTTGCGTTGCATCAAGGCATCGATGCGCGCCAACTGGGAAGCCGGTACGGTGCGATCTTCGTAAACCGTCTTGAGCCCGTCACTGGTTCGATTCAGACCGTACAGTCCGACGCCCCCCGTCAGCGCCAGCAGCGCGGAGAGCACACCCAGCAGAATCAGCAGCCGCGTCGAGATCCTGATGTTATTCATGATCATCCTCCCTGAAATTGGCCTCCTATCGTGATCGGGAGGGCAACAACGAGCGATTGCAACGCACGCCAGGGCGCTTGTCAATGCGCCTCAATCTCTATGCAAGCGCGTCGAGCGCCACCTCATCCGAACCGCAGGCGATCCACCGCTCCAACTCATCCAAGGGCAGGGGCCGGGAAAAAAGATACCCCTGGAAGGCATCGCACTGACCGTCAAGCAGGAACTGCAGTTGCCCCTGGTTTTCGACTCCTTCGGCGATCACCTGAAGGCCCAGATTGTGGGCCAGGCCGATGATGGCGGAACCGATGGTCGCACTGTTTGCATTGTCCGGCAGGTCGCTCACGAAGGACTTGTCGATCTTCAGGCGGTCCAGGGGCAGGCGCTGCAGGTAGCACAGCGATGAATAGCCGGTGCCGAAATCATCAAGCGAGAAGCCGATGCCATAACTCTTGAGCGCCGCCATCTTCTCGATCACGCCTTCGACGTCAAGCAGGAACATGCTTTCGGTCAGTTCCAGCTTGAGTCGACTCGGTGAGGCGCCTGTGCGATGCACGGTTTCGATGACTTTGATCACGAAGTCGGGCTGACTCAGCTGGCGCGCACTGATGTTCACCGCGGCAAAGAGACCCGCGGTTGACGGATGGGCCGACCAAGCCACAAGTTGGCGGCAAGTCTGCTCCAGCACCCAGTCGCCCAGCGGCAGGATCAGACCGCACTGCTCGGCCACGGGAATGAAGCGGGCGGGCGACACCATGCCCATGTCAGGATGGTCCCAACGCACCAGGGATTCGACGCCGATGATGCGGCGCTCCCGATCCAGGATGGGCTGGTAATGCAGCAAGAGCTCACAACGCTCCAGCGCTTGGTGCAGATCGGACTGCAGTTGCGCGTTCGCGCTGGTCTGCGCCTGCATCTCGGGCTCGAAGAAGCTCAGGGTGTTGCGTCCCGAGGCCTTGGCCTCGTACATGGCCATGTCGGCCTGCTTGAGCAAGTCGTCCAGCTTGCTGGCACCGCCCGTGAACAGGGTGATGCCCAGGCTGGGCGTGCTGTAGATCTGGCGATCCGCCAAGTGGTAGGGATTGGACAATCGCTGCAGCAGATTGCGCCCCAAGGTCTCGGCGTTGCGTCGGGCTTCGCCCAGATTGCTGCCCAGGGACTCCATCAGCACCACGAATTCGTCGCCCCCCAACCGTGCCACCATGTCCTGGGCACGCACGATCTGACGCAGGCGCGCCGAGACGCAGACCAGCAGTTGGTCACCCAGGTCGTGTCCCAGGGTGTCGTTGAGGCTCTTGAAGTTGTCCAAGTCGAGGAAAACGATCGCACCAACCTGACCACGCTCCTCGCTGGCCACGAGGCTGCGATCGAGCCGCTCGTGCAGCAGGCGCCGGTTGGGCAGGCCCGTGAGGCTGTCGTAGAAAGCCAGGCGCTCGATTTCCGTTTCGTGCTGCTTGCGCGCGCTGATGTCCATGCGCGTGCCCAGCAGGTACGCAGGTTTCCCCTTGGCATCGCGCTGGATCACGCGGCCCAGGCACTGCACCCAGACCCATCCGCCGTCCTTGCGGCGCAGGCGGTACTCGGCCTCGAACTTGGACACCTTGCCTTCCAGGTGCAGGGCGAGCTGCTGATGGAAAGAGGGCGCGTCATCGGGATGGAGGTCAGCCCGCCAATCATTCGCGCGCGCCTCGAGTTCTCCACGCCGGTAGCCCTGAATGGCGGCCGAGCGTCCATCGACCAGCATGCGGTCGTCCGGAATGGAGAGCTCCCATAGACCCAGGAAGGACCCCTCGAGCGCCAACTCCATGCGCTGTGCATGTTCGACGCGTTCGCGGTCCTGCGCATGCACCAGGTCCTCCCAGCGCGCGCGCCGGATCTGGGACAGGCGCAACATGCCTCCGGCCACCACGACCAGCACCGCCATGCCCACGGCATAGACCACGGCCAGGCGGCGCCACGCCGCGTCGAGAGGGTCCAGTTCGCGGCTCAAGGTGAGAACCAGGGGACGGTCGAGCGTCAACTCGCTGGAACCCACGGTCCGCTGCACCAGCAGGCGACGCGGCCCGCTGGCGCCATCGAGGATGCGCACCCCGGGCACGGGGCCCGCGCGCAACTCGGACCCGGGCGCATCCAGCCGCCAGAGCCGCGCCGCGCGCGCGGCCTGGGCGTCGCTGGCGAACAGGGCCAGCAAGGACCCATCGGCCATGCTCAGGGAACTCCAGGCGTCGTCGGTCTCCAAGGCCATGCGCTGCAGCATGTTGAAGTAGTCGGCGCCCAGTTCAGCCATGATGAAGTGCCGGATTTCGCCCCGGCCGTTGATGACCGGCAGGGTCAGGCGCAGCGTGGCTCCGTCGCCCGTCGGGTCCGGCAAGGCGAGCGTGTACACCATCTCGGCATCCTTCATGTCGCCGAGGCCGCGCAGGTAGTCCGCGTCGACGATCCACGGTCCGGAGCGGCGACCCCCGCTTTGCAGAATGCGGCCGTCGCGGTCGATGATCGCTGCGCGGCGCACGCCGGACACCAGGGAACGGAAGGCGTCGAGCAGTGCCGCGCTGCCCGCGCGGTCACCCGATTCCCAGGCTTCCCGGATCTGGAACAGCGTCACGCGGGCGCTCTGAAGACGGCGCAGCAATCCGCCCTCAATGGCATGGGCCTGCCCCACCAAGCGTTCGGACGCGACGGAACGCACCAGATTGCGCTCGCTGACCACCGAATAGACGCAGAGCGTGAAACTGAGCACGGCCAACAGCCCGGCCACGAACCATTCGATGCGGCTTCTGTTTCTGCCCGCGTTGGAACGGGGCATGCGCTCTTGCACGTAGTTCATGCGGGCACGCCCCCCGTAGTCAAGTTGCCAGTGCATCGGTCGCTGAACGGACGGACGCACCCGCCGCGCGCGGCGGCGTATCGTCCCCCCCCTCCCTGTCTGTCATGGGGTTGTTGCGCCGAGTCTAGGTTTGCATCTCCCACAGGGGAAATGAAGAATTGGCATGCAGAACATGCCGGGCTGGAATGCGAGTGCAGGACTTTCATTTGAGGTCCCCCACCAATTCCGGAAAGACGTGCACCGCCCGAGCCACGGCGACCCAGGCGCGAGCGGTCGGCGAAAGGCGTGCCGCCCGGGCCCAGGCCACGGTATAGGTCCACTGGGGTTCGAAACCCTCCAGGGGCAAGGCGACCACCATCGGATGCAAGCGGTTGAGCGCCAGGGCCCGAGGCAGGAAACCGATGCCGATGTTCTCGGCCACCAGTTCGTGGATCAGGCCAACCTGCGAAGTCTTGATCGCCACCGGCGCCAGGATGCCCGCCTGGGCCAGGGCGCCGACCACCATTTCATTCAGCTGACATTTCTCCTCGAACAGCACAAGCTGCTGATCTCTCAGGTCGCCGATGCCGAGGCCGAGGCCGAGGCCAAGGCGCGCACGCAAGGCCAAGGGATTCTCGCGCGACAGCAGCACGAAGACCGGCTCGCGCTGCAACTCCAGCACTTCGAGACCCGGGTCGCGTGGCGACACCAGTCCGGCCAGATCCAGATCGCCCTTGAGCAGGCGCCGCACGATCTGGCTTTCCGCCTCGACGGTGATGGATATCTCCACGTCGGGATGGCGACGTCGGAACTCTGCCAGCGCGCGGCCAAAAAAGGTGCTGGTCTCCATGCGCGAAAAACCCAGCTTGAGCGTGACATGTGGATTGCCCGCCAGGGCATGCAGTTCGTCGGCCAGCAGCTCGCGCTGGGCCAGCATCACCTGGGCGCGACGGTAGACGATCTCCCCGACACGGGTCAGCTCGATGCCGCGGCGATGACGCCGCAGCAGGGGCTTGCCCACCTCGTTCTCGAGCTGGCTGATGGCCTTGCTGACCGTCGATTGCGTCGCGTGGATGACTTCGGCCGCGCGTGTGAATCCTCCGTGCCGTACCACTTCCGCAAAAACACGCAGGTGGCGGAATTCAAAGTTGGGCCGCCTTGGAAAGCCGATGGAATTCATTGCCGGTACCGATGTGCAAATGGGTTTCTCAACCTTCACGGACCGCGGCGTCCCGGCCGCAACCGTCTGAAATCTGCCAATGCATCGGACTCGGATCGGCGGGCGCATGCACAGAGCATGTGACGCGCCGTGACGCCCCTTGCCTACTTTGAAGCAGGAGCGCGCCGAGTCTAGATTTGCCCGCTGGGGATGAGAAGTGAAAAGTTCGAATGCTTTCAATTCCAATTTGGAATAGGAGTAAGAGAGCTCCATCGCGACACTCCTGCTTTGCCGATCAGTCGCGACCCGTCCGGACATGACGGCCCGCCCTCATGGCTGGTGACCACGGGACTGTGGGAGAGCAGTGTTGACTGACGATTTCAGACCCGGTGTTACGAATTTCAACCGCAACAAACGCGCGCATTCCATCCACGGGCAGAAGTGCAACAAACACGTAACAGACTCGCCCCTTCAGGACGCATCGTCGAATGCTTGTAAGGAAACTGGAAGAATGAAACGCCAAGCGGTGTCAGTGCCCTGTCAGGCTCATGCCCCTTGGGGGATCTGACCGTCGAACCAATATGGCGCGTCGCGCGGGTTCAACCGTCTGCGTGAGGGCCCGGGGCCAGGCCGGAACCGTGAGCCTGCGCTTGCCCGTCGCCCGCATGCGCATCGCGCGCGGACTTCAGTACCCGAGCGATGCAGGCCGCCATGTCCTGCGCAAGTACGGGTTTGTGCAGCACCGCGTCGACGCCGGCCGAACGAATGCGTGGCTCCAGGCCCTCACCACCATGGCCGGTCATCAGAATGGCCGGCAGTCGAGGACGCAACGCCTTCAGGCGCGTAACAAATTCGGTTCCGCTGAGCTCGGGCAATTGCTGGTCCGTCAGCAACAGGTCAAAACGCTGGGGGTCGGCACGGAAGGCTTGCAAGGCCTTGGCGCTGGAGACGTAACCAACAGGCTCATACCCCAGGGCGGCGAGCGACTCCTCCAGCAGTTCGACCAGGGCAGGCTCGTCGTCCACCACCATGATGGTTTCGCCCTGTCCGGTCGGTGACGGCGCGGCTTGCTCGGCCCGGATCGCCTGGATCTCCCCGGGCGAAGGCAACCAGATGGTGAAGGTGGAGCCCTGGCCCAGCTTGGTCACGACGTCGGTCATGCCCCCCAGGTCTGTCACGATGCCGTGCACCACGGACAGGCCCAGCCCCGCACCCTCGCCCACGGGACGGGTGGTGAAGAAGGGGTCGAAGGCACGGTCCAGGGTACGGGCATCCATGCCACGTCCGGTATCCTGCACCTGCAGGCGTACGTAGTTGCCGCTTTTGAGTACGCCATGACAGCAATGTGTGTCCTGCGCGACGTGTTCGTGCGAGAGCGACACGGTCACGGTGCCCGCCCCCTCAATGGCCGCGATGGCGTTGGTGCACAGGTTCATGACGACCTGGTGCACCTGGGACACCTCGCCCAGGATAGCCGCCCGGGGCGCGGACAGACAGGGCATCAGCACCACGCCCGCAGGCAGCGTCGGCGCCAGCAAGGCCAGTGCTTCCTCCACCACCGGCTGCACGGCGACTGGCGATTTTTCGCCGTAACCACTGCGACTGAAGTCGATGATGCGCCGCACCAGGGCTTTGGCCCGCAAGCCGGCTTGCATGACGCGGTCCAGGTACCGGGCCATCGGACCTTCAGGCTCGGCGGCGCGCTGGGCCATCTCGCCGTAGCCAAGGATCGCGCCCAGGATGTTGTTGAAGTCATGGGCGATGCCGCCGGCCATCGTGCCCAACGACTCCAGATGGCGGGCGCGCAGGAGCTTGGCCTCGAGCTGGAGCTTCTCCGCCTCGGCCGCCTTGCGATGGCTGATGTCCGTCGTCGTCCAGTAGAACCGCAGGGGTTCATCGGTGGCATCGCTGTGCACGCGACCCCGTGCGTGGATCCAGTGCCAATCGCCCTGTCCGTCCTTGACCCGGTATTCCACCTCGAAGAAGCGCATGTCCCCCCGCAAGTGCCTTTCCATGGCCGTGATCAGCAGGTCCCGGTCATCGGGATGGACACGCGACATCGCGCGGAACTGTTCGAAGGTGACATCGGCGCTGTCGGTCAGGAAGTGCATCTCGCGCCAACGCGGCGACAGGTACACGGTGTCGTTCAGCACGTCCCATTCGGCATGACCTTCATTGGCCGCGTCCATGGCCAACGCATAACGCTGCTCGCTCAGGGACAGGGCCCGCTCGTGCTGGTCCAACTTGCGCAATTGGCGCATGGCCAGGCAGACCGACAGGAGCACGCACAGGGCCAGGATCAGCGTGCGCACGAACATGTGCCCAGTCTCCGTGCGCCAGCCCCGCAGAATCTCCGCCTCGTCGCGCACCAGATAGATGACCATGGGCTGGCCCGGCACGCGCGCGGCGGCCACGACCTTGGGCCGCCCGTCGATGACGCGCCGCAAATGCGAACCCGGGCCATCAGGCGGCACGAGCCCGTCCAATCCGGCGGGCACGACAGGCGAGGACGAAGCGCTGATGCCATCGTTCTGCTGGGGCAGGCCGATGACGGGCGTGCCATCGAGCAAGGTCACGTGCATCTGGGTCTGGCTGCCGAAGTTGATGCCGTCGTAGGTCGTGCTCAGGTGGTCCAGCCGCACGGTGGCCGACGCGACGCCCGCGAAACGCCCGCGCGCGTCGTTCAAGCGGCGCGACATCACCAGTCCCTTGTGACCGATGGCGCGCGAGAAGATCGGTGCGTTGATGTAGAGCCCGACGTCGTCGTTGTCGCGGTGCACCTTGAAATAAGGGCGGTCGTTGACGTCAATGGGGGGCGTGCCCAGAGGCAGGGAACGGTAGCGCTGTACGCCACGAGCGTCACTCAGAGCCAGCAGGGCCACCTGGGGAGCGAGCTCGGAGAACGTGGCCAGCGTGCGGGTGATTTCCTCGCCCGACAGCCGGTGCCCCTGTTGCTGGTACCACCAGGCCGTGTCGCGCAAGAGCACGTTGACTGTCTGCACGCTGCGCGCGGTTTCGGTGGCCAGCACCCTGGAGAAATTGCCCAGCTCGCGCTCCGAGGCCTGATAGATCTGGTCACGCTGGTACCAGGCGTCATAGGCCGAGGAGCCCGCGAAAACCAGGGTGAACGCCACGCCCGCGAAGATGACCGCATATCGCATCAGGGAAGTGCGTTGCTGCATGGCGGCCTGGGTGAATCCTAGTTTCCCGCCATCAAGGCCCGTACCGCCCGCTGCAGCAACAGCCGCTCGCAGGGCTTGGGCAACAGCATGTCCACGCCGAGGTTGCGGGCCGCTTCACTGCCAACGGCCATGCCTTCTCGCGCCTGGGTGGAAAGACCGAGCAGGGGAACCCCGGGGTACAGCGTTCGCACGCGACGGATGATATCAGCGCCCTGCTGCCGCACATTGACCAGGTCAACCACCACCAGGCAGGCTCCGATGACCGGCAGCGCCTGCGGCCCCTCGAAGGCCAGCACCCGGGGACCGATTTCTTCCAACCATTCCACAAGCAGAGATCGAACCAAGGGGTCGATCTCGACGACTATCACCCAATCCAGCATTTCGGCCATTGCTCCCTCGGACCACAGCGTGCCTGCGTCACATTGAAACGCGAGCGGCGCCCCGGCTGATTTCAGCGCGGTTTCAAGTGGCTGGCCCGTGTTGCAACTGAAACATGAGCCCCCCTCACGTCAGGGCTTCGACTGCCGTGTCGAAGACATATCCTGCGCCGCGTTCGGTGCGGATGTAGCGTGGCGTGGAAGGATCGAGTTCGATCTTGCGCCGCAGGCGCAGAATCTGCACATCGATCGCCCGGTCGTAGACGGCGTCCGCGTCGCGACGCGTCATGTCGAGCAACTGGTCACGGCTGAGCACCCGGCCGGGCGCCCGGCACAAGGCCTGCAAGAGGCTGAATTCGCCCAGACTGAGCTCGATCTCGCGGGCATCGGGCGCGCGCAGGCGACGCAGCCCCAGGTTCAGCTCCCAGCCATCGAATCGGTAAGCACGCACCGCCGGCCCGGCGTCGGCGCTGGCCGAGGCAGCCTCGGACGCGCACGGAGGGTAGCGTCGCAGCACCGCGCGGATGCGCGCCAGCAGCTCCCGCAGACTGAAGGGCTTGACCACGTAGTCGTCGGCGGCGAGCTCCAGACCCATTACACGATCGGCTTCTTCCGCCTGACCGGTGAGGATGATGACGGGCAAGGCCAGCCGCTCACGCAGATCACGCGCCAGGGTGAGGCCGTTCTCGCCCCTGAGACGCAGGTCCATCAGAACCAGTTGGACGGACGCCTGCTGCAGCACCTGGTGCATCTCCGTGCCATTGCGCGCGACGCTCACGCGGAAATCGTGCTCGGACAAGTACTGCCCGACCATCTCCGTGATGGCGGGTTCGTCGTCAACCACCAGAATGTGCGGCACGTTCACTGCATTCACAGCATGCTCTTTCGCAGGATAGAACCAGGCCTCGCGCAAGGACCGGCGCACGCCCGCGCGAGGCCCGTGTCCGCGCCGACCACCGCTCACGGCTACCCCACCAGGCCGCGGGCCGCAAGCAAGGCGCGTCAGGGACCCGGCAGCCCTGGCCGGCCAAACAGATAGCCCTGGAAGAGGGTGCAGCCATTGTCCCGCAGAAAATCGCGCTGGCCCTCGGTTTCAACCCCTTCGGCCACAGTCTGCAGACCCATGCTGTGCGCAAGCGCCAAAATGGTGCGCACAATGACGGCGTCGTTCGGATCGGTGAGCACGTCGCTCACGAAACTGCGGTCGATCTTGAGCGAATCCAACGGCAGACGCTTGAGGTAGTTCAGCGACGAATAGCCCGTGCCGAAATCATCGAGCGAGAATCGCACGCCACGCGCGCGCAGCTCGGCCATCTTGCGGATGGCGTCCTCCACCTCGGAAATCAGCAGGCTTTCCGTCAGCTCCAGGCGCAGGCGCTGCGGATTGACGCCGGTTTCCTCGATCACGGCCAGCACCTCGTCCACGAAATCGCGCTGGCGGAACTGCCGCGCGCTGACGTTGACGGCCACGCTCAGCCCCTGGGTACCCGGACCTCGGCTCCAGACCACCAGCTGGCGGCAAGCCGCGCGCAGCACCCACTGGCCGATGGACAGAATCAGGCCACTCTGCTCGGCCAGGCCGATGAAGCTGCCGGGCGCCAGCAGGCCGCGCTGCGGGTGATTCCAGCGCAACAGCGCTTCATAGCCCTGTACGCCACCGGCCGCATCGACCACGGGCTGGTAGTACAGCAGCAATTCCTCGTTCTGCACGGCCTGGCGCATGTCTGCATCCAGCGCGGCGCGCGCCAACACCGCGGCCTGCATCTGCGGATCGAAGAAGCGCAAGGTGTTGCGGCCCGCCGCCTTGGCCTGGTACATGGCCAGGTCAGCGCGCTTGAGCACCTCGTCCACACCCAGCGTGCCGCCGCCGAACACCGTCAAGCCGACGCTGGGCGAGCTGCTGTGCTCCCGTCCGGCAAGGTCATAGGGTGCGTTCAGGCGCTTGAGGATCTTTTCGCCCACGCGCTCGGCGTGCGCGGCGGCTTCGTTTTCGTCATCGGGCAACTCCAGCAGCATGACAACGAACTCGTCGCCGCCCAGGCGCGCCGCGGTGTCGCTCTCACGCAGGCAGCTCAACAGTCGCTGCGCCACCTGCTTGAGCAACAGATCGCCCACATCGTGGCCCAATGTGTCGTTGAGGTCCTTGAAGTTGTCCAGGTCCAGGAAGAAGAGCGCCCCATGGCGTTTGCTGCGCGTGCAGGCGGCCTGCGCCTGGGCCAGGCGGTCCAGCAACAGGCGGCGATTGGGCAGACCGGTCAGCGTGTCGTAGAAGGCCAGTCGCTGGGTTTCACCCTCGGCGCGCTTGCGGTCGCTGATGTCGCGGCCGATGCCGCGGTAGCCGCGGAAGCGCTGACGCGCGTCGAAGATCGGCGCACCGCTGATGGACACCCAGTACTGCTGGCGGTGAGCCCCCATGCGCAGCAGCTCGAGGTCGCGAAAGGGCTGGCGTGCCTCCAGCACCTGCCGGTGCGCGGCCCAATCCTCCTCGCTCATGTTGAGGGCGCCAATCTCCCACCGTGTCTTGCCCAGGATTTCCGCCTCGCTACGCTGGATCTTGTTCTGCTGGTAGCCGACGAAATGGATGAAGCGCAGCTGCTCGTCCGTCTCCCAATACCAGTCGGAAGACAGATCGGTCAGGCTGCGAAAGCGTGCCTCGCTGTCCTGCAGGCGTTGCTCGGCCAGCTTGCGGTCGGTGATGTCGGACATGGAACCGTAGGCGACGAGATGGTCGCCCTCCATGCGGTTGATGGCGTGGCCCAGCATCCAGCGCTCCCATCCATCCTCGCCGATGATGCGGAACTCGTGTGACCAGATGCCGCCGTCGAAATGGGCCGCGTCCATGCTCTGCTGCACGCCAGCCCGGTCCTCCGGATGCAGGCGGTCAAACAGCAGCGTGGCGTCGTTGCGGGCCTCCTCGGCACCGACGCCAAACAACTGCCGCACCCCAGGACTGAGAAAGGGAAAGACTTCGGTGCCGTCCACGCGGCGTTCGTACAGGAAGAGCATCAGCGGCACGTGGCTGGTGATCTTCTCGATGAAGGCGAGTTGCTGGCGCAAAATGAGCGCGGCCTCGGTCTCGGCCGTGACGTCGAGGATGACGCCGAAATCCTGGTAACTGCCATCGCTGTTGCGATGGCGGTGGATGCGGCTGCGACGCCAGTTCGTGCTGCCATCGAGCCCCATGATCCGGTACTGGAAGACACGTCCGTCCATGGCCTGACGGGCAGCCATGTAGATCTGGAAATCTTCAGGGTGGATGCGGCGCCGGGCCTCATCGACCGTGAGCACGGCGGGGGTCTGCGTGCCGGCCATCTTCTGCAGGCCAGGCGAGAAATAGACCGTGTTGCCGTCGCTGCTCCAATGCCCCACCCGGGCCAGTTCCTCGGTCAGCGCATACAGGTCCAGCTGGGCGGCCAGGCGATCATTGGCCAGGTCCTGCGCCACTTCACCGGCGCGCAAGGCCTCCTCGGCCATGCGGGTGGCGGTGATGTCTTCCATGTACAGCAGGATGTAGCGCCCATCCGGCACCGAACGGGCATCCAGCAGGGACCCGTTGAGACGCACCAGCCGTTGTCCACGACTGCGGTCCTTGAACCAGACCCGGGCCTCGCGCCCGCGCATACGACCCCGCGCACCGATCTCGGTCAGACAGTCGTCGCAGTCGACGGCATCGCTCCAGCAGCCGCTGTCAGCCAGGTTACGGCCCAGCACGTCCTCCGAGGCATAACCGGTGAGCTCCAGCCATTCATGGTTGACCCGGACCACACAGCCATCCTCGTGTCGGATCAAGGCGATCGCGCCCGGGCTGCCATCAAAAACAGCCTGGAACAGACTGTCCGTCGTCGCACCTCCCTCATCACACGGACCACCGCCCGGGTCGCGTCCCTTGCCGTCGTTGAAAGCTGTCATGAAATCCCTGAATGCTGTGGTCACCAAGCCTTGTAGGGGATGGGTTCCCGGCTTTTTGTTTCATTATGTGACTAAATGGTAATCGATGGCCCTGTTGATAGACTCGCGCCCGTATGCCCGCAGCCTCCCCCGAAGCGTCCGCCCTTTCTGCCCACACCCCCATGATGCAGCAGTACCTCAGCCTGAAGGCCGGGTACCCGGGCACGCTGCTGTTCTACCGCATGGGAGATTTCTACGAGCTGTTCTTCGAGGACGCCGAGAAAGCCACCCGTCTGCTGGACATCACCCTGACCCAGCGCGGCCAATCCGCCGGCCGGCCGGTGATCATGGCTGGCGTGCCCTTTCATTCGGTGGAGACCTATCTGGCGCGCCTGATCAAGCTGGGCGAGTCCGTGGCCATCTGCGAGCAGGTGGGCGACGTGGCGACCGCCAAGGGCCCGGTCGAGCGCAAGGTGGTGCGCGTGGTCACCCCCGGCACGCTGACCGACAGCGCGCTGCTCAGTGAAAAGAGCGAGTCCCTTCTGATGGCGCTGCACCAGGGTCCGCGCAACAGCGTCGGTCTGGCCTGGCTGAGCGTCACCCAGGGCGAAGTCCAGCTGGCCGAATGCGATGCCGATGCACTGGCCGAGTGGCTGCTGCGCATCGCGCCCGGCGAGGTGATCTACAGCGCCGGGGTGTCGCCAGCCTTCGAGCAGCGTCTGCAGGCGCTCCAGCAGGGGGGCCTGGCCGCGCCCCTGTCGATCCGCCCCGAATGGCAATTCGACGCCGCGCTCGGCCGCGAGCGGCTGCAGGCCCTGCTGCAGGCCGCCAGCCTGCAGGCCTGGAGTGCACAGGATTGCGTGCACGCCCATGCCGCCGCCGCCGCCCTGCTGGCCTACGCCGAGCACACCCAGGGCCGCGCGCTCAGCCATGTGCACGGCCTGCGCGTGCAGCGCCAGGACGAGCAGATCGACCTGCCGCTGACCACGCGCCGCAACCTGGAGTTGGTGCAGACCCTGCGCGGCGAGGACGCACCCACGCTGTTCTCCCTGCTCGACACCTGCATGACCGGCATGGGCAGCCGCCTGCTTCGGCGCTGGCTGCTGGAGCCGCAACGTGAGCGCTCGCAGGCGAGCGCGCGCATCGCGGCCATCACCCTGCTGCGCGCGGGCGCGCGCGGCGAGACCACGCACGGCGGCCCCTGGCAGAAGCTGCGGGAGCAGATCAAGGGCAGCAGCGACGTGGAACGCATCGTGGCGCGCATCGCGCTGCGCCAGGCGCGCCCCCGTGAACTCACGGGCCTGGCACAGACCCTGGTGAAGACCGCTGGCCTCGTGCCCCTGCTGGCCGACAGCCTGCGCGAGCCCCAGGCCGACCGAGGCCTGCTGGCCGCGCTCGCACGGGACTTGCAACCGCCCCCGAATGCGCCCAGCTGCTGGCGCGCGCCCTGCTGCCGGAGCCGGCAGCCCTGGTGCGCGATGGCGGCGTGATCAACAACGGCCTGGATGCCGAGCTGGACGAGCTGCGTGCCATCCAGACCCACAGCGACGGCTTCCTGCTCGACATGGAGGCGCGCGAGCGCGCACGCACCGGCATCGCCAACCTGCGCGTGCAGTACAACAAGGTGCACGGCTTCTATATCGAGATCACCAGCAGCAACCTGGACAAGGTGCCCGAGGACTACCGTCGCCGTCAGACGCTGAAGAACGCCGAGCGCTTCATCACCCCCGAGCTCAAGACCTTCGAGGACAAAGCCCTGTCCGCGCAGGAACGCGCCCTGGCGCGCGAGAAATGGCTGTACGAGCAGTTGCTGGAGCAGTTGGACGACTTCCTGCCCGCGCTCACGCGTCACGCAAGGGCCCTCGCCGCGCTGGACGCGCTGTGCGCGCTGGCCGAGCGCTCGCTCACCCTGGGCTGGAACGCGCCGGTCTTCGTCGCCGAGCCCTGCATCGCCATCGAGGCGGGGCGACATCCGGTGGTGGAGGCGCGGATGGCCGAGAACAGCGGGGGCAATTTCATCGCCAACGATACCCAGCTCGGCGCGCGGCAGCGCATGCAGATCATCACCGGGCCGAACATGGGTGGTAAATCGACCTATATGCGACAGGTCGCGTTGATCGTGCTGCTTGCCTCCATGGGCAGCTACGTGCCCGCGGCCAGTTGCCGGCTGGGACCGATCGACGCCATCCATACGCGCATCGGCGCGGCGGACGACCTGGCCAACGCGCAATCGACCTTCATGCTGGAGATGACCGAGGCCGCGCAGATCCTGCACGCCGCCACGCCCCATTCCCTGGTGCTGATGGACGAGATCGGCCGTGGCACCAGCACCTTCGACGGGCTAGCCCTGGCCGGTGCCATCGCCAGCCAGTTGCACGACAAGACCCAAGCCTTCACGCTTTTCGCCACGCATTATTTCGAGTTGACGGAGTTCCCAAGTCAGCACCACGCCGCCGTGAACGTGCACGTCAGCGCGGCCGAGACCACCGGGCCCTCGGGCAAGGGCGGCCACGGCATCGTCTTCCTGCATGAAATCCAGAGCGGGCCCGCCAGCCGCAGCTATGGCATTCAGGTGGCCAGGCTCGCCGGCATGCCCGCCGCCGTGCTGCGCCACGCGCAACACGCGCTAGAAGCCTTGGAACAATCCGCCAGCCAATCACGCGCCCAGGTGGACCTGTTTGCGCCGCCACCCGAACCGCAACTCGCCGTGCCCAGTGCCATCGAGGCGCGACTGGCCGAGATCGACCCCGACACCCTGAGCCCGCGCGACGCGCTGGACGCGCTCTACGCGCTGAAGAAATTGGCCCACTGATGCAACAGACACTCCCGCCCATCATCTTCTCGCACGGCAACGGCTTTCCGGCCGGCACCTACCGCCTGCTGCTGGAGGATCTGCGGCGCCGCGGCTTTCGCGTCAGCGCGGTTGAGAAGTACGGCCACGATCCGCGCTACCCGGTCACGAGCAATTGGCCGCACCTGGTGCAGCAGTTGGCGGACTTCGCCAGCGACGAGCAGGAAAAGAATGGCGAGCCCGCCTTCCTGGTCGGCCATTCGCTGGGCGGCTTCCTCAGCCTGATGGCGGCAGCACGCCACCCGGAACTGGCCCTGGGCGTGCTGCTGATCGACTCGCCCATCCTGGGGGGCTGGCGCGCGGCCAGCGTGGGCGTGGTCAAGCACACCCAGCTGATCGGGGCCATCTCGCCGGGCGCCGTCAGCCGCAAGCGGCGCGACAACTGGCCCGATGCCGATGCCGCCTACGAACACTTCCGTCACAAGAAGGCCTTCACGCACTGGCAGCCCGAGGTGCTGCGCGACTACGTCGAGCACGGCATGCACACGGAGGACGGCAAACGTGTCCTGAGCTTCAGCCGCGAGGTGGAAACCGCGATCTACAACACCCTGCCCCACCACCTGGACAGCCTGCTCAAGCGCCACCCGCTCAAATGCCCCGTGGCCTTCATCGGCGGGCGGCATTCGGTGGAGATGCGCCAGGTTGGCATGGCCATGACCGAGAAGGTGAGCAAGGGCCGCATCATGATGCTGGACGGCTCCCATCTCTTTCCGATGGAGCAACCCGTCACCACGGCGGCGGCCATCGAGGCATCGCTGCGCAATCTGCTGCGCGTGCGCGCGCTCAAGCAGGTCCGCTGAAGCATGCAGTCGCCCCAACGCATCCTCGTCATCGACGACCATCCGCTGTTTCGCGAAGGGCTGCGCCCTCTGCTGCAGAACCTGCTGCCCGAAGCCGACATCGTGGGCTTGGACGATGTCGAATCCGCCCTGATCATGGCGAAGAACGCCCAGGGCACCGTGCGTCTCATCCTGGTCGACCTTCAGTTGCCGCGCATGGGCGGGCTGGCGGCCATCGGGCCGCTGCGCCGGCTGCTGCCAGACACGCCGATCGCCGTGGTCTCGGGCTCGGAACAGCAATCCGACGCCCGCGCGGCGCTGGCGGCCGGCGCCCAAGGGTTCGTGCCCAAGACCATGCGCCCACCGGAGATGGTTCACGCCCTGCGCCAGGTGCTGGAAGGGGGCTTCTACGCGCCGCCGTCCATGATGGGTGCGATCCTTGGGGCCCTGCCCGAATCGGGCGGCAGCGGCGCGGACGAGCACGGCCTCACCCAGCGCCAGCGGCAGGTGCTCGAATGCCTGTGCCAGGGCCTGGCCAACAAGGAAATCGCCCGCCAGCTGAACCTGACGCAGAACACCATCAAGACGCACATTTCGGCCATCTTCAAGACGCTGGGCGTGATGAGCCGGACCCAGGCCATCATCGAGGCGCGTGCGCGCGGCATCGTCCAGGGCTGAGCCGACCGCAGCAAGGCCCAGCCACGTTAACGGTGGCCCCTCAAGCCGGCATGGCGTCGGCCCGAGTGTCCTGGCGGGCCAGGGCCGCGAGCAGGCGACGCATGGCCCGGGGCTGCACGGGCTTGTGCAACAGCGGCAGGCCACTGGCGGCGGCTTCCGCCAGGCGATCCGGTGCCGTGTCCCCCGTGATCAGCAAGGCAGGAATGGCGCGGTTGAACTCGTCGCGCAGGGCTTGAACCGCCTCGATGCCACTTGCACCTCCCTGCAGGCGGTAGTCGCACACCAACAGTTCCGGCGGGCGGGACTGGGCGTTGAGTTCGGCGATCAGTGCCGCGCAGGTCGGCGCGGCCACCACCTGCGCCCCCCAGCTCCGCAGCAAGGCCTGCATGCCGTCGCGCACCTGGATCTCATCGTCCAGCACGGCCACCAGCAAGCCCGTCAGCCGCTCTTCGGCGAGTGTCGGTGGCGGATCGGTTGCAGGCGTCTGCGGGACCACGGGCGCCGCCAGGCCCTCGGGTTCGGCGCGCGGCAGTGAGAAACCGAAGGTCGAACCCCGGCCCGGCCGCGAGCGCACGTGCACCGACAGGTCCATGAGGTCGGCGATGCGGCGCACGATGGCCAAGCCCAAGCCCAGGCCCTTGCGGCGGTCGCGCTCGGGGTTGCCAATCTGAACGAACTCCTTGAACACCTCGTCCAACTGATCGGCCGCGATGCCGATGCCGGTGTCCCGCACCACGATGCGCCAGCCACCGCCGCGCCGCTCGCGCCGGCAAGCCACCAGCACGCCGCCCTGACGTGTGTAGCGCAAAGCGTTGGACACCAGATTGCCCAGCATTTGCCCGCAGAGCAGGCGGTCGCCGCGCACCCAGGCGGCGCTGGGCCGCACCACGAGGCGCAGCCCCTGAGCCTGGGCCGGGCCACTGAAATTCAGCAGCACGTCGTCGAGCAGAGTCTGTACGGGAAAGGGCGCCCAGACGGGCCGCACCACGCCCGCGTCCAACTTGGAAATGTCGAGCAAGGCGTGGAACAGGGTGTCCATGGCCGCCAACGACTGCTCGATGTTGTGCACCAGCACCTCGCGGGCTGGCGTGTCGGTGCTGGATTTGAGTGCGTCGACGAACAGCGCCAGCGCATGCAGGGGCTGGCGCAGGTCATGGCTGGCGGCGGCGAGAAAACGCGATTTGTCCGCCACGGCCGCCTCGGCCACCGCCGTACGCTGCGCCAGTTGCTCGGCCAGCAGGGTCTGCGCCAGCCGCAGCCGGATGGATTCCAGCAGGTCGCGGTTAACGCGCAGGGAGAAAACGGTGAAGAAATAGGTGTAGATCAGCAGGGTGACGCCCGCCGTGTACCCCATATTGCCGCCGATCGCGAAGAGCGCGAAGGGCAACGGCAGCATGCAAGGCAGGTAGTAGGCCAGAAAGGCCGGGCGCAGCGAGGCGAAGGCGCCGCCCGCCGTGGTCGCCAGCATGGCGATCAGCACGGTCAGGAACAGCTGCACCTCCATCACCCCGCCAGGGTTAAGCACCAGAGCCCCCAGCCCCCAGGCCAGCCCCGACATCAATTGCCCCAGGCTGGACCAGCGGCCCCAGCGCGGCAGGGCCTCCGTGTCCGGCTGGCCACGCCGGAAGGCCAGCAGCAAGAGCAAACGCGCGCCGACCTGCAGGTACATCAGCAGCAGCCAGGCCACCCACAGCAGGGGTGGCGCACCTGGTGCGACCACCAACGCGGTGAACGCCGCCGCCGCCGCGCTGGCGAAGAGGGCAATCGGCTGATTGCGGTAGTGCTCACGCACCGCCTGCGCGAGCACTTCCCCATCCAGGCGGCTGTCTTTGATGGCTGGGCTCAGGGGCACGTCGCTCATCCCATACTTTCGAGTGACCATCGTTCTTTTGGGTGATGCCGAAAACCGGGGCGGCAAGGCATAGTTACAAGTGTAACAACCGCTGCATTGCCTCACATTCCATGGTCAGTCGACTCCCGCTTCGCGCCCGGTGGCACCGATTCCCGCGCCAGATTCCCTGCGCCATCTCTGTTCGGCCAGGCGCCCCGATCAAGCGCCGCCGCGCCCACTGACCGGCTGCAGCCCAGCGAGGAAGCCATGCTCAAGTGCATCAACGTCGACCGTCTGGAACTGGGAATGTGGATCGAGGAGTTGCGCGGGTCCTGGATGGACCACCCATTCTGGCGCGACAGCTTCTTCCTGGACAGCCGCGAGGACCTGGAACGCATTCTCGCCAGCAGCGTGCGCGAGGTGTGGATCGACACCGACAAGGGCATGGACGTGCCGGCCAACGTGCCGGTGACCACGGTCAGGGAAACGGCGGCACGGGTGGCGCAGCAAATGGCCGCCAGCGCCAGCACGCCCCCGCTGCCGCCTCGGCTGAAACCGACCGAACCCCTGCACGCCGAACTGAAGCGCGCGGCCCATATCTGCGCCCAGGCCAAGGACACGGTGGTGTCCATGTTCCAGGAAGCGCGCATGGGACATGCGATCGACACGGGCAGCGCCCGGCATCTGGTGGAGCAGATTTCCCACTCGATCAACCGCAACGCCAGCGCCCTGATCAGCATGGCCCGTCTGAAGGAAGCGGACGACTACACCTACATGCATTCGGTGGCGGTGTGCGCCCTGATGATTGCCCTGGCGCGCCAGTTGGGTCTGGACGACCAGCAGACCGAAGCGGCCGGCATGGCCGGCCTGCTGCATGACCTGGGCAAGGCCAGCACGCCCAAGGAAGTGCTGGACAAGCCGGGGCAACTGACCGAGCAAGAATTCGCCATCATGCGCGACCACCCGGTCAAGGGCTATGAAATCCTGCGTGAGATGCGCAACCTGCCACCGGAGGCGCTGGACGTGGTGCTGCACCACCACGAGAAGGTCGATGGCTCGGGCTACCCGCGTGGCTTGAAGGGCGAGGAGATCAGCCTGTACGCCAAGATGGGCGCCGTGTGCGACGTGTACGACGCCATCACCTCCAACCGGCCCTACAAGGCCGGCTGGGACCCGGCCGAATCCCTGCACAAGATGGCCGAATGGGCCGGCGGCCACTTCGATCCACGTGTGTTCCAGGCCTTCGTGAAGAGCCTGGGTATCTACCCCATCGGCTCGCTGCTGCGCCTCAATTCGAGCAGCCCGGGCGCGCTGTCCGGGCTGATGCTGGGCATCGTGGTCGACCAGTCCGAGCGGGCGCTGACCAAACCCATCATCCGCACCTTCTATTCAGTGGAACGCGACCGGCGCATCCCGCCGCAGACCTTCAACCTGTCCACCCTGGATTGCCCGGTGCGCATCGTGTCGCGGGAGAATCCCGCGAACTGGAACTTCTCCAACCTGGACAAGCTCTGGCTGGAAGCCGCCTGAACTGCAAGCACCACCGCAACGGCGCTTCCGCGCGCTGAAATTCAGGACAAGCCGAGGGCGCGACGCACTTGCGTCTCAAGGCGGGCCGGCTTGGTGACGGGCGCGAAACGCTTGATGGGCTGGCCATCGCGACCAATCAGGAACTTGGTGAAGTTCCACTTCACGCGCCGCCCGAACCAGCCCGGCAGCTTGGTCGTCAGCCACTGGAACAGTGGATGCGCCTGAGCGCCATTGACATCCACCTTGGCGAACATCGGAAAACTCACGCCGTAGTTGATCTGGCAGGTCTGGGCGATGTCGTCGGCGCCGCCCGGCTCCTGCTGGCCGAACTGGTTGCACGGAAAACCAAGGATGACCAGCCCCTGGTCCTTGTACTGCTGGTACAGCGTTTCCAGGCCCGCGTACTGGGGCGTGAAGCCGCACTGGCTGGCGGTGTTGACCACCAGCACCACCTTGCCTTGGTAGTCCCCAAGGGACACGGGCTTGCCGCCCAGGGACAGGGCGCTCAGTTGTTGAAGTTCGGACATGGGTTTTCCTCGCACGGCGTTAAAAAACATCACGCAATCAAATTGCGTGCAATATTTTAGTCTTTAAAAATGGCCTGGGCATTGCCAGGCCTTGTTGGTGGCACCCGGCATGCCGCCGGGTCCTTCACGCCGCGCGCCAATCGACCACGCCACTCCAGGCCGTGCCCAGCACGATCAGGCCGAAGACGATGCGGTACCAGGCGAAGCCCACGAAGCTGTGCGTGGCGATGAAGCGCAACAACCAGCGCACACAGAGCCACGCGCTGATGAAGGAAAACAGCAAGCCCGCGCCAAACAGCGGCAGATCCGCCAGGCTCAACAAGGCACGCTCCTTGTACAGGCTGTAGACGCCCGCGCCGATCAGCGTGGGCATGGCCAGGTAGAAGGAAAAATCGGTCGCTGCCTTGCGCGACAGGCCCAGCAGCATGCCGCCGATGATGGTCGCGCCGCTGCGGCTGGTGCCCGGCACCATGGCCAGGCACTGCACCAGGCCGACCTTGAGCGCGTCCTGCCAGCGCATGTCGTCCACGTCCTGCACCAGGCGCGCGCGGGCGCCCTGTGCCAGCGGCTGCGCAGCGAGGCGCGCCTGGCGCCGCTCGGCCCAGAGGATGACGAAACCGCCCAGGATGAAGGTGGTCGCCACCACTTCGGGCGTGAACAGATGCGCCTTGATCGCTTTGCCTGCCAGCAGGCCCAGCACCACGGCGGGAAAAAAGGCGATCAGCACATTGAGCGCGAAGCGCTGCGCGCGGGGCTGGCTGGGCAGCTCAACCAAGGTGGCGCGGATCTTCTGCCAATAGATCAGGATGACCGCGAAGATCGCCCCGGTCTGGATGGCGATGTCGAACACCTTGGCCTTGTCGTCATGGAAGCCCAGCAGACTGCCTGCGAGGATCAAGTGCCCCGTGCTGGAGATGGGAAGGAATTCGGTCAGGCCTTCGACAATGCCCATCAGGGCGGCCTTCAACAAGAGTAGAGCATCCACGCGCGCGCAACCTGCCAAAAAATTGATCTCACCAGAAAAAACGGCGCTTGGGTAAGCGCCGTCAAAGACCGGGCCCGCCCCCTTGGCGAGACAGACACGGTTTGCCGCGGGGGAGGTCCGCAGCGCCGCGCAGCATACCAGCCTTGCCCGCGCGAGACAATTGCACCGGACCGCGCCGAAACTGGGGTCGGCCCTGTATGACGGCCGCGTCATAAAATCTTGGGGATTGCCCGCACCGCGCGGGCCCACGCGGTTTTGGCCGTCTACTCTCGCCGTTTCTCCCCAGCCTTCATGAGCGCCCCACACAACAACGCAGCCCCCAAGCCGGAACCGTCCAAGGCCGACGCCGCCAAGACCAGCCCGGCCGGCCACGCCCCCAGCAATTTCCTGCGTCAGATCATCGAGCACGACCTGAGCGCTGGCACCTACGCCAGCCGCCACTGGAGCGGCCACCCCGGGGATGCAGCCACGCAGCAGGCCGGCCAGCCCGACCCCGCCAAGATCCGCACCCGCTTCCCGCCCGAACCCAACGGTTACCTGCACGTGGGCCACGCCAAGAGCATCTGCCTGAACTTCGGCCTGGCGCGCGACTACGGCGGCATCTGCCACCTGCGCTTCGACGACACCAACCCGGAGAAAGAAGACCAGGAGTACGTGGACAGCATCAGCGACGCCGTGCAGTGGCTGGGCTTTGACTGGAACGCTACGCACAACGGTGTGAACGTGGAGCACCGCTACTACGCCAGCAACTACTTCGACTTCATGTACCGCGCGGCCGAGCACCTGATCGAGACCGGCAAGGCCTACGTGGACGAGCAGACGCCCGAGCAGATGCGGGCCAACCGCGGCGACTTCACCACGCCCGGCAAGGACAGCCCTTTCCGCAGCCGCACGCCCGCCGAGAACCTGGCGCGCTTTCGCGAGATGCGCGACGGCAAGCTGCCCGACGGCGCCGCCGTGCTGCGCGCCAAGATCGCCATGGACTCGCCCAACATCAACCTGCGCGACCCGGCCATCTACCGCATCAAGCACGCCGAGCACCACAACACCGGCAACACCTGGTGCATCTACCCCATGTACACCTTCGCGCACCCCATCGAGGACGCGCTGGAAAACATCACCCACAGCTTCTGCACGCTCGAATTCGAAGACCAGCGCCCCTTCTACGACTGGCTGCTGGACCGCCTGCGCGAGGGTGGCCTGATCAACAGCCCGCAGCCGCGCCAGTACGAGTTCGCGCGGCTCAACCTCACCTACGTCATCACCAGCAAGCGCAAGCTGGCGCAGCTGGTGAACGACGGCCATGTGAGCGGCTGGGACGACCCGCGCATGCCCACCATCGTCGGCCTGCGCCGCCGTGGTTACACGCCCGAGAGCATCCAGCTCTTCGCCGAGCGCATCGGCGTGACCAAGGACTATTCCTGGATCGACTACGGCACGCTGGACGGCTGCCTGCGCGAAGACCTGGACCCCAAGGCCGCACGGGCCATGGCTGTGCTGGACCCGGTGAAGCTGGTCATCACGAATTGGGATGCGGTCATGGGTGCTGGTGCACTGGATCAATGCGCCGCCCCCGTGCACCCGCACCACCCCGAGCGCGGCCAGCGCCAATTCAAGTTCGGCAGGGAACTCTGGATCGAGCGCACGGACTATGAAGAAACGCCGCCCAAGGGCTTCTTCCGTCTCTTCCCAGGCAACAAGGTGCGCCTGAAATACGGCCACGTCATCGAGTGCAAGGGCGCGGTCAAGGACGCCAACGGCCAGGTCACCGAAGTGCACGCCGAACTCATCCCCGACACCAAGAGCGGCACCCCCGGCGCCGACGCCATCAAGGTCAAGGGCGTCATCACCTGGGTCGGCGTGAACGACGGCATCGCCGCCGAAGTGCGCCTCTACGACCGCCTGTTCACCGACCCGCAACCCGACGCGGGCGGCAAGGACTTCCTGGCCAGCCTCAACCCCGACAGCCTCAAGACCGTCACGGCCTACGTGGAGCCCTCACTGGCCAGCGCGAAGCCGGACGAGAAGTTCCAGTTCGAGCGGCATGGCTACTTTGTGGCGGACCGCAAGGACCACGGGGCGGGTAAGCCTGTGTTCAATCGGGTGACGGGGTTGAAGGATAGTTGGAGCAAATAGTGTGGACGCTCTTGCGGTTAAGAATTTATTCCTCGACGCCGCAAATGAGTGGATATGCGACTCGTCCGGCCTAGACATACGCTACATAGCCGCAAAGTCAAATGATGAACTACGAGTCATCGACGCGTCTTTTGCGATCTTTCCTTTGCCCTATGGGGGCGAGTCAAAAGACTTCTTCGTGGATACTGGGACTATCGTTGCTGGTCAAGTTCACAAACATCCCATATCCAAGAATGAATTAATTGATCAGATAACGAAGGCGGTCAACGGAAGCATCTGTATCGGCGATCGAGAATTAAAACTAGTTTTCGAGACGGCACCTAGCTATTACTCTGAACTCCTCCAGCCAGACTCGTGGTTTTCCGAGCTTCATCTTCAGGTTATTGGCCAACAGCCACCGAGCTATTCAGCCCTAAGCTTGAAGAAAATAGAGCAAGCTCTTCGCAAGGGAACTCCCCCTTTCGATGGCTTGCCTGACCTCTGCGGTTGGCTTCACCTTTCTGACATTAGCACTCTTGGACGTGCGGCTGCATTAAACATCCGTGTGCTCCCCCCAGTTGATCTGCGGTTTGATCAATCGAGTCTCAGTGCAAACCAACTTCAGATAACTCTGGAGGCGCATCCCAAACTGGACGTCCACCAGATTTCTTTGGCCATCAAAACATTTCCTGGGTTAGGGATCAAGTCTCGAGTGCAAGTTGGAGATCAGATCAAATGGGAGGCAAATGACAACGGGTTACAGATTGGCACGGTCACTTTAGAAGTTGAATATGCGGACAGTGTTTTGGCTATGCTCACATTGGGCGAAATTACAGTTCGTCGTCAATGGATCATTGATCCAGACAAAGCAATTAATCCAAGATACGTTGCTACGCAGTTATTTGACAGAGATCTAAAACAACTCCGACAAGCACTTTTTGATTCCTCCGACTCTGTTCGGTTTGAGCAAGGAGTGTCTTCGCTGTTGTTTGTTCTTGGATTCGCTCCAGCAATACAAGTCGAGACCCAAGCACCCGACATCCTGCTCCAGAGCCCAAGTGGCCGACTAGCAGTGGTTGAATGCACTTTAAGAACAGCCGACTTTCAAACGAAAGTTGGAAAGCTAGTCGATCGCAGAAACGCACTCCGGAAGCACTTCGAGTCAATTGGCTCCCCGCATCGAGTTGATGCCTTTCTCGTATGCGGGACACCTGATGCACAAATCGCGTATCGCAAAGAAGATATAACCAAACAGGAGATTTCTCTACTCACTAAAGAGAATATCGAACAGGCATTTAATGGCATACGAACGCCCCAAAATCCAGATCAAATGCTGGCAACTGCTGCAAGAAGACTTTCAGAAGCGCTGAGCCTCTTTGATAGGTAGTCACTAACCGCCATCACTACAGATATGTCATAAAAGTCATCAGTCGGTGAGCGTGCAGTTCCCGTCAAGCTTGAAACCACTCACCATGCGCTAAGCTGACGCCCCACACAAGGGCCCCACCATGAAACAACTCCGCGTCACCATCCAGCTCGAACTCGCCGTCCCCGACGACTGGGAGATCGTGCCCACCTCGGAGGGCACGCAGGTGCTCAAGCTGCCGGACGGCCAGTACCTGGACCTGGCGGTGGAGCCGCTGTTCGCCAGCGACCCGGAAGACATCTGGCGCAGCACCGAGGACGAGGAGGTGCTGGATAACTTCCTGGAGATGGTGGAGAACGAGGACGTGCGCTACACCTTCGTGCAGCACTGAGAGGCGCCGGTCATGACCGCGTCACCCGCGAAGATGACGTTCCACGTCGAGACGCGACGCGTGGACGCCCACTTGAGCCGCGCCGTCTGCAAGCAGGCCGAGATCGCGCTGGACACGGACCTGGCGGGCAACCCCGAGGCCTTCAACCCTGCCGAGCTGCTGCTGGCCGCGCTGACGGCCTGCATGGTCAAGGGCATCGAGCGGGTGACGCCCATGCTGAAGTTCCAGTTGCGCGGCGTGGAGGTGATCGTGGACGGCGTGCGCCAGGACGTGCCGCCCAGGCTGGAAAGCATCCACTACGAGATCATCGTGGACACGGACGAGAGCGAGCAGCGCCTCGCCCTGCTGCACGAGAACGTGAAGAAGTACGGCACGGTCTTCAACACCGTCGCCCCGGGCACCGACCTGAGCGGCACGCTGCGTCGCAAATAACGCGGTCTGTCGCGCACCACGCGCGGCCAACGCTCGCCCCACCATGGCCCGCCGCCCCCACTACCACGTCTACGTCATCGAACTCTCGAAGGACGTGCTGCTGGAGCCGCGCTTTCGCAAGAGCAACCCGGCCTATGTGGAAGGCCAACCCTGCGTCTACGTGGGCATGACCGGGCTGGACCCGGATGTGCGCTTCGACAAGCACAAGGCCGGCATCCAGGCCAACAGCTATGTGACGAAGTACGGCCTGCGCCTGCTGCCCGATCTGTACGAGGGCTTCAACCCCATGGGCTACGAGGAGGCGCAGGTACGCGAGGTGGAGATCGGCATTGACCTGCGCTCGGCCGGCTTCGGAGTGTGGCAGGCCTGAGCGGCGCGGGGCATGGCCGCGCTGGCATGATGACCGCATGACACCGCACGACATCCTGGCTTTCTGGTTCGAGGAACTGAACCCCAAGCAGCATTTCAGCAAGGACGCTGCGCTGGATGCGTGCATGCGGGAACGCTTCGGGGCCTTGCTGGAAACGGCTGCAGCGGGTGGCCTGCCGGCGTGGCGCATGGACGCGCCGGGGCACCTGGCGGAGATCATCCTGCTGGACCAATTCAGCCGCAACATCCACCGTGACACGCCAGGCGCCTTCGCGCAGGACGCGCTGGCGCTCAGGCTCGCGCGCGAGCTGGTGGCGCAGGGCGGGGACCGCGCCCTGCCGCTGGCGCGGCGGGTGTTTGCCTACATGCCCTACATGCACAGCGAAGACCTGGCCGCGCACACCGAGGCACTGCCGCTGTTCAGCCAGGCTGGGCTGGAGGAGAACCTGCGTTTCCTGCGCCTGCACACGGCCATCATCGCGCGCTTCGGCCGTTACCCGCACCGCAACGCCGTCCTGGGCCGGGCGTCCACGCCCGAGGAACTGGCGTTTCTGCAGGAGCCCGGTTCATCCTTCTGAGCCATGAGCACCAAGACCTGCCCTGCCGCAGGCGGTGACATCACGGAGATCGGCATCGACCAGCGCGTCCGACACCGCGCCCGCCGAGGCCACTCCACCGGCGCGCGGCGGCCGCTTCGGCATCGCCGTCGCGCGGGCCGGGGAATGGGCATGGATTAGACTGCCGCCGTCGCCGCTCCCTCGCACCACCGGGCATGCTGCTCGATCCCACCACGCTGATCTTCATCAATGTCGCCAACCTCCTGGTGATGGGCGGGGCGCTGCCGATCATCATGGGGCAGGGCCTGAGCACGGCCGCGGCGCGGGGCAGGCGCTCGCTGATCCTCAACGCCGGGGCCTGGATCTGCCTGCTGGTCTCCACGGTATGGAGCGGCGTGTTGCCAGACCTGCTGCTCTCCACCCTGGCCATGGCCCTGATCTGCGCGAGCCAGTGGTTACTCTACCGCGCGCTCGAGAACTGGCTCGGTCGCCGTCCGCTGCGCCGGCCGCTGCTGGTGTTGGCCTGGCTGATGCCCATCGGCTACGCGCTGAGCTTCCCCAGCTACGAGATCCGGGTGGGCTGGGCCAATCTGATGCTGGCCGCGCAAATGCTCATCGTCGCCCGAGCTTGCCTGTACCCGATGAACCGCGACTTCGGCCGCGTGTCCTGGCGCTATCCCTTGTTCGGTTGCCTGGTGGTGATGGCGGGTTTCACGTCTGCGCGGGGCATTCTGGGAGCTTGGTTCACCGAGCTCTACCCCTATTTCCGCGCGCCCACCCCGGTCAACCTGGCCGCCCTGGTGGCGGCCAACATGGCCCTGGTTCTGGGGACCCTGACCATCCTGGGCGCCTGGCGCGAAGAGGCCGAGCAGCAGCTGCACCGGCTGGCCATCACGGATCCACTGACCGGGCTGTTGAACCGAAATGGATGGGCCGCGCAGACCGAACGCGCCCTGCGCCGGGCGCAGCGCCACGGCCAGCCACTGTCGCTGCTCTTGCTGGACCTGGACCATTTCAAGCAGGTCAACGACGTCCACGGTCACGAGGTGGGTGACGAGGTGCTGCGCAGATTCGCGCGGATGCTGCAGCAGTGCCTGCGCACGGGAGACGTTTGCGCGCGGGTGGGCGGCGAAGAGGTCTGCGTGCTGCTGTACAACGCCGACGCCGCGGCGGCCCGCGCCTTTGACGAGCGCGTGCGCGCCGGCTTGGCGCAGCAGACCACGGCCCGGTCCTTGCCGGTGGGCTTCAGTGCCGGCCACACGCTCTGCCGAAGTGACGAAACGACGCTGGAACCGGCCATGGCCCGGGCCGACGCCGCACTCTACCGGGCCAAGGGTGCCGGCCGCGGCCGACTGGTGTCAGACAGCCATGCCTCTTAGCAGGGCTCTCAGCGCCGCCGCCGAACGCAACAAGCAGCCCATCCTGGAGACCCTGCGCGGCTTCTTGCCCTCACACGGTCGCGCGCTGGAGATCGCGAGTGGCACCGGCCAGCACGTCGCGTGGTTCGCCCAGCACCTGCCGGGCTGGACCTGGTTGCCGACAGATGGTCGCGACACGCATTTCGCCGAACTCCAGGGGTGCCTGGCCGAAGGCGTGCAAGACCGGGTGGCCCAGCCACGCCTGCTGGATGTGCTGCATGAACCCTGGCCACTGGACGGCGCGCGCTTTGACCTGATCTATTGCGCCAACCTGCTGCACATCGCGCCGTGGACGTGCTGCACCGCGCTGATGCGGGGCGCGGCGCGGCACCTTGAGTCCGGTGGCTGCCTGGTGACTTACGGCCCCTACCTGGAAGACGAGACCCCCACCGCCGACGGCAACCTGGCCTTCGACGCCAGTCTGCGCGCCCGGAATCCCGACTGGGGTCTGCGGCGGCGCGAGGACGTGGAAGCGGTGGCCCAGGCTGCGGGACTGCGACTGACCACCCGGCATGCGCTGCCCGCGAACAACCTGCTGCTGGTCTGGCAAGCCAGATAATTCGGCGCATGGATGCTTTTACCCAGATGGCTTCTGCCCTTCTGAACACGCTGTTCCCCACGGGCTGGGGGCACTACCTGGCCGGTGGCCTGCTGGTAGGCACGGGCACCGCGCTGCTCTTCGTCTACACGGGTCGCATCGGCGGCATGAGTTCGGTGTTTTCCAGCACTTGGTCCTGGCTGGTGCGTCGGCCCTACTTCCAGACCGCGCGCTATCTGGAAACGCGCGGCTGGCGGCTGGTGTACGCGGCGGGGCTGATCGTCGGCGCCCTGGTCTGGTGGCTGGGCTTCAGCGATGGCGTGCCGCTGAGCACGCAGGTTCCCGCCTGGCAGTTGCTGCTGGGCGGCTTTTTCGTGGGCTATGGCGCAAGGCTGTCGAACGGTTGTACCTCTGGCCATGGCATCTGCGGTCTGGGCTCGCTGCAACTGCCCTCCCTGGGCGCGGTGCTGATCTTCATGGCGACGGCCTTCCTCACGGCCAATGCGTTCGCCCGGCTGTCCGCGAGGTTCACATGAACGCGGTGACCGTCAAACATCCGCTCGCTGCGCTCTTGGCCACGCTGGCTGCGGGCGCGCTGTTCGGCTTTGGCCTCTCGCTGGCGGGCATGGTGCGGCCGGAGGTGGTGTTGAGCTTCCTGCGCTTGCAGGACTGGGGCTTGATGCTGGTGATGGGCGGCGCAGTGCTGGTTGTTCTGCTGGCTTACCAGGGGGCGCCGCGCCTGCTGGCGCGCCCGCTGCTGGGTGGCAACTTCGGCCAGCACCCCAGCGTGTGGAATCGCGACACTTGGCGAGGCGCAGCCTTGTTCGGCCTGGGTTGGGGTTTGTGCGGCGTCTGCCCAGGCCCGGCAATCGCAGGGCTGGGCACGGGCGACCTGGATCTGCTGTGGGCGCTGGCCGGCATCGCGCTGGGCGCGCTGGCCCAGGGACTGCGGGCGAAGGGCTGAGCCTTACCGCTTGGCGGGGGCCGACATGGCGGCCTTGGTCAGCAAGCCGCGGTATTCAATCAGCTTGGCACGCAGCCGGCGATGGTTGGTGGGACCGGTGCGCAACAGGATCTTTTGGCCGGCCGCGAGGGACTCCAGCTTTTCGTCCGCGAACTCGTAACGCGTCCAGGGACGCTCCGACTGGTAGGGGCCTTTCACGTTCACCAGGGCAACGTGCAAGGGTTCCTCAACAATCGGCGTGGCAAGCAGTAGATCGATGACGGCGATCAGGCGGTCATTGAAGTAACCCTTGGGGTAGCCGAGCTCCACATAGGCCTGCTGGAACAGCGGATAGAGGCTGACATAGAGCTGCACCACCTGACGCGGATTGACCGTCTCCACGAACTGGACCAGGGCGCTGTAGCGCTGGCCGTTGTCGGGGTTGATGATCTCGCCGTCGGAACGCGGCAACGTGGAGAAACGTCCGGGCGACGGATGCACGGGCCACATCATGGGCGGCGCGTGGTCATGGCCGAGGTTGTCCACGGTGGTCACGACGCGGCGCACGAAGTTGTCCAGCAAGAAGAATTGTTCGACTTTCTTGCGCCCCAGCAACGTGCCCAGGTCTTCCTTCAGGCGGGGATCGGAGTCTTCCAGCCCGGGCAAGGAACGCACCTTGGCGACGGTGGACTCAGGCTCATTCGGTTGAATGGCCTGCACGGGGTGGCGGATGGGGGGCGCGGACTCCACCGGCGTCAGGGCCGGGTTCTTGGGCGCCTGGGGCGCGGAGCCGACAAACGTGGGATTGGAGGCGTCCAAAGTGGGCGTGCCCGACGCCTCTTCAGAACGTGGGCGGAAGTACCAGGCAGCCGCGGCAACGATGGCGACGACAACTAAGGAAACGGCACCAAAACGGCTGATCTTCATGAGTTTTCTGGGGGGAAAAGCGTGCAGGCGAAACTATTTGTAGGGTGGCATGCTAGCACCACCACTGACTCCATAGGGCGTAAAAGGTCAGCCACAACCTACAATTCCACGCTTTGGGACGCGTCAACCCGACGCCGGTGACGCGCCTCATGCCCGCCTCATGCCTGCCTCTTTCACGCCAGCTGCCGGCCCTGCCCGGGTTCAAGCAAATGAATGCCCCCTTCACCCGCCAACGCCATCAGGGCCTGTGCCAGGATGCCTTCGATCCCGAGCAACATCAGACCTTCGAGGCATGGAACGATCGGCCTTTGCTGCATTCGATGGAAGCTGCGGCCATTCCCTGGCCCAGCTCGTGCCGCAACGGAACCTGCCGCACTTGCGTGGGCCGACTGCTGGACGGGCAGGTCCGTTACGAGATTGAATGGCCAGGCTTGAGCCGGGAGGAAAAGGAAGAAGGTTATGTATTGCCTTGCGCGGCCTACCCGTGCTCCGACGTGGTGCTGCGCGAAGGTTATTGAAGCGACGAAGGGAACGTAGCACGCCAGAGACAAAGCAAAACGGCTGGCGTGACAGCCAGCCGTTCAGCGCGGAGCGGAAAAAACGAACGCTCAGGCGT
Source organism: Hylemonella gracilis (assembly GCF_004328645.1). Classification (GTDB taxonomy): domain Bacteria; phylum Pseudomonadota; class Gammaproteobacteria; order Burkholderiales; family Burkholderiaceae_C; genus Hylemonella; species Hylemonella gracilis_B. The sequence goes on from NZ_CP031395.1 coordinate 3,514,359, forward strand.
AAGCGTTGAGACGGGTGCCCAGAGTTCCCGAACTGGCGAGCGGTTGCGAACCGGTCTTGGGAACAGACGACAGCAGGGTGCCGACGGTTTGTTCAACGATGTCTTCCGACTTTTTCTTGACGTAGACCTGGGCCTTCCAAGCCACCTGTCCGGCGGAAAGTGTGGCCTGCTCGGCTCCGGTATTGGCGCTGATGTCCATGGTGCGTCTCCTTGAAACAGTCGCTTGATTCTAGATCTGAACTCGCCGGGTGGCTGTAACCAACTTGTTTCAGGGGTTGAAAACGCCCGACAGCAGTTCCGACAGGCGCTCGGCCTTCATGCGAAAGCCACAGGCCTGGGCATGGCCCCCGCCTCCCATGCTTTCAGCCAGTGGAATGCAATCGAAGTCCTTTTGCGACCGCAAGCCCACTTTCACCACTCCCCCCTTGGCGGCAGACCAGAGCAGCGCATAGCTCCCGCTCTGACGCGACAGAATATCGCCCAGCAAGCTGTGGAAGGCGCCCGGCGCATTGAGCATCAGACCCGCCCGGCCCATGAAGACGATGGGCTCGGCATTTGCCACCATGTCCTGCGCGAGCTTGCGGAATTTCTCATCCATGGCTCGGCCACGGGACATGAAGTCAGCAAGTTGGGACTCGTCGTAGCTGGAGATCTCGGCCCAGCGCTCGAAGTCCATCGACTCCATGTCCAGCGCGGAGAGGAAGGCTGCGCTTTCCGGATATGCCCAGTTCCAGAGGTCTCGGTCTTCGATGTAGCGCACCAGCGCGGGTGTGGAACGATCTGCCTGAAAGAAGTCCCAGGCCAGGCGCGCGCCCGAGCGTTGCATGTCGAAATGGACGACGCCGCAACGACAGGCAAAACCCGTCAACTTCTCGGCGGCGCTTTTGTGGTGGTCCAGCAGCACCAGCTTGGCGGCGCGGCGCTCGATCTCGCTCAGCAAATCGGGGGCGAAGGAGAAATCCAGGATGTAGACGGCGCGACCGTCAAGCCGCGGCAGATCTTCGACGGCCTCGATGTCCCCGTGAGCACAGGCGAGAAACTCGGCCCGGCCTTCGTAGAACAGCCAGGCCGCCAGCGCCGCGCCAAATCCGTCGGGGCAACGCGCGTGGTAGATCACCAGCGGGTCTGGGTCGTGACGGTGAGGTTCGATTTGAAGTTGTTGGGGCAGGAGCAGGTTCACCACGCGGATCGTCTCGGTGTAGGTTTCTTGGAGGGCAGCTTGCTGGCGGGTGGTCGTGGCCGGATATGCCCTTCCTGGGCCAAGGCCTCCTTGCGCAATTGGCGCTCGGCATCCAGTTTCTTACCTTCGGCCAACCAGAGCACATACTCCTCTGGGGTTTCCAACGTGATGCGGCCTAACGCGCCGGAACGGAAATCGTGCAGCAGCAGTTCCGCCGTCTTCTGCAGGTTGACCTTGCCGCCCGCCGTCAACGCACCACGGGTACGGCCGATGGCCTCCAGCAACGCATCGCTTTCCAGCACCTTGTCATCGACGTCATGCAGACCTTCATTCAAACCATAGCGAGCGACCAACAGTTGCGGATAGGCCAGCTTGAGGTAATCCAGCAGTTCCAGCGCCACCTCTTCGTCGTCAAAGGCATTGCGGCCCACGGCACCGCTGGCAGCAAGCCAGTAGCCACTTTGCGCGACGATGATGCGCGGCCAAAGCACGCCGGGCGTGTCGTACAAGTAGAAACCATCTTCGAGCACGTAGCGTTGCTCATGGCGCGTCACCCCGGCTTCATCGGCTGCCTTGGCGGCGCTTTTGCCGATCATTCGGTTGATCAGTGTGGATTTGCCAACGTTGGGAATACCGCAGATCAGCACCCGCATGGGCTTGGACAGACTGCCGCCGCGCGTGGGCGCTAGTTCCTGGCACGGCGCGATCAGTCGGCGCGCGGCCTGACCATCGGTCGTGTCAAGTGCGATGGCGCGCATGCCCTCGTTCGCGTTGTACTGGGCCAACCACGATGCCGTGCGCGCGGGATCGGCCAGATCCTGCTTGTTGAGCACCTTCAGCCGAGGCCGCTTGGCCGTCAGTTGGGCCAACAGCGGATTGGCACTGGAAGCGGGCAAGCGTGCATCCACCATCTCGATGACCACATCCACCTGCTTGATGCGGTCTTCGATCGCTTGGCGGGTCAGGTGCATGTGCCCTGGAAACCACTGAACAGCCATGGTCGATTGCGTGAGGCCTACAGAAGAAAGAATGGGCTTGGAAAAAGCACAAAACAGAAACGCCCTCGTCGGAATAATCCGAGAGGGCGGTCTGAGGCTATAGGAGCCTGACGATGTCCTACTTTCACACGGGAACCCGCACTATCATCGGCGCAAAGGCGTTTCACTGTCCTGTTCGGGATGGGAAGGAGTGGTACCACCTTGCTATGGTCATCAGGCATAACTTTTTGTCTTCTTGACTGTGTCAAGAGGACCAATTTATAGAGCTCGAATCAGCTTATTTGGATTGCGTCTTGGCATAACCAACTTGATCTGCATTGAGATCAAAGTTATAGGGTCAAGCCGCACGAGCAATTAGTACTGGTTAGCTTAACGCATTACTGCGCTTCCACACCCAGCCTATCAACGTCCTGGTCTTGAACGACTCTTTAGGGGGCTCAAGGCCCCGGCAGATCTCATCTTGAAACGAGTTTCCCGCTTAGATGCTTTCAGCGGTTATCTCTTCCACACATAGCTACCCGGCGATGCCACTGGCGTGACAACCGGTACACCAGAGGTGTGTCCACTCCGGTCCTCTCGTACTAGGAGCAGGCTTCCTCAAATCTGCAGCGCCCACGGAAGATAGGGACCAAACTGTCTCACGACGTTTTAAACCCAGCTCACGTACCTCTTTAAATGGCGAACAGCCATACCCTTGGGACCGGCTACAGCCCCAGGATGAGATGAGCCGACATCGAGGTGCCAAACACCGCCGTCGATATGAACTCTTGGGCGGTATCAGCCTGTTATCCCCAGAGTACCTTTTATCCGTTGAGCGATGGCCCTTCCATACAGAACCACCGGATCACTATGTCCTGCTTTCGCATCTGCTCGACTTGTCAGTCTCGCAGTTAAGCACGCTTATGCCATTGCACTATCGTCACGATGTCCGACCGTAACTAGCGTACCTTCGAACTCCTCCGTTACGCTTTGGGAGGAGACCGCCCCAGTCAAACTGCCTACCATGCACTGTCCCCAATCCCGATAAGGGATCCAGGTTAGAACCTCAAACGCACCAGGGTGGTATTTCAACGTTGGCTCCACGATGTCTAGCGACACCGCTTCAAAGCCTCCCACCTATCCTACACAGATCCGTTCAAAGTCCAATACAAAGCTACAGTAAAGGTTCATGGGGTCTTTCCGTCTTTCCGCGGGGAGATTGCATCATCACAAACATTTCAACTTCGCTGAGTCTCAGGAGGAGACAGTGTGGCCATCGTTACGCCATTCGTGCAGGTCGGAACTTACCCGACAAGGAATTTCGCTACCTTAGGACCGTTATAGTTACGGCCGCCGTTTACTGGGACTTCAATCAAGAGCTTGCACCCCATCATTTAATCTTCCAGCACCGGGCAGGCGTCACACCCTATACGTCCACTTTCGTGTTTGCAGAGTGCTGTGTTTTTAATAAACAGTCGCAGCCACCGATTCTTTGCAACCCCTTTGGGCTCCCCTTGTACAGGTTCACCTACTGAGGGCACACCTTCTCCCGAAGTTACGGTGTCAATTTGCCGAGTTCCTTCTCCTGAGTTCTCTCAAGCGCCTTAGAATACTCATCTCGCGCACCAGTGTCGGTTTGCGGTACGGTCGTCAATAGCTGAAGCTTAGTGGCTTTTCCTGGAAGCAGGGTATCACTCACTTCGACTGCAAGCAGCCTCGTTATCACCCCTCATCTAAGCCCGGCGGATTTGCCTACCAGGCACGACTACAGGCTTGAACCAACATCCAACAGTTGGCTGAGCTAACCTTCTCCGTCCCCACATCGCACTATTGATCGGTACAGGAATATTGACCTGTTTCCCATCAGCTACGCATCTCTGCCTCGCCTTAGGGGCCGACTCACTCTACGCCGATGAACGTTGCGTAGAAAACCTTGCGCTTACGGCGAGGGGGCTTTTCACCCCCTTTAACGCTACTCATGTCAGCATTCGCACTTCTGATACCTCCAGCAGCCTTTACAAGCCACCTTCACAGGCTTACAGAACGCTCTCCTACCACTTGCACTTGCGTGCAAATCCGCAGCTTCGGTAACTGGCTTAGCCCCGTTACATCTTCCGCGCAGGACGACTCGATCAGTGAGCTATTACGCTTTCTTTAAATGATGGCTGCTTCTAAGCCAACATCCTGACTGTTTTAGCCTTCCCACTTCGTTTCCCACTTAGCCAATTTTAGGGACCTTAGCTGGCGGTCTGGGTTGTTTCCCTCTTGAGTCCGGACGTTAGCACCCGGTGCTCTGTCTCCCAAGCTGTACTCGTCGGTATTCGGAGTTTGCCTTGGTTTGGTAAGTCGCCATGACCCCCTAGCCAAAACAGTGCTCTACCCCCGACGGTAATACTTGAGGCACTACCTAAATAGTTTTCGGAGAGAACCAGCTATTTCCAAGTTTGTTTAGCCTTTCACCCCTATCCACAGCTCATCCGCTAGTTTTGCAACACTAGTCGGTTCGGACCTCCAGTACCTGTTACGGCACCTTCATCCTGGCCATGGATAGATCACTTGGTTTCGGGTCTACACCCAGCGACTAATTCGCCCTATTCGGACTCGATTTCTCTACGGCTTCCCTATTCGGTTAACCTTGCCACTGAATGTAAGTCGCTGACCCATTATACAAAAGGTACGCAGTCACCCTTGCGGGCTCCTACTTTTTGTAAGCATGCGGTTTCAGGATCTATTTCACTCCCCTCCCGGGGTTCTTTTCGCCTTTCCCTCACGGTACTAGTTCACTATCGGTCAATGATGAGTATTTAGCCTTGGAGGATGGTCCCCCCATATTCAGACAGGATTACACGTGTCCCGCCCTACTTTTCGTTAGCTCAGTACCACACGTCTCTTTTCGCATACAGGACTATCACCTTCTATAGTCGGCCTTTCCAGACCGTTCTGCTAAGAGTCGTGCTATCACTAACAGGCTTCTCCGATTTCGCTCGCCACTACTTTCGGAATCTCGGTTGATGTCTTTTCCTCGAGCTACTGAGATGTTTCAGTTCACCCGGTTCGCCTCGCATACCTATGTATTCAGTATGCGATACCTTTGCAGGTGGGTTTCCCCATTCGGAAATCTCCGGATCAAAGCTTATTTGCCAGCTCCCCGAAGCTTATCGCAGGCTATCACGTCCTTCGTCGCCTATCATTGCCAAGGCATCCACCACATGCTCTTAGTCACTTGACCCTATAACTTTGATCACTCTCACGAGTTCTCAAAGCTTATCAAGGACTTGCCAGGTCTTTCACCTGGCGCGTTATGCCGTAATGTGAATGATTCTTCGACTACGCCAAGCATTGCTGCTCAGCATGTCAGAGAACGATTCGTCATTACTTGAAATACAAACAAAGTTTGAATTTCGTTTTGACGCAATCTAAATTGTTGCCAACGGCACGGTGGATATTTCTATCCTTTCCGTTGGCAACACTGATTCGACTCTATAAATTGTTAAAGAACAGCCGTGAGTCTTGCGACTCGTTATTGATCGATTTATATCGACCAACATCAAAGAGGCCTCGAACATTATCTGAACGAAGCCGCTTTGATGTTGATTGTTATTGGTGGAGGATGACGGGATCGAACCGACGACCCCCTGCTTGCAAAGCAGGTGCTCTCCCAGCTGAGCTAATCCCCCAGTTCGATGGAACGGGATGGTGGGTCTGGTTGGTCTCGAACCAACGACCCCCGCCTTATCAAGACGGTGCTCTAACCAACTGAGCTACAGACCCAAGCCGGTCGCTTCAATCAAGCAAGGCTTGATCGTTGGCGACAACCTTCCAACAACCGATAAGTGTGAGCATTTGGCTTAATTGCCATTTTCCAGAAAGGAGGTGATCCAGCCGCACCTTCCGATACGGCTACCTTGTTACGACTTCACCCCAGTCACGAACCCTGCCGTGGTAATCGCCCTCCTTGCGGTTAGGCTAACTACTTCTGGCAGAACCCGCTCCCATGGTGTGACGGGCGGTGTGTACAAGACCCGGGAACGTATTCACCGCGGCAAGCTGATCCGCGATTACTAGCGATTCCGACTTCACGCAGTCGAGTTGCAGACTGCGATCCGGACTACGACTGGTTTTATGGGATTAGCTCCCCCTCGCGGGTTGGCAACCCTCTGTACCAGCCATTGTATGACGTGTGTAGCCCCACCTATAAGGGCCATGAGGACTTGACGTCATCCCCACCTTCCTCCGGTTTGTCACCGGCAGTCCCATTAGAGTGCCCTTTCGTAGCAACTAATGGCAAGGGTTGCGCTCGTTGCGGGACTTAACCCAACATCTCACGACACGAGCTGACGACAGCCATGCAGCACCTGTGTTACGGCTCTCTTTCGAGCACGAAGCCATCTCTGGCAACTTCCGTACATGTCAAAGGTGGGTAAGGTTTTTCGCGTTGCATCGAATTAAACCACATCATCCACCGCTTGTGCGGGTCCCCGTCAATTCCTTTGAGTTTCAACCTTGCGGCCGTACTCCCCAGGCGGTCAACTTCACGCGTTAGCTTCGTTACTGAGTCAGTGAAGACCCAACAACCAGTTGACATCGTTTAGGGCGTGGACTACCAGGGTATCTAATCCTGTTTGCTCCCCACGCTTTCGTGCATGAGCGTCAGTGCAGGCCCAGGGGATTGCCTTCGCCATCGGTGTTCCTCCGCATATCTACGCATTTCACTGCTACACGCGGAATTCCATCCCCCTCTGCCGCACTCCAGCATTGCAGTCACAGATGCAGTTCCCAGGTTGAGCCCGGGGATTTCACAACTGTCTTACAACACCGCCTGCGCACGCTTTACGCCCAGTAATTCCGATTAACGCTCGCACCCTACGTATTACCGCGGCTGCTGGCACGTAGTTAGCCGGTGCTTATTCTTACGGTACCGTCATCAACACCCAGTATTAATAGGCGCCTTTTCGTTCCGTACAAAAGCAGTTTACAACCCGAAGGCCTTCATCCTGCACGCGGCATTGCTGGATCAGGCTTTCGCCCATTGTCCAAAATTCCCCACTGCTGCCTCCCGTAGGAGTCTGGGCCGTGTCTCAGTCCCAGTGTGGCTGGTCGTCCTCTCAGACCAGCTACAGATCGTAGGCTTGGTAAGCCTTTACCCCACCAACTACCTAATCTGCCATCGGCCGCTCCAAACGCGCGAGGCCTTACGGTCCCCCGCTTTCCTCCTCAGAGCTTATGCGGTATTAATCCGGCTTTCGCCGAGCTATCCCCCACGTCTGGGCACGTTCCGATGTATTACTCACCCGTTCGCCACTCGTCAGCTTAACCTGTTACCGTTCGACTTGCATGTGTAAGGCATGCCGCCAGCGTTCAATCTGAGCCAGGATCAAACTCTATAGTTCGATCTTGAATTTAACGTCCCCGCCTTTCAGCGAAGACTACCCATTCGAAATTGAAGTGAACTTCACTTCTCATGAGCATTTAGTGCATTGCACTTTGTTCCGAAGAACTTGCAATCTCGCCAAATGCCCACGCTTATCGGCTGTATCTTGTTAAAGATCCAACTAAAACAAACCAGAATCTGATCCGTTTTTTCTTAACCCCGCCGCGATCAGCGAAGCCCTAGACTGTAGCACAGATTTTGAAGAACCGTCAAATCACTCAACAAATTTCTTCCAACCACCGCACCACTTCAACCACCTACCGCCAGCCCCCTTCAGAGACCCGCCGTCTGCAGCGAAGACCGCAACTATAGCACCAAATTCTCATCGCGATCAAGCCAGCCGTCAGAATTTCTTCTCGCGGGCTTCACCGACGTGTCACATCACCTCACGCGCGCTTATTCGTTCCCTCGTATGCCGCACGCACCGCCGGAACAACACCAGTAGCTCCCCGCGATAATGCAGCTTTGCTTTCTCTCGTCAGAACAACACCATGGCCCAATACGTTTTCTCCATGAATCGCCTCGGCAAGATCGTGCCGCCGAAGCGGCAGATCCTCAAGGACATCTCTTTGTCCTTTTTCCCTGGGGCCAAGATCGGCGTGCTCGGCCTCAACGGCTCGGGCAAGTCCACCTTGCTGAAGATCATGGCTGGCGTCGATAAGGAATTCGAGGGCGAAGCCATCCCCATGTCCGGGCTGAAGATCGGCTACCTGCCACAGGAACCTCAACTCAATCCGGAGGAAACCGTACGCGAGTCCGTCGAAAACGGCATGGGCGAAACGAAGGCCGCTCAGGCGCGCCTGGAGGAGGTCTACGCTGCTTACGCTGACGAGAATGCCGACTTCGACGCGCTTGCCGCAGAGCAGGCCAAGCTGGAAGCCATCATTGCCACTGCGGGTGATGCGGGCGATCACCAGCTCGAAATCGCCGCCGACGCCTTGCGCCTGCCCCCCTGGGAGGCCGTCATCGGCAAACTCTCTGGCGGCGAAAAACGCCGCGTGGCTCTATGCAGGCTGCTGCTGTCCAAGCCCGACATGCTATTGCTCGATGAGCCCACCAACCACTTGGATGCCGAGTCCGTGGACTGGCTGGAGCAGTTCCTTTCGCGCTTCTCCGGCACCGTGGTGGCCATCACCCATGATCGCTATTTCCTGGACAACGCCGCCGAGTGGATTCTGGAATTAGACCGCGGTCGCGGCATCCCCTACAAAGGCAACTACAGCACCTGGCTGGAACAGAAGGAAGCGCGACTGGAGCAGGAACAGCGCACCGAAGATGCGCGCACGAAGGCGATGAAGAAGGAACTGGAGTGGGCGCGCCAGAACCCCAAGGGCCGCCAAGCCAAAAGCAAGGCCCGCCTGGCCCGCTTCGAGGAACTGAGTGACTTTGAATACCAGCAGCGAAACGAGACACAGGAAATCTTCATCCCCGTGGCCGAGCGCTTGGGCAATGAAGTGTTCGAGTTTAAGAATGTCAGCAAATCCTTCGGTGATCGCCTGCTGATCGATAACCTGAGCTTCACTGTGCCTGCGGGTGCCATTGTGGGCATCATCGGCCCCAACGGCGCCGGCAAGTCCACGTTGTTCAAGATGATCGCGGGCAAGGAGCAGCCCGACAGCGGCGAAGTCAAGATCGGCAAAACCGTGAAGATGGCTTTCGTGGATCAGACCCGCGACGACCTGTCCAATGAAAAGACCGTGTGGGAAGACGTTTCGGGTGGCCTGGACATCCTGACCGTGGGCAAGTTCCAGATGCCCAGCCGTGCCTACTGCGGCCGTTTCAACTTCAACGGCGGCGACCAGCAGAAACGAGTCGGTACGCTGTCTGGCGGGGAACGTGGCCGGCTGCATCTGGCCAAGACCCTCATTGCCGGTGGCAATGTGCTGCTGCTGGACGAACCATCCAACGATCTGGACGTGGAAACCCTGCGCGCGCTGGAAGATGCCTTGCTGGAATTCGCCGGCTCTGTCATGGTCATCAGCCATGACCGCTGGTTCCTGGACCGCATCTGCACGCACATCCTGGCCGCCGAGGGCGACAGCCAATGGGTCTTCTTCGACGGTAACTACCAGGAATATGAAGCCGACAAGAAGAAGCGTCTGGGCGAGGAAGGCGCGGCCCCGAAGCGCGTGCGCTTCAAGGCGCTAAAGTAAATCCCACCCCTCGCTTGCACTCTCTCCATAACTGTATAAAAATACAGTTATGGATGAGTTTCAGATTCCTCTTCGCGCGATCAAAGGCCGGGGCGTCGCCACCCGCAACGCCCATCGCTTCGAAAAGCTCTCGCGCACGGCGTTTGACGATGGCTGGTCCGACATGCCCGTTGCGGACGACAGATCGTCAAGTCGGCGGGCCACGTCGTCAGACCCCGCGCCCACGGAGCCCGTCGCCGCTGTTGCCGAGCCCGCACCACCCCCGACCGAAGTACGGTGGGAAGACGCGCGCAGCGCACTGGCACGCAACGATTCCCCGGATCTGCCTTTTTCCCAATCCATCAACCCTTATCGCGGGTGCGAGCACGGCTGCAGCTATTGCTACGCGCGCCCCACGCACAGCTATCTGAACCTCTCGCCCGGCTTGGACTTCGAACGCATCATCATCGCCAAGCGAGGCTTGGCAGAACGCTTGCGCGAGGAAATCTCCTCGCCATCCTACAAACCCAGCCTCATCGTCATCGGCTCGGCCACGGATTGTTACCAACCGGTCGAACGCGAATTCCGGCTCACCCGCGCGCTCATCGAAGTACTGGGTGAGGCACGGCACCCATTCGCGCTGATCACCAAATCCAGCACTGTCGAACGCGACCTCGACCTGCTGGCGCCGCTGGCCCAGGCCGGTCTGGCGGCCGTGCACATCACCATCACCACGCTGGATGCCGCGCTGACTCGCAAGATGGAACCGCGCGCCGCCAGCCCCCAGCGGCGCCTGCGCACCATCCGCACCCTGGCCGCGGCCGGCGTGCCCGTGGGCGTGAGCGTGGCGCCGCAGATCCCTTTCATCAACGAGGACATGGAACAAGTGTTGGCCGCAGCGGCCCAGGCTGGGGCGCGCAGCGCCTTTTACAGCGTGCTGCGCCTGCCCTGGGAGCTGAATGACATTTTCCAGCAATGGCTGCAGACACACTACCCCGACCGGGCCGAGCGCGTGATGGCCAGGCTGCGTGAGATGCGAGGGGGCAGAGATTACGACGGCAACTTCGCGACACGCATGAACGGCAGCGGCGCCTGGGCCGAACTGATTGCCCAGCGTTTTCAGAAAGCCTGCGCGCGCCACGGTCTGATGGCCGCCTCCCGTCCACTTCGGACCATGCGCATCCCCCCAACTGGCGCGAAGTCAGAAGCCATGGCCATGGAGATATCGCCGGAAACGCCGCTCTTCCTCACCCCCACCGCCAGCGAATCTGGCGGCCCCACGGCGAACCCTCATCGCCCCCATGTGCCGCGCTATGCGCCGGACTTCAGCCAATTTCGCCCCGGATTGGCGGCAGGGCAAGCCAGCCTGTTCTGAAGACCTCGAAACAACTTCATTGATAAGAAGCCGGCCTGGGGCCTGACCGCCTCGCTGCTGGCCGTGGTGGCGCTGACCTACCCACGTCGCATCCCAAAGAACGCGGCCAATGCAAGCAGGCCAAGCTGCTGGCGCAGAACGCCTCCAGCGTGGCGCTGCAGGGCGGTGCCGCCATGGGCGCGGCCATGAAGGAAGTGACGAGGCAGTTGCAGCATCAGGCGCCGGAAATAACTCGCGTCACCGGCCTCGTTCAGCGCGCGCTGGCACCCAGCATCCTCTTGTGCATCCGCGCGTCCCCAGCCGCCGGCGGGCCCGCGGCTGGGGCTGGGATAGCACGCCTGAAACCCGCGCGAAGGGCAGGGCCTTGCGCGCAGGCGCGTCATTCGCGAACGATCAGCACCGGCAAGGGTGAATGGGTCAAGACCCGCTGCGCGACGCTGCCGAGCACGAGCTTTTCCAGGCCACGCCGTCCATGCGAGCCCATCACGATCAGATCTGCGCCTTGAGCCTGCGCCGCCTCAATGATGCCCCGCCAAATGGTATGGGCCCGAGCCACCTGGGTCTGCACGCCCTGGACACCCGCCGCGTCCAGTGCCGCACGGGCCGTCGCGATAGCCTCCTTGGCTTCGGCTTCCGCGGCGCTAAGGTATTCCGCCTGACCATAGGCAAAATCGCTGCCCAGTCCCGTGAAGGGGTAAGGGTCGATCACGTAGACCACCGAGGCCTGGCTACCGAAAGCCTGGGCCAGGCCGGCGGCCTTTTCCACGGCCTTCTGCGCGGTGGGTGAGCCATCAACGGGAATCAGAATGTGCTTGAACATGACAGGCTCCTGCAACACGACAAGATGGTGAAAATCAAGGATCGCGCGGTCATTGTGCACATCTTGCGGCGTCTGACCATGCCCGCGCGTCGAGACTGATTGAGCCACCTCAAAAAACCTGCGGATGGGATGACCCGGGCGATTGCCCCTACACTTCGAACGATGAGTACCACGGACAACGTCAACCGCCCCGCTGACGCTTCTGCTGAAGAAGAAGCCCCGAAATTCAAGATCTTCCTCAATGGCAAGGAGGAAGAATTCGAGCCCGAGAACACGCCCGAGCCGGACACCCCCTTGCTGTGGGTATTGCGCGAGCAGCTCGGTCTGACCGGCACCAAGTACGGCTGTGGCATCGCGCAATGCGGCGCCTGCACAGTCCATATCGATGATGCGCCGGTGCGCAGCTGCGTCATCCCCATTGCGTCCATCGCTCCGGAGCAGAAAATCACCACCATCGAAGGCCTGTCGCGCAACGGCACTCACCAGGTGCAACGTGCCTGGCAGATGCTGGATGTGCCGCAATGCGGCTTCTGCCAGAGCGGCATGATCATGGCCGCCGCGGCGCTGCTGCGGCACAACCCCAATCCGAGTGACGCCGACATCGACGCGGCCATCACCAACATCTGTCGTTGCGGCAGCTACAACCGCGTGCGCCTGGCCATCCGGGTCGCTTCCCAGGTGCGCACCCGCCGCGCCCCCCTCCCCCAGGACAACGCAGCGTCGAAAGGAAACGCCCAATGAGCCAGGCGTCCACCGAAGACCGCGCCACGCCCGATACAGGGCTGTCCCGCCGCGATTTCCTGGTCAGTGTTGGTTCGGCGGGTGGCGGGCTCGCCATCAGCGTCACCGTGGGCGCTGGCCTTGGCCTGCACGCCACAGAAGCGGGCGCCGTAGCTGACCAAGGTGAAATCAATGCCTGGGTCTATATCCGACCGGACGACACAGTGCTCATCCGCATCGTGCGCGCCGAATCCGGTCAGGGCACACTGACGGGCCTGGCCCAGTTAGTGGCCGAAGAGCTGGAATGCGACTGGGTGCGCGTCAGCGTCGAATACCCCACGCCCAGCGAAAGTCTGGCGCGCAATCGCCCCTGGGGCAGCTTCACCACCGTGGGCAGTCACAGTATCCGCGACTCGCAGGACTACCTGCGACGTGGTGGTGCCGTGGCGCGCACCCTGCTCGTTCAGGCCGCAGCCCGAGCCTGGGGGGTCCCGACGGAGGAATGCACGGTGCACCGGGGTGTCATCACGCACACCCCCAGCAATCGCAAGACCGTTTACGGTCGTGTCGCCTACGCGGCGAGCCTGCTGTCGGCACCCAGGCCAGAGAGCATCCAGCTGAAGGATCCGAAGACTTGGAAGCTCCTTGGCCAACGCATGCTGCGCCTGGATACCTTCCTCAAGACCAACGGCGGACAGGATTACGCCACCGACCTCAACTTCAAGGACATCTACCACGCCGCCATCAAGGTCTGCCCCGTGCCGGGCGGCCGCTTGAAGCGATTCGAGGCCAAGGATGCCCAGGAGCGCCCCGGCGTGCAGCGCGTGCTGCGCATCGGCAACAACGCCGTCGCGGTTGTCGCCAACCGCTGGTGGCGCGCCCACAGCGCGCTGGACACGATGCCCATCGAGTGGGACTACGGGCCGAACGCCAATGTGCAGCAGGCCGACATCGAGGCGCGGCTGCACGCAGCCTTGTCGGACACGCCGTCCAGCACCGGACACCATCATGGCGGCAACCCCGCTTCGGTCGTCAAGGAGATCTACGACACCGACCGCCGGATTGATGCCATCTACAGCTATCCCGCCCAGCACCACGCCACGATGGAGCCCATGAGCACGACCGCGCGCTGGACCCGCACAGGCTGTATCGTCTGGGCCCCCACCCAGGACGCGGAAGCTGCCCTGGCTGCGGTGGCGGCCGTGGCCGAGTTGCCCATCGACAAATGCGAGTTCCATCGCCTGGTGCCTGGCGGAAGTTTCGGACGACGGGCCTACCACGATGTGATCGTCCAGGCCGTGCAGATCGCTCGCAGCATGCCCGGATCCGTCATCAAACTGGCCTGGTCGCGCGAGGAAGACATGCTGCACGGCCCCATCCACCCGCCGAGCATGGCGCGGCTGAGTGCCAGCCTGTCGCGCGGTGGCCTGCCGCGTGGCCTGCACCTGCGCATCGCCGGCACGCCCATTTCGCTACCGCGCAATCCCTACGATCCGCCAAGCGCCTACGCCGCGCAACGCGCCTTCTATCTGGGCCTGCTGCCTGAACCGACCGCCCTGCCCGACCCCGGCGCCTTTGACGTCAAGGATGGTGCGAAGGAAAGCAAACCGCCGGCAGTTGCGGCCGAGGCCCCGCAGCCGCAAGGCACGACACCAGGCACTGCCCCCCCTTCCGAACCCGCGCCAGCGCCGGAACCGCCTCCTGAACCACCGAAACGAGGCGGCTTCTTCAGCTTCCTGTTTGGCAGTCGCAAGGAGAGCAAGGCCGAAACTCCCCCACCGGCCCCGGCTGCGCCTGCTCCGGACGCAGCGGAAACGGCGACCGAGCCAACGCCGTCCGCGCCAGCCCCGAGCGCCAGCGCGCCACAGGCCACGACCGCCCCGCCCCGTACAACCGGGCCCGTGGTACCCGCCCAAGCCAGCGCCATGCTCACGCGCAATGACAGCGCCTGCGGCTATCGTTTCGATCAGTTGCTGATCGACCATGTGCAGCGCGATCTGCACGCCCCGACGGGCTGGTGGCGTGGCGCACACCTCAACCCCAACACGTTCTACCTGGAAAGCTTCATTGACGAGATCGCGACCGCCGGCGGGCAAGACCCTCTGGCCCTGCGACGCTCCCTCCTGGCGGGCAATCCCCGCCGGCTTGCGGTGCTGGACGCCGTTGCGCGGCAGGTTGGCTGGGGCAAGGCCGCGCCAGCAGGCGTCTACCGTGGTCTGGCGCAGGTAATGGGCATGGGCAGTTATCTGGCCGCCTGCGCCGAGGTGTCGGTGAGCCAGGACGCCAGCAGCAAGGGCCGACTCAAGATCCACCGCGTCGTGGTCGCCATCGACTGCGGCCACGCCGTCAACCCGCAGCAGATCGAGGCGCAGGTGGAAAGCTCACTGGCCTTTGGACTGTCTGCGGCCCTGTATGGCAAGATCAGCTTCCAGAACGGCGCCGTGCAACAGCAGAACCTGGACCGATACCATGTCCTGCGCCTGGCGGACATGCCGCCCGTGCAGACCATCGTCATGCCCTCGGGCGGTTTCTGGGGGGCGTGAGCGAACCCGCCACCGCCCTCGCCGCGCCGGCCCTGTGCAATGCCGTTTTCGCGGCCACGGGCAAGCGCATCCGTGAACTGCCGCTGAACAACCAACTGAGCACCTGAACACGACGCAAGGTGGCACGGCCCATGCCGGGTCGCGGCCACCTGGTTCAAACGGGCGCCGCTTTCGGAGCCCGGGCCCGCGTGACTACTTCTGCGCCGTCAGTTCAGCCAGCTGCTTGCGCAAGGCTTTTTCTTCCGTGAAGCGGACCGTGGCTTCCCGCGCCACGGCCAGCGAGCCAATCAAGGCGCCCGTTGCGTCGCTCACCATCGAAAAACTCATTTCCACGTAGATGGATTCCTTGGCCTTGTGCAGGGAGCGCGTCATCATCGCCGCGCGCCCTGGCTTCACACCACCGCGCGCGACGGCCTGATCAAAACCGTCCCAGTGCGCCTTGCGCATGCGCTCGGGAATGATGAGGTCCAGGCTCTGCCCCAATGCCTCCTGCGCGCTCCAACCGAACACTTGCTCGGCCCCGCGTTCCAGAAACGGATGGTGCCCTCCAGGTCACAGAAAACCAGTGCTTCCGGAATGCTGCGCAACAGGAACGGCGCCAACGCTTCGGGAGGCCAGTCGATCGGGATGTTGTATGTTGTCATGTCGAGTCTCCTTCTGATGCGGGTCGCCGTGACCGGACGCCGGCGGCCTCAAGCTGCGAGGTTAGCGCAATCTCACGCCGCTGCTTCGCCATCGTCGGATGAGAGCGAGCGGGACACCGCCTGCACTTGGTCTGCCACCTGCTGCATGGCCCGCCCCGCCTCCTCCACCAGGCGATTGCCTTGATGAACCTGCCCCGCGGACGCCGCGATCAGTTGCTTGATCTCCTTGGCCGCCGCGGCACTGCGCCCGGCGAGCGAGCGCACCTCCGCGGCGACGACGGCAAAGCCGCGTCCCTGATCGCCCGCGCGCGCAGCCTCGACGGCGGCGTTGAGAGCAAGTATGTTGGTCTGGAAGGCAATGCTGTCGATCACATTGACGATCTCGCCGATCTGTCGACTGCCGTCGTTGATGCCTTGCATCGCCTCCACCACCTGGGTGAAAACGACGTTGCTGCGGGTCGCGGCCTCCTGCATGCGGTCGGCCAGCATGCGCGTCTGCTGCCGCGCCTCGCCGTGCGCGTGCGGAGGAGAAATGCGCTCGACGCGTGTCGCCACGACCGCTTGCGCACGGGTTTCCTCGCGCGCCATTTGCGTCCTTACCTCGAGTTCGATTTCGCGGCGCAACTCCAGCTTCACCTCCCGCCGCAGTTGCTGTTCGCGCTCCACCCCCAACGCGATCTGCGCCAAGGCAGGGGCAGGGGCAGGGGCAGAGTGAACTTCATGCCCAACACCCCATGCATCGGGCACGCCAGGCAAGACAGCCGAAGGCATGTCCCGCATCTCATCCTGCGCCTGTTCGCGCCCATAGGCCGCGGCATGTTGCGCGCTGTGCCGCGCGCCCTGCCGCAAGCGCCAGAGCAAGCCTAGACTCCACAGCAGCGTGAGCGCGCCCAGCGCCACGCCCAGGTACAGCAGGTGACTGCGGATCGCGTCCGCGCCATCGCGTTCGACGTTGCGACGCTGCTGCGTCCCCAGATCCTGGATGGACGCCTGCAGTGCGTTGAGGGCGGGCAAGGTTTCGCCGATGAAGAGCAGCGCCGCCTCTGGATGCAGCCGCTCCCGCACCAGGCGTTCAACACGCGCCACGGAGGCCTCGTGGGCGCCGCGCTGGGCCTGCAAGGCAGCCAGCACGTTGTTTTCAGCCTCCAGGCCAATCATCTGCCGCGGACTGCCGACGGCTCCATTGCCGGCACCACGCTGCGTGAGGGTGCGCAAGGCTTCGTCGATGCGGTGATTGGCTTGCGTCTGCCGATCATCCGACGGGAGGGGGACGCGCGTGGCGGGCGGCAAGGGATCGGTCGGCTCATCAACGGCACCGGCCGGATACGCGATGGGCGCGGTGATGTGCTCCATGGTGACTTTCGCCAAGGTCGCGATGCCGGCGTCGATCAGCCGCGTGGCCTCCGCGCGGGCGCGCGCTTGTCCGTTCATCCGCGCCTCGGTCTCCGCCAGTTGTTGCACCTGCGCCGTCACCAGCCATACATACCCCAGCCACAAGAGCACCGGCAGGCCCAGGGCCAGCCCCAGCCGCGTGGTGTGAAAACTGGTGGGCAAGGAAGGTGACATGGCGCAACGTGTACTTGCAATGCGACGTAGTCGGCATCATGGACAATTTTGTCATCAAAGAACGGGTTTTTTGCGGTTTTTTGTCACAACTTCCGACAACGTGTGGAGAGTATCCCTAGTCATCGCGGACGTCGGCCACCACCTCGTGGCCGAAGTCCTCCCGGTCCAACCATGCCAGCACCTTGCGCGCCGCCACCGCCGGGCTGTCGAGCAAGCCCGTGCTTTGCAGTAGATTGAAGCGCTCACGGTCAGGAAATGCCGCCGCGTTGGCGCCGCGCAAGCGGGCCTGCATGTCGGTGTCGATCACGCCCGGTGCGAGCGCGCAAACCTTGGCCCCACGGGGCTTGCGCGCCTCCTCCAGAGCGAGGCACCGGGTGTAGTGGTCCAGCCCTGCCTTGGCCGCGCAATAGACCGCTTGCGAAGCCATGGGTCTGCGCCCCAGGCCGGAGGAGACGTTGAGGATCTTGCGCTGCGTGCCGTGCTCCTCGGCCCAACGCTCTGTGGCGCCGAGAAAGGCCGCGCTCAAGGCCATCGGCGCCTCCAGGTCCACGCGCAGCGCCTGAGAAATCTCCTCGGGCGTGAGCGCCGACAAGGGAGCGATACCCGGTATCACGCCCGCGTTATTGATCAGCGTGGCGCTGGCGTAGCTGCGACCATCTTGCTCACGCAGCCAACGCGCCAGCGCATTGCCAGCCTCCGTGCTGCGGCTCAAGTCCAGGGGCCACTGCATCAGGGTAAAGCCCGTCTTTCGCACTTGCTGCGCCTGGTCGGCCAAGGTGTCGTTGACGCCTCGCGAAATGCACAGCAAGTGCAGGTGTCGCTGGTCGGGATGCCCGGGGTCGTATTGCGCGATGAGTTGTCCGGCCATGGCGAGGCCGAGGCCGCGCGTGGCACCAGTCAAGACGATCAGATCCATTTTGTGCATGGCAGACTCCCGACAGGGATTCACTTCCAGATTGAATCAAGAATACCGGCCGGATTAAACCGGAGGATCCATCCGCACGGCATGCAAATGCGGAATGTTCAAATGTTCCCCAAACGCATGCATCAGAACGGCGCAGGACTTTGCCACATGGTAAGCGCGCCGGTACGAGGATGGGCCAAGGACAGTTCGCAGGCGTGCAACAAGAGGCGCGGGCTGCGCGCGAGGCTGGCGGCATCGGCGTACAAGGCATCTCCCAGAATGGGATGACCGATCGCCTGCAGGTGCACGCGCAGTTGATGGGAACGGCCGGTGACCGGAAACAGCGCCAGCCGCGTTGCGCACGCAACACCTGTACCGGCATCGCCCTGTCGCGTCAGAACCTGCCATCGGGTCATGCTGGGCTTGCCTTGCTCATCCACCTTCTGCCTTGGGCGCCGGGGCCAGTCGGCCATGAGCGGCAGGGTGATCTCGCCCTCGTCCTCGCGTCCTGGCATGCCACGCACCCAGCCATCGACCACCGCCTCGTAGCGCTTGCGCACCTCGCGCGCCGCGAAGCATGTGCTCAAAGTCCGATGCACCTCCGGCCCGCGCGCAAGCAGCAGCAGACCGGACGTGGCCTGGTCCAGCCTGTGCACCAGCAATGCATCGGGCCAGCGCGACTGCGCACGCGCGACCAGGCAATCTTGTTTACCCACGCCACGACCGGGCGCGGACAGCAGACCGGCGGGTTTGTCCAGCACGACGACATCGTCGTCCTCGTGCACCACAGTCAGATCTTCGACGACCTCAATGCCGCTTTCCACCGGAATCGGCCCCCGAGCCTTGCACACCCTGGATCAGCCGTTGCACGGTGTCGCACAGCTCGGACACATCGTTGGGCTTAAGGATCAGCGCCCGTGCGCCGGCGGCCATGGCCTGTACCTCGATCTCGGGTGTCACATAACCCGAGGTCAGCGCCATGGGCAGCTTGGGCCGGATGCGACGCGCCTCCTGCAGCAGACTCACGCCGCTGTAGCCGGGCATGTTGTAGTCGGTGATCAGCAGGTCATAGGCTTGCGGCTGCTCTCGCAGCGCGGCCAGGGCGGACAGGGGATCGGTGAACACGCTGATCTTGAAGCCGCGCCGGCTCAGCACGCGATCTACCAGGAAAGCCAAGGCCTGGTCGTCGTCCACGTACATCACATGCTGGCCAAAGCCCATCACGGTCTGCATGCGCGCGGGTTCAGCGGCGGTCACCGCGGCCTGGCTGCTGGCGGCGGGAAAATACAAGGTGAATTCGCTGCCCTCGCCCAGGCGACTGCGGACGTCCACCGCGCCCAGGTGCGAACGCATCACGCCGTGCACCACGGCCAGGCCCAGGCCGGTGCCCTGCCCCACCGGCTTGGTGGTGAAAAATGGCTCGAAGATGCGCTGCACCGTTTCCGCGTCCATGCCACTGCCGGTATCGCGCACCGCCAGGATCACGTAGCGCCCGGCCGACAAGCCCAGACGCTGGCACTCGCGCTTGTCCGGCGTGACCGAGGTGAGCGTGATGTTGACCACGCCGGGCGCACCACCGAGGGCGTGGACGGCGTTGGTGCAGAGGTTGATCAGCGCCTGCTCGACCTGAGTCGCATCGGCAAGCACCGGCGGCGTCTCCAGCAGGTTGAGCTGCAGGTCCACGGCGGGCGGCAGGGTCACCTTCATCAGCCGCATGGATTCCTGCACAACCTCGGCCAGATGCAGGGGACGACGCCGAGGCGGCTCATTGCGGCTGAAGGTCAGGATTTGCCGCACCAGGTCTCGCCCGCGCCGGCCAGCCTTCTCGATCTCGGCCAGGCTGACCTGCGCGGACGCGTCCGGAGGCAGATCCTGCCGCGCCAGCATCACATTGCCCAGGATGGCGGACAGAATGTTGTTGAAGTCGTGCGCGATGCCGCCGGCCATGGTGCCGATGGCCTGCATCTTGTGCGCCTCGCGCAGTTGCACCTCCAGCACGTTGCGCTGCGCCTCCACCTGGCGGCGCGCGGTGAGGTCGCGCGCGAAGATGGTGGTGATGTCGCCCTGCCCGTCGGGCTGTCGCTCGCGCGAGACGCTGACTTCCAGCGTCAGCGGCAAGCCGGCCGCCGTGCGACCGCTGACCTCGCCCAGGATGGCCTGGGTGGAGACCAGCGTGGAGGCGATGGCCTCGATGGCGTCGGGCAGGAAGTGCGCCAGCGACGCCCCCAGTGCCTGTTCTGGCGGGCACTGGAACAAGGCCGAGGCGGCGGGGTTGAACACGGTGATGCACTGCGCATCGTCCACGCAGACGATGGCATCGAGCGACGAGTTGATCACGGCCGCCAGCCGGTTTTCCGACAGCAGCAGTTCCTCGTTGCGCTTGCGCAGGGCTTGCGCGCTTTCCTGCAGCGCGCGGCGGCCTTCCAGCAGCGCGCGACGCTCGTTGAGCAAGGGCCCCTGGTCGATGACGGCGCAGACGAAGTGCGACATGTCCTTGTCGCTGCTGTAGCGGATGCGCGCGATGTGCAGGTCACCCGTGAAGCGGGCCTGCAGGCCACTGAGGAAAACCACCTCGGTCGCGCCACTCTGGCCGTGCAGGCGCGCCGCGTCCAGGGCCTGCTGCACCCGCTTCACGTGGTTGGAAGTGACCAGCGGCTGCAGGTAGGTCAGCGGCGGATCGGCCTCCAGTGGCCGGAATAGCTTGAGCGCCATGGTGTTGCTCTGCTCGATCATGCCGTCTTCGTCGACGACCATCAGCGCCAGTGGCACGTTCGAAAAGAGCGACTCGAAGCGCTCGGACGCGCCCTCGGCGGCGACGCGGCTGTACTCCAGCGCGGTATTGCGCGCCTCCAGGTCGGCCTGGTAGGCGCGCAGGTCTTCAATGAGCTTGGGCAAGGTCCGCCGTGACGACATAAACAGGCAATCGCATGGGATGCGGGTGTCCGGGAATTATCGCCGCGGAACCGCGCCCGCCCAAGCCAATGCCTTTTGCTAGCGCCGGCCTTCCCGCACCCGGGCCAGACTGAGCTGCAAGAGGCGGGCGTCCGCGCTGGCCCGATGCCGCTGCCCGCCGCGCTCGCGCGCCACCTGCTGCTTGACCGCATGCCAGCGGTCGGCCTCGTCTTCACGCAGCAGCGCGCGCAGGTTCTCCAGCTTGAAGTGCGGCCGCAGCCCCGCCGCGTCGAACAGCAGGGCCAGCCAGGGATAGTCATGCGCCCAGCCATCGGAATACACCGTGCGCCCCTGCAAGGTGTTGTTGAGCAGTTGACTGACCTCCAGCGGACTGCGCCCGTGCTGCGTCAGCAGGCGGCGCGGAATGCGATGCAGGCGCTCGGCCATCGGATCCCAATGCGTCCAGTCCGGTTCGGGACGGATGAGGGAACAAAACAGGCGTCCGTCTCCCATCGCATACCCGACTTCGATGGGATAGCCATTGCGGCCAAAACCGGAAGCCTCCAGATCCATCACGACAGGCAGGGCCGACGCCGTCCCCGCGGAGGGCGTGTCTCCTGGATCATCCTTCATGCGTTGCGGCGGCATGGCCTGTTCACTCCCGACATACGGCGCACCTTGTATGCATAAGCCATGCCTGAAACGCATCAAGGGGCTTGAGGACTTGCCCGGATCGGCCCGGTGCCTGCAAGGTGTATGCCCTCTGTGTTAACTTGCGGCATCACGCACGATGCATGACCTTTCCTACAAGACCAACAACATAACCGCCGCAGTCGTTCCCCGTGTCCTCTGTCACCACTTCCCAAAATTCCGACGCCGGCCACTCCCTTGGATGGAGCCCTGAGCGCCTGCGCGGCATGCGCCGCGGCATCGAGAAGGAGAGCCTGCGCGCCCTGCCGGGCGGCTCGCTCGCGCTCACGCCCCACCCGGCGTTGCTCGGCTCCGCGCTCACGCACCCGCGCATCACCACCGACTACTCGGAATCCCAAGTCGAGCTCATCACCGGCGTGCATGCCGACGTGGACGCCTGCCTGGCCGAGCTGGGTGAGATTCACCAATACACCTACCGTACCCTGCGCTCGGCCTGTGGCGACGAGATGCTCTGGGTCAGCAGCATGCCCTGCGTGCTGCCCACTGACGAAACGATTCCGCTCGGCCGTTATGGGTCATCCAACATCGGCCGTGCCAAGAGCGTCTACCGCATGGGCCTGGGCCATCGCTACGGGCGGCGCATGCAGACCATCAGTGGCATCCACTACAACTGGTCCCTGCCCGGCACCGGCAATGAGGACTATTTCGGCCTGATCCGCAACTTCCGCCGCCATGCTTTCCTGCTGCTCTACCTCTTCGGTGCCTCGCCCGCGCTGCACGGCGACTTCGTGCAGGGTCGACCGCACGAGCTGGAGCCCTTGCGTTCCGGCTCTGACCGAGATGCCGGTCATGGCAGCTCCCGACCGCACGGAGAAGGCACGCTGCACATGCCATATGGAACCTCGCTGCGCATGGGCAAGCTTGGTTATCAGAGCGAGGCCCAGGCCTCGCTGGCGGTCAGCTACAACAGCCTGGAAAGCTACGCGGCTTCGCTGCACGACGCGCTGACGCGCCCCTGGCCTGCCTACGAAGCCCTGGGCGTGCTCAACCCCGGCGGGGACTACATCCAGCTGGCCACCAGCCTGCTGCAGATCGAGAACGAGTTCTACGGCACCATCCGCCCCAAGCGCACCATCTTCCAAGGCGAACGCCCGCTGCACGCGCTGCGCGAACGCGGCGTGGAGTACGTGGAAGTGCGCCTGCTCGACCTCGACCCTTTCGAGCCCATCGGCATCAATGCACGCACCCTGCGCTTCCTGGACGTCTTCCTGCTGCACTGCCTGAGCAGCGCCAGCCCGCCGGACACACCCCAGGAAATCGCCGAAATCGGACGCAACCAGCACCTGACGGCGGCGCGCGGCCGTGAACCCGGCCTGCAACTCTGGCGCAACGGCCGGCAGGCCACATCCTTGCGCGATTGGGCGCTGGAATTGCTGGATGCCTGCGCCCCACTGGCCGCGCAACTCGACGCGGCCCACGCCTGCACGGAATACAGCGCCGCGCTCCAGGCGGCACGTGACGCGGTGCTTGACCCCGCCTCGCTGCCCTCGGCTCGCGTACTGCGTGCCGTCGAGGAAGACCATGACGGCTCTTTCCTGGAATTCGTGCGCGCCCGCTCGCATGCCACGCGCGCCGATCTGCTGAATCGCCCGTGGGAGGCCGCGCAGCAGGCCCGCTACGAAACCATGGCCCAGACTTCCGTGCATGAGCAGGCCGCCATCGAAGCCGCAGACACCCTGCCTTTCGAAGAATTTCGCAAGCTGTACGTCTCAGCATCGCGGCTGGGGCAGCCCACGCCCGTCAGCCCGGTTGCAGCCTGATCCCGGACTGATCCTCCGACCCCGGATCGCGACAGGCCGGCGGTTGGTCACCACCGAGCCCTGACTCGGCCTGTGGTTCAGCGTACCGCAGCCCCCATCTGGAACCAGCGCGCGAGCAGGGCGCGTTCCACGTCGGTCATGCCGGTGGCATTGTTCAACGGCATCTGCCGCGTCACCACGGCCTGCTGATGGATCAGCACCGCGTGCTGGCGCACGTCTTCGACGCGATCGAAACGCAGGCCCTTGGATTGCAAGGCCTCGCCGTGACACATCACGCAACGCTGGGTCAGCACGGCCTGCACCTCGGCCAAGGTCGGCGCAGCCACTGGTGCCGACTGCGCGACAGGGACGGCCGGCGGCGCGGGCCGCAGCCAGACGATGAGCGCCAGCAAGACCACCACGCCCGCCAGCGCATAGGGCCAGGGGTGCGCGTTGCGCCCAAGCTTGTACCCATGGCGCAGCACGAAGAACTGGCGGATGGCCGCGCCCGCCGCCATGATGGCGATCAGGAACAGCCAGTTCCATTCGTGTGCGTAGGTGAAGCTGTAGTGGTTGCTCAGCATCGCGAACAGCACCGGCAGCGTGAAGTAGGTGTTGTGCACGCTGCGCTGCTTGCCGCGCTGGCCGTGGATCGGATCGACCGGCAAGCCGGCCTTGAGTGCGGCCACCACCTTGCGCTGGCCGGGAATGATCCAGTGCGCCACGTTGGCGCTCATGGTGGTCGCGATCATCGCGCCCATGAGTAAAAACGCCGCACGCCCCGCGAAGAGCTGGCAGGCCAGCCAGGCCGCGCAGGCCACCAACAACGCGACCAAGACGCCCACGATGGCATCGCCCTTGCCCCCAATGCCATGGGAACGCGCCACGACGCGGCAGATGCCGTCGTAGAGCAGCCAGAACACCACCAGAAAAGCCAGCGCCGCCGCAACCGCCGCCCACTGCGAGCCATGTGCCTGCCAGTCCAGCACCCGAGGATCGATCAGGTAGATGCCGGGACTCCAGAGGTAGGACACCAGGAACAGCGCGAAGCCGCTGAGCCAAGTGGCATAGCTCTCCCAGTAGAACCAGTGCAGGTGAGACGGCAGCACGGGCGGTGCCACCGCGTACTTGACCGGGTGGTAGAAGCCACCGCCGTGCACGGCCCAGAGTTCGCCGGTCACGCCCTCGCGACGCAGCTTTTCGTCGTCGGGCGGCGTGAGGCTGCTGTCCAGGAAGACGAAATAGAAGGAGGAACCGATCCAGGCGATCGCGACGATGACATGCAGCCAGCGCAGCAGCAGGTTGGCCCAGTCGAGCAGATAAGCGTCCATGAGAATCCGTATTTCTTTCCAGACCTACCGGCTCAGCTGCCCCGGTAGGTCGAGTAGCTCCAGGGGCTGACGAGCAAGGGCACGTGGTAGTGCTGACGAGGTTCGGCCACGCCGAAATCGATGTGCACGACGTCCAGAAAGGCCGGCTCAGGCAGTGCCACGCCACGGGCCAGAAAATAGGCCCGCACGTCAAAACTCAGGCGGTAACGCCCGGCCAGTAATTCGTCGTGGCCGTACAGCAGGCCATCCGGGTTGCGGCCGTTGGCGTCCAGGGTGAAACGCTTCACCAGCACGGCCTGCTCGCCCGCGTTCGCATCCTTCTTCACATGAAAAAGTGCCACTGCCATGCCCCCTGCGGGGGTGCCGTGCATGGTGTCGAGTACATGGGTACTGAGGCCCATACCTGTCCTTTCCGTTTTTGCGCACAGTTCTTGCTCCATGAACCACAGCAAGAACCGAGCCGGTTCATCAAAGTGTATACAATTTGACTCGCTGTCTCGACCCAAGCTTCATGGAAACCTCCAGCAGCACCCACCACATCGTCGAATCGCTGACCCGCGCCATCGTCGAGCACCGTCTGCACCCAGGCGCCAAACTGGCCGAACAGAAGCTGGCCGACCATTTCGGCGTGTCGCGTACGCTGATTCGCCAGGCCCTGTTCCAACTCTCCCAGCACCGCCTCATCCGCCTGGAACCAGCGCGTGGCGCCTTTGTCGCCAGCCCCTCGGTGGAAGAAGCGCAGCAGGTCTTCGCGGTGCGCCGCATGCTGGAGCTCGAAATGGTGCGCACCCTGATTCGCGAGATCACACCGGCCAAACTCAAGGTCCTGCGCGCCCATGTGGCGGAGGAGAAAAAAGCCGTCTCCGCCAACGACGTGCCCAGCCGCAACGAACTGCTGGGCGATTTCCACGTGCGCATGGCCGAACTCACGGGCAACCAGGTGCTGGCCGACATGCTGGGTGAGCTCATTTCGCGCTGCGCGCTCATCACCCTGGTCTACCAGACCCGCAGCGCGGCCGAGCACTCGAACGACGAGCACCTGGAAATCGTCAAGGCCCTGGCCGCCAAGGACGAAGACCTTGCCGTTCGACTGATGGACGAGCACCTGAGCCATGTGATGGACAACCTCACCTTCACCCGCCGCCCGCCCAGCCACGACATCGCCCAGGCCCTGGCCTGATCCAGCGACCTCCGCCCCACGCCACCCATGATCTACGACAGCACCGCCGCCTACCCCCGCGACCTCGCCGGCTACGGCCGCAATCCGCCGCACGCGCGCTGGCCCGGCAGGGCGCGCGTCGCCGTGCAATTCGTGCTGAACTACGAGGAAGGCGGTGAGAACCATGTGCTGCATGGCGATCCGGCCTCTGAGACCTTCCTCTCCGAGATGTTCAACCCCGCCGCCTTCCCGGCCCGGCACATGAGCATGGACGGCATCTATGAGTACGGCTCGCGTCAAGGCGTGTGGCGCCTCCTGCGCGAGTTCGAGCAGCGCCGACTGCCACTCACCGTCTTCGGCGTAGCCACGGCCCTGCAGCGCTCACCCGAAGTCTGCGCAGCTTTCGCGGAGCTGGGCCATGAGATCGCCTGCCACGGCCTCAAGTGGATCCACTACCAAAACCTGGACGAAAGCATCGAACGCGCGCACATGGCCGAAGCCATGGCCATCATGCGCCAACTGCTCGGCGCCCATCAGCCGTCGAAAGCGCCCATCCATGCGCTGGGCTGGTACACGGGCCGCGACAGCCCCAACACGCACCGCCTCGTCGCCGATCACGGTGGCTTCGAGTACGACAGCGATTACTACGGCGACGACCTGCCCTTCTGGATGAAGGTGCGCAAGACCGACGGCACGGACGCCCACCAGCTCATCGTGCCCTACACGCTGGACGTCAACGACATGCGCTTTTCCCTGCCTCAGGGGTATTCGCACGCCGATCCCTTCTTCCAGTACATGAGGGACAGCTTCGACACGCTCTACGCCGAAGGCGATCCGCAAGGGCTGGACCGGCCCAAGATGATGAGCATCGGCATGCACTGCCGCCTGCTGGGCCGGCCTGGGCGCATCACGGCGCTGCAGCGCTTTCTGGATTACATCCAGGGCAAAGAGAAGGTGTGGATCACGCGGCGCATCGATATCGCGCGACACTGGCGCCAGAACTACCCCTGCCCCACCTGAGGCAAAGACACGCCATGTCACTCACCCTCGAACAGCTCAACACCCCGCCGCTGCCACAAGCCTGCGCCCTGCTGGACGGCCTTTACGAGCACTCGCCCTGGATCGTCGAACGGGCGCTCGCTCAAAGACCGTTCGCCACGCTGGCAGCACTGCAGCAGGCCTGCATCCGCGTGCTCGAAGCCGAAGGCCAGGCCACGCAAGGCGCGGCGGAGGTGGCGCTGATCCGCTCCCACCCCGAACTCGCCAGCAAGGCAGCCATCGCCCGCACGTTGACCGCCGAGTCCAACCACGAACAGAGCACCGCGGGCCTGACCCACTGCACGCCCGAGGAATTTGCCACGCTGCAGAAGTTGAACGCCGACTACAAAGCCCGCTTCGGCTGGCCCTTCATCCTGGCTGTGCGCGGCCCGCGCGGCACGGGGCTGACGCGTCAGCAGATCATCGCCACCTTCGAGCGTCGCCTGCACGGCCACCCCGACGCCGAGCGGTCCGAGAGCATCCGGCAGATCCACCGCATCGCCGAGCTGCGCCTGCAAGACAAATTCGGCACCTCATCCCCATTCCACCCGGCGCTCGGCCAACGCGTCTGGGACTGGCAGGAAACCCTGGCCGCGCACGGCGAGCCAGACTACTTGGCGCGTGGCGAACTCACCGTCACCTACCTCAGCGAGGCGCACCGCGCCTGCGCCACCCAGATCGCCCAAACCATGCGCGAGGCGGGCTGCGACAGCGTGACCATCGACGCCGTGGGCAATGTGGTGGGGCGTTACGAAGGCGAAGGATGGGAAACCGGCAATCCAGTTTCCGGGCCGGATGCCAAGACGCTGCTCACCGGCAGCCACTACGACACCGTGCACAACGGCGGCAAGTACGACGGGCGCCTGGGCATCTACGTGCCCCTGGCCTGTGTGCAACAACTGCATGCCCAGAAAAAGCGCCTGCCCCATGCTTTGGAGATCGTGGCCTTCGCCGAGGAGGAAGGCCAACGCTACAAGGCCACCTTCCTGGCCTCCAGCGCGCTCACCGGCAGCTTCGACCCCACTTGGCTGGAGCAGCAAGACGCCGCGGGCATCACCATGCGCGCGGCCATGCAGGCCGCGGGCCTGCCCGGCACCCTGGACGCCATCAGCGCCTTGCGGCGTGACCCGGTGCGTTACCTGGGCTTCGTGGAAGTGCACATCGAACAAGGGCCGGTGCTGAATCAGCAACAACTCCCCCTGGGCGTGGTCACCTCCATCAACGGCAGTGTGCGTCTGCTGGGCGAGGTCATCGGCCTGGCCAGCCATGCCGGCACCACGCCCATGTCCATGCGAGCGGATGCGGCAGCGGCCGTGGCCGAACTCATCCTGCATGTGGAGCAGGCCGCGACGCATCGCCATCGAGGATCCGTGGGCACCGTGGGCAAGCTCGAGGTGCCCAGCGGCTCCATCAACGTCGTGCCCGGCCGCTGCCGTTTCAGCCTGGATCTGCGCGCGCCCACCGACGCCCAGCGTGACGCCCTGCTGGCCGATGCGCAAGAGGGCCTGCGGGCCATCTGCGAACGGCGCGGCCTGCGCTACACACTGGAAGAAACCATGCGCGCCAGCGCCGCGCCCAGCAGCCCCGAATGGCAGGCCCGCTGGGAAGCCGCCGTGGCCGCGCAGGGCCTGCCCGTGCTGCGCCTGCCCAGCGGCGCCGGCCACGACGCGATGAAGCTGCACGACATCCTGCCCCAGGCGATGCTGTTCGTGCGCGGCGAAAACAACGGCATCAGCCACAACCCGCTGGAATCCAGCACCGCCGAGGACATGGACCTCGCGGTGCGGGCCTTTCAACACCTCCTGACGCAGCTCGCATGAGCAACGCGTCGGGCCATTCCCCGCGAGCGCGCGCCACGACGCGTAGCACCAAGGTCATTCCATGAACACCATCTACCAGGCCCTCGACCGCTGGGTCGAGCAGCACTTCGACGAAGAAACCGCATTCCTGCAACAGCTGGTGCGCGTGCCCACCGACACGCCACCTGGCAACAATGCCCCGCACGCCGAACGCACGGCCGAGCTGCTGCGCGCCTGGGGCTGGGAGGTCGAGGCCTTCCCCGTGCCGCAGGCCGAGGTGCGGGCCGCGGGCCTGCAGAGCGTCACCAACCTCATCGTGCGGCGGCGCTACGGTAGCGGTGGCCCCGAGACGTCCCATCCGATCGTCGCCCTCAACGCCCATGGGGACGTCGTGCCGCCCGGCGAGGGCTGGACGCATGACCCGTATGGTGGCGAGATCGAGAACGGTAAGCTCTACGGCCGCGCCGCTGCCGTCAGCAAGAGCGACTTCGCCAGCTTCACGCACGCGGTGCGCGCGCTCGAAGCCGTGACCAAGCCGACACGAGGCACAGTGGAACTGCACTTCACCTACGACGAAGAATTCGGCGGTGAACTCGGCCCCGGCTGGCTGCTGGAAAACGGTCACACAAAACCCGACCTGATGATGGCCGCCGGCTTCAGCTACCAGGTCGTCACCGCGCACAACGGCTGCCTGCAACTCGAAGTGACGGTGCAAGGCGAGATGTCCCACGCGGCCATACCCGACAGCGGCGTCGACGCCTTGCAGGGTGCCACGCATATCTTGGGCGCGCTCTACCAGCTCAACGCCGACTACCTCAAAGTCAAGTCTAAGGTTGAAGGCATCAGCCACCCCTACCTGAACATCGGCCTGATCGAAGGCGGCACGAACACCAACGTTGTGCCCGGCAAGGTCGTCTTCAAACTCGACCGCCGCATGATCCCCGAGGAAGACCCGACGCAGGTGGAAGCCGATCTGCGCGCCACCATCGCCCAGGCTGCCCAAACCTACACCCCACCGCGCGGCGGCAAGGGCATCCGCGTGGACGTCAAGCGCATGCTGCTGGCCCGCGCCATGCAGCCCCTGCCCGGCAACCAGCCCCTGGTCGCGGCCTTGCAAAAGCATGGGCAGGAAATTTTTGGTGAACCCATCCCCGCCCTGGGCACCCCGCTTTACACCGACGTGCGCCTCTATGTGGAGCGCGGCATCCCTGGTGTGATCTATGGCGCCGGCCCGCGCACCGTGCGCGAGAGCAACGCCAAGCGCGCGGACGAACACATCGTGCTCGCCGACCTGAAACGCGCCACCCAGGTCATCGCCCGCACCTTGCATGACCTGCTGAGCTGAAGAGGTGAGAGGACGCCGAGTCGAAGCAAGTGAATTGAGTGGCCAGGACGCGGCACCGCCGCGTTGAAGGCCGCCGGGTTTTGCTAGAATTCGCTCCGCTCGTGGGGGGGTAGCTCAGCTGGGAGAGCGCCGCGTTCGCAATGCGGAGGTCGTGAGTTCGATCCTCATCCTCTCCACCACCGATCACTGAGCGACAACACTGATGTCGCTGGAACCATAAATGTTCCGCTTCGGAACGCTTATGCTTCTTTTTGGGCCGGAACGGTTTTGCTTCCGGCGATTTTGGCCGCTCGCCAGAATCCACTGACCCGCATCGCATGCGCTGCGTCAGACAGAAAATCCATGCAATTCAATAACTTAGGCGCTGATGCTCTTCCCGCGCACATTTGGGGCCGCGTCACGCCAGGGCTTCAAATTGGCTCGGTTTCGGCACGGTTATGGTTCCAAGCGGAACAGAATTGCTTCCACGTCGTTACCCGACGAATTGTAGGCAGCGCAGTGGTGATACAGCCCCAAGCAGAATCCGAGAGATCCCCCGGGTAGATGGCTGGCTAAGGCTGGCTGCTACCGTTGGCAGTAGAACTGACGGTAGACGGTTCTAAGCCACAAAGCGGACGCTTATCTAACGGCCCAACCGAACTCTCTAAGAGTAAGGCCTACAGATTCCAACGCAAATTCATCATCGCCCCCTTCAGGCGGACGTAGGCCGCGGGCTTGCTGTTCATTGGGTTTGCCCCTCGCGTGTAGCCTTGCCACGATTTGGGCGGCGTTGGCCACACAGGTCATTTCGTTTGCTTCCATGCGCTTCGCCAATGGCCCTAGATCGAGGGCAAGAGCGTCATCCTTCTCGCGACCGGATTGAACAAGCCAACGCGATATCAGGACTGTGAGCGCGGATCTGCAGTGGTCCACCACCGATGTCGGAGTCTCGCGAAAGGCCGAATTCAACAGGCGGTCTATCGCTTCGGCTACGGGCGGTCGGTGTTCAGGCGCGATTTGCGCGTAGTCCACAGCAGGAACGATGGCAAAGGCGGAGAGCGATTTGAGTGTGACCATCACGGATCCGTTAGCCAGCGCCTCCGTCTGGATGATCCGCCATGGGGACGCAGCTCTTGCGTCGCCCAGAGCCAGTGTCATTCCCTGCCCATGGTTAGGCATGTTTAGCAGTGAATGGCAGGCCGTGAAAGTGTAAAGAGTCTTAGCAACCTTGCCGCCGGCTCCAACGTGCCGCATCATTGGATCTTCGTATGGGTGCGGACCGACTCGCTGCTGGCTCGGCTGGCCCTGGCCCGGCTGGGGCTCGTAGAGACGACCACGCCGAGTCCGTGTCACGGGATCAAATGCGTCTTCGCGAAATATCCACCGCAAGGGATTGGCTGCCAGTCCTCGCGGCAGGTCCTGCCAATCTCCTTCCGCTGCGATCAGTTTTGCTTGGGTCACGCTAGGCGTTGGAATCGATGGGATGTCGGCTGAGCCCATCCCTTCGTAGACAAGGCCAGTGATAGTGCAGATGCCAAGATGCATATCTTTCCCCCGCCGGCCGACTCACGCGCGCGCGGCGATTCCTTGCTTGTTCCTCTTGTCCACGGTTGCCCGGAACACCTCAAGGCTTTCGATGTCCGCCGACAGCTCGTCGGGATCAGGGATGGGCAAGCGGCCCACAGGCGATGCCGCATCGTGCTCGAACTTCGAACTCTTGGACATGCCAGCTTCGATTTTCTTGTAGTCGTCGTCAGTCACCAAGACGGCCTTGAGCTTCTGTGTGGATATGCCTTCGCCGAAACGTTGGACAACGCCATTGAACAGGACCTCTTCGACGCAGCGCTCCCAAGCTAGGCGCAGCTTTCCGTAGGTTGAGGTCGTCACCATACGAAGCCGGTCGTCATCGGCATCCTTCTTCGCCTTTTGCGCTTCCACCAGCATTTGTCGGAGCTGGCCAACTCGAGCCTTGGTGCTCGCGACATCGAAGGGAAGGTCTTCAGAGTGGACACCAAAGCCCTGCGAGGAGCGGCGAATATAGTTCATGACCAGAGGCGTGCCGATGGCATGGGCCTTTTGTTCCAAAATGGCCAGGAAGTAGATGTCGTGGGTGAAGACGATTACTTGTCGCTGCTTGGCCTCCACTGCAAGTCGCTCGGCCACCTCCCATCGGCGGCGGTGGTCTAGCGAGGAAACTGGGTCGTCGAAGACGATACCGCCGCGACCTTTGCCTAACTTGATTTCAGCCAAGAACGAAGCGATGGCAATTGCGCGCTGCTCGCCCTCACTGAGGACTGCGGAGGGTGTTCCTCCGCCAGGCAGTTGAAGCGTCAGCTTGAACTGAGTCTTTCCGCCTGGCGACTCGGGCTTCATACCGACATACAGCTCATGAACCTTTAGACTGCTGAACTCCGCGTTTAGAGCGTCGGCAAGCTCTTGACTCGCCATCGTGCGGGAGATATCTGTGGACTTCCGAGATATTCCACGGGTGTCCATGCCATCGATGCATGCTTGCAACTTACGACACAACTCATGCTTGGAGATGGCATCAAGAACAGCCGCCTTGACTTCGCCAAGCCGCTTGCGAGCTTCGAGCTCTAGCTTCTCTTGCGTCATCACGGCCTTCGCCTTTTCGTCAGTTGTGGCCTCAAGGGTCTTCGCTTGATCGATGAAATCTGTTGCGAGGCTAACAAGCGTCGCTCGCGGGTCATCGGGCAGCGCCTCAATTTGATCCCAGTCCATCTTCCCGGCAGCAGCTTCAAGAGCTTGCTTTTGTCTCGCTGTGAAGCTCGCCTGCAGAGCGGAGCATTGCTTGGATAGGTGTGCGTCAATCTCCTTTAGTTCCTCAGCAAGAGTGGCCCCGATCAGAAGATTCAGGTTGGCAGCCCGAATTGCCTTGTATGCTTCCTCAGCTTTGGTCCGCGCCTCTTTCGCCTGTGCTTCTGAAGTCTGTTGGATGAACGCGTCAAAGCGTGCAAGTCGCGCCGCTCCTTCATCTCTCAACATGTTCTGGCACAACGGGCATGGTGCGCTACTCGGCAGTGCTCCCAGCGCATGCTCGGGATGCGAAGTCTTCACGAATTCTCGAGCGGCCTCAAGGAGCGCCTTCCACTCCTCGCAGCCTGTTCCCGTCAACTGACCCTGAACGGCCTTGAAGTCGGAGGCGGCTAACTCTGCTGCCGCCTTGGCCGCCTTCGACTTGTCGATGAGATCGCGCAGGGCTGCGACCTTGACATCGTTGATTTGAGGGGCAGCGAGGTCGATGCGGCCCCTGAGCTCTTGCAGCCGGCCCGCCAGCTGCCGGAGAGCTTGGGCCTTCTGTTTGGGGTCAGCTTCGGCCAGGGTCTTGGTAAGCAGCGCAAGTCGCTCATGATCTGCTTCCGTGAGCGTAGCAAGCGTTTCGATGTCGCTTGATTTGGTCGCGGCTGGAATGGCGAGCAATGCCTTGCCCGCGGCGGTTTGCGTGGCCGCGATGGCCGAGTAGGCCGCATTACTAGGGGTGTTGGCCGCCTTCTCCTGATTGGCCATCGCTCTGAGCTTGCCGCAAAGGCTCACTAGACTTTCCAATATGTCCAAGCCATAAGGCCGATACGCGAAGTCGCCGTGGTTGTCGATGTAGGCGCGGGCGCAGTGGGTGTCAAAGATGGCAATCTCCGAAAGGGGCTCCGGGGCCGGGCTTCCGAACGTCCACGCTAGATCGACTTTTGCACCTTCGACAGCCACTTCGAACTTAGCCGATGGGGTGCCGGCTATCGCCGGATCGAGCTTCGCGTCGGGCAGAATGGCTTCCCGCTGATCGCGGGCCCGGCAGGCGTGTTTTAGGATTCGCGAGTAGCCTGACTTTCCGGCACCGTTCTCGCCATAGATGACTGTCAGGCCAGTCTGGGCGATCGGAAGGCTGCCTCCTACAGCTAAGGCGTTTACGTTTGAGAGCTCCTTGATCGCGAGGAGCTGCACAAGCCGCGCCGGATCGGCCGGAGTGGCAACCTGGGCATCATCGAGCCCCTTAGGCCTTCGCATCTGCGGGTCTTCGATGCCTGTTTCTGCCTTTGCGAGGGCGTAAAGGTCTTCGACATCGGCTGCTGCAAGTTCGCGGTTGGCGTAGATGCGTGCAATGGCGTCTTGTTGCCAGGCTGGCTGGCCCTTTGACCACGCATGAATCTCTTGAAGGATAGTCACCCTGCTACCTCCCTTGTTAGCGGTGTTTCCAGCGTTATTTAGTTCTGCTATCCGGCCTGAAGATGGTATTTCATTTGTACATCGGTTGAAAGGCAGACATTAGTCAGTGTCTTCATCATCCTCCATAGCGGACTGTCGATCGAACAAAGCCGATGACCGCAACCGCTGCAGAGCAGTCTGTCAACGATTTGGATCAGATGTGTCTCTTGGGACCGGTTGCGGACCTCATCGACCAGATGCTGCAGCGCCTCACGCCGAACGGTGGCCGCCTGCGGCAGCACGATACCGAACTCCGAGAGCAGGCCGCGGATGCGGTTGATGCAGGCCGTGCGCTGCTCGATGAAACCCTGGCGCACCCGGTGCAGGCACAGCACCCCTTGCTGCTCCAGGCTCTTGACGGGCACAAAACGCATCTGGGGGCGCTGCACCGCCTCACAGATGGCGGCGGCATCTGCGGCATCGTTCTTGCCTCGCTTGCCCGAGAGGCGGTAGGGCACGACGAACTTGGGGGCGATCAGGCGCACCGTGTGGCCATGCTGGACAAACAGCCGGGCCCAGTGGTGTGCGCCCGAGCAGGCCCCCATGCCGATGGTGCAGGGTGGCAGGGCTGCAACGAGATCGAGCAGCTTGGCGCGTGCTACGCTGGGGCGCACCAGTGCGGGCTTGCCGCCTTCATCCACCCCATGCAGGGCGAACACGGACTTGGCGAGATCGATGCCGACATAGACAATAGTCATGGACTTCCCCTTCCGGATGAGTTGATGAAAAGTTCGCACTTCCCATCGTGGCACTCTGTTGCCGTTTCCCGCAAGCAGCGGTTAGTTCGGGACGGGGAAGTCCCTTTCATTCGTTAAGTATCACAGGAATCGCTATGGAGTACTCCTGGGGAACGCAATGGGGCCGCAGCGTTCACGGAATGCCAAACACTGTCGCCGTTGAGTGTCCGCGCTGTACCAACGAGGCTAGCTTTCAGCCACCTTTCGAGTTCCATCGTGAAGGAACACCCGGCACTAGTGACCTCGTCAGGTGGAATAACTGCTTCGTACGAGAACGATTCCCCTCTGTCTTCGCATGGGGGGACCCAGATAACCCGTTCAAGGGCCTGTTCTGGGAACACCCAAACGCCGACTCAGTGAGTATCCGATTTGGGGCGTTATCTCATGTCGGCGCTGCACACTTCTAAGGAAGCATCAACTCCAATGGCCGAGAGATGCCTATTACGCCGTCGCGGTTAAGGATCAAGTGCTTTGGGCATGGGATCGAGCCACGCTCATCGAAGTTCGGGAACACGTGGCCTCGGTCATCCGAGCCAAGCGCAGTCACCCGCTCTTGAAGTATCTGCCCCGCCACTTTCTCATCGGCAAGCACAGGGCTGCGGTGGTCAAAGCAATCAACTCGAAGCTTGTTCTCGGTGATGCCTAACCCCTGGCTCAACCGGACCCGCTACGGCAGGCCACTTTGGCCGGTTAGCTCGAAATGTTGAAGGTCCAACTGTCCAGGTGCTGAGCGACCGCTATGTAGCCGCAACAAGTCAGTCAGGCTTCCGTAGCGAACGGCCGCAATCGCTGCATACCGGTCATTGAGGTTGACGAACCACGTCATGCGCGTTCCAACGACAGCTTTTGCGTTGCAAAAAGTGGCGATCTCGACCCATTGCGATGGGTCGCTCCACCAGAAAAGCAGTCGTTCAATGCTGGAGTTCAGTGGCCACCAGATGTGGTCCGCTGGAACGATTTGTTAGGTTGTCACTGAATTCGAGTGTTGCTGGGTATGCAGTGATAGAAGCTACAGAAGTTGCTATACGGGCCTCGATTGCAATTCCTTGGATCAGAAATCAATGCGCCTGAGTTGTCTGTATTTCTAGCCGGAGTCTGACCAGGCTTGTGCGACCACTTTGTATTGTTGTCTTGTCGATACCAATGAAAGTCGTACCCAGGCCAAATAACCAATGCAATGAATTGCCCCTGGGCGGGAGTGCTTGCCGGAGGTCCAATGGGGATTTGTCCATCGCGCTGGGCAGCACCTCCAACATTGCCACAATCCATTGCCGTGTACATTGAACCACTGCCACGGCCCGGTTGTGCAAACGTGTTGGTGATCTTGTCATTTGCATAGTTGTAGCAATTATTCAGGGTTCTGATATTTGGATCGTTGTTCCATTTTCCCGGATCATAGGGAGGAACAAATGCTGGCGCGACTTGGGCGGTCATGGGCTTGATAATGCCTCCCGACAATTCACTCTGAACAACGCTCCGAACCTCTTCAGAAACAGCGGTTCCGGCAGTCCCAAGTAACCACTGCTCCAAGTCTGGATCGTCCGCAATGCGATTCAAATCAAACCGATCTCGGTCCACGATGCCCCCGTGGATATATAGGTGTGGGTCGAGAGTCTTCTCCCGCACGGAGATTACCGAAAAGCCTCGGTATCCGAGGTGTCCTCCGAGGCCAGCAGGTTTGAGTAGGGTTGTATTGGGAATCCTATTGAGTCGATCTGCGAGCTCTAAGGCCTGATCATCCGATAGCTCCCAAGCGGGGTCAGGACGCCCAGAGAAGATGTGTAGCGTGACTGTGACAGACATTACCTTTTCTCCATATGGGGCGAAGTTGACAGACTGATTGATGACGGCCGTCGCCCCGCTGCGGCGCAGCTTGTGACGCCTAACATGGTGTAAATCGCAAAAACCACGTAGAGATCCAGCCAAATTCTAGGAAGTCGATTTGAGGAGAGATATCCCCCTAAAGGTTCATTGAATGTCTGTTATTGGCTTCAATCCTGATTGCCCGTTTGTGACCGAGAGCGCTAGTTGGCCAGAATTTGTGATGGCTGTGTAGATCTGCCTCAGATTGCGCCGCTGCTCCGCGATTTTGTTGCCTCGACTCCTAGCCAGTTAGCCAGCTTCTCGACATAGGGATCGATTCACTGTGTTGCGAGCCAAGCCTGTACGCCTGCAGTTGCAAGGCCGTGGGTTATGCGATCTCCCGGCGCATCGACACGCCACTGGCATTAGCGGCCCTGCGTCTGCTTGGTGCGCCGGCTGCAGTCGGCCTTTGGACATTGCACCTCGACCCTCGACGCTCTAGGCCACCTCGTTTGTCATAGAGACGCGCGCGACACGTTGGAATGGGCTTCCATCCGGAAGTTGGCCGCTCGCAGTCACTCGGACGGTATGTGAACCCCTAACGGTGGCGAGCAACAGTTCGCCACGATGAACGCCAGCGCTGATTTCGCTTGTAACGGCGGGATACTGCCTTCTTGGAAGGATGTCCACGGCACCAAGCTTTTGGCGATGCAGAATGGCTAGGCGCGCAACAGGGTCGGCAAGTAAATCTGCAGGGCCTGCAAGACTGGCTAGTTCTGCAGCGTAGGCCTTCAATGCCTCCTGCACCGAAACCACTGGCGACTCGCAAACTGCATCAACACGGATATCGCGCAGTGGTACCCCGTTGTGGACAACGGTCGTCCTGAACGCCACCGTGTCACCGGTCTCGAACGTCACCTTGAGTTGAGCGGACGTGCTCGGCTCGAACCCGCCTGCTACCGAGTCCAGGATACCGGTCTGACCCGCCCAAAGCCCCAGTTGCCAGTTCCCCGCGACCGGATTGGGGACCGTCAATACCGCAAATCCCGGCCCGACGGCAACATTCGATGGGGTAACCAAGGTACCGGATGGGTTCCTCACCGAGATATTGATCTGAGGCCCTGCTGGCGTCCCCGATGTGTATGTGACACCCGTATTGAGCCAACTGAGCGAGAACTTGGCCTGGGCATTTCCGCTGGTAACAGGCACGCTGAGCTGTTTGAAGCTGTAGGTCTGCATCTGTTGCGGCTGATTCATGGCGACACTGGCAACACCAGTTGTCTGAACAATCG
This sequence comes from Hylemonella gracilis, assembly GCF_004328645.1. GTDB lineage: Bacteria > Pseudomonadota > Gammaproteobacteria > Burkholderiales > Burkholderiaceae_C > Hylemonella > Hylemonella gracilis_B. Next base: position 3,552,694 of record NZ_CP031395.1, read on the forward strand.
AGTTGTAGATATCAGCCAGGTCCCAGGCAGTCGGCGCGTAGTGGTACTGGGCGTTGGTGCGTGTGGCGATTTGCTGCAGCGTGGCAGTCCCTGAGCTGGGGCCAAGGGCAATGGTGTGGATGGGGATGTCGGTCGGCAGGTTGTTGAGCGGATCGCCTCCGTCATTCCAGATGCCATCCGAGAGCAACACGATGGCACGCGGTACCGCCGAGGACGCCAGCATGCCGTGGGCAGAGGCAATGGCGGCGGTCATGTTGGTCATGTTCACGGTGCGCTGGCTCTGGATCGCTTGCACGGCCTGATTCTGAACCGGCTGCCCGGAGATGGCTACCATCTGGCTAGCCCCTGAGGTCGGAAAGAATATCCACGAGTTGTCAGAAAACCCCACCATGCCCAGGCTGTCGCCTGTGTTCATGATGTTGACGAAAGTCCCGACGTCGGTCTGCGCCGGCTGGAAGTAGCTGTACTGGCGCATACTGTCCGAACAGTCCAGTGTGAGCACGATGTTTGCGTTGGGCATGACTTGTCTCCTGGAGTGATTACTGTGCGTCGCGCGCTTGCCAGACCTTGGCCGCAGCATGGGCCTGCCATTGACCATCAACATAGGCCACCGCTGCTAGCGGCCCGCCGTTGTTGCCGCGCTGGAAGTAGTCGACAGCAATGAAGTTCGGCAGACGATTTGCAAACTGACTGCACTCACTGACCTTAGAAGTGATGCTGTAGTAGTCGTTCTGGGTGCTGTAGTGGAACGGGTACCAGATCGCATGCGACACAGACCAGTCGACGAAATAGTTCATGATGAACAGTGCGCGGGTCGTGTCGTTCAACGGACGGGATTCACGCCGTGGATTGCAACCGGCGTCGATGCCCTGATTGCCGAATTGATTCTCTACTGCATATGCATACAAGTCCGGTATGCCGTCGCCGACAACGCGGTGTTGTGACAGCACCACTAGGCGCTTGCCTGCGTTGACCATCCACTCCAGGGTTGGCCAACCCTGATTTGCCACATTCCAGGTACCGTTGGGGCCAGTGTTGGGCCGGTCTGCCCAAAAGATCATGTCCCATACACCGCCTGCCTTCAGAGACTGTTGCATCAATGTCGCGTTGTTGACCTGGCTTTCCAGAAACAAGGTGACAACCTCGTTCGGATTGGCAACTAGCCACTGTCTGATTTCATCCAGGCCATTGGCGAACGTGCGCAGTGCCGTGAATCCACCGGGGAACAGGGCCAGGGCCGTCCGATCCAGATTCTCGTGGATGAAGTAAATGTCCTGCGCGGCAGTAATGGTCGGGCCGCACTGCCGAACTACCCATGGCGCCTCGTCGAGCCATTGCCAAGCACATTGGGTAATGCCGACATCCAGCATCATGGCGCGCACACCGGCATTCAACTGATCAGTCAGGTTGTAGCTTTGCTGCGCATACAGCCAGCCATCGGCGGAGGTGGCGTAAGCGTTGTGCGCACACAGGAAGCAGCACTGGTCGTAGCGGCGCTGCAGGTTCTGTACAGCCGGAGCCTTGTTGAGGACCGGACTCATGAACGCGACGGACAGCCCTGCATAGGACCAGAGTGCTGTCCCGTTCTTCGACTCCAGGGCGTACAGCTTGGAATCCCCGCCGGTGAACACAATAAGCTCATCATCGATGAGAGGTGCCTGCTGGATGCCGCCTGCGACGGGTGTGCTCCACGCGGATGTGAAGGTCCAGTTGCCTTGGGAATCTATCTGAAACTGTATGGCATAGAAGGTGCCCTGCAGGCCATTGGCGACCAAGTAGACGCGATCATTCGATACTAGGAAGCCCCGAATCATGCCGGACTTGGCGATGGTCCAAACCCGCGCACCTGTCGTAGCGTTGAGGGCCACGAGTTGTCCGCTATCAGTACCGAACACCACCAGGCCACCCACGATCTGAGGCGTTGTGTAGATGGGCAGTCCAAACGATTGCGCCGGGAAAATAGCTTGGCCCGTATCGACGTGCAGGGCCTCAAAGACGCCGTCGGTGCGACCAAAGTAGATGAAGTTCTGCCAGATCGTGGGGGCGAATTTGATGGAGGCGCTGGTCTGATGAAACCACTTCTGTCGAGCGACAGTCATGTCGTAGGCGTATACGCCTTGTGCCGTCGCCACGTAGGCAACGTTGTTGATGACCTGCAGGGCGAACACCGTGGTGGAGCCAGCAGGCGGGCTGAACACAGTCTGCGAGGAGGCGAGCGCGCCTGTCAGCTTATTCAGTCCATAGAGAACGCCATTCTCGGCAACAACATAGACAATCGACCCCACTACACAGGGTGAAACATCCACTGCAGCTGGAATGTCGGTGGACCAAATCTGCGTGCCGGTTTGTCCATTGCGGGCTTGAACCAACCCAGGGTTCCCGTTGCCGGACAAGTAAACCGTTCCGTTGACGATCGCAGGCGTGGCACTCACATATCCATGAGGCAGTTTGGCAGTCCAGAGTTGCGCTCCGGTCTGATTCGACACGCCGTAGACATTACCGCGGATGTCACCGTAGACGATGGCACGGGCGGCCAGAGGTGTCGGCTTTCCAAAGTCGACGGCAAGATCATCCATGTACATGTCGTTGTCGAGGGGGATGTTCGGCAACGGTTCAAGGGTGATCTCGAATTTGCACTTCTGAGCCCCAAACGTGACGGGCTCGTTGATGATGATCCGGCACCAGGCGCCGGAGAAGGGTGGTGTGCCAATCTTGTCGGCCACCATGTTGCCGTCGAAGAAGACCTTGTAGCCAATCTTGCCATCAGAACGGCCCATGTAACAGGCAAAGGTAACAGTGATGTTCTTGGCAGTGGGGGGCACCGGCAACTCGCGGCTCCAGAGCGTCGGTGCACCAAACGGTGGGCGCTGAACGAACAACGCGCTGTAGATGCCATTGGCGGCGCGGGTGTTGGACTGCTCCACATAGGTGAAGAGGTCCATGGAGGACCAATCCAACCAGGGTATGCAACGCAGGAAGTACAGAATGCCGCAGGTGTCTTCGAAGCTCGTGAAGTAAGTGAGTGGCGCGGGATCATTTGCCGCTTCGACGGCGCAGGAAATGGCATTGGCCCCGCCCTGTTCGCCGCACCACAACTTCAGATTGATGGTGTCGCCGCCAAACTGGACTTGGCCGATGTAAAACGGCACCACGCCCGCAGGCCAACTGCCGCCAGATCCGTTGGAGATCCACGCCAAGTTGTGGCTGCCGGCCGAAAGACTGAAGGCCGGCACCGTCACCCAAGCGGGTTGCGAGGCACCTGAGCTTGAAAGGCGTGTGCCCGGGATTTCGACACCGTTGTCGGTGATCCAGATAGACACCGCACCGACTGGAGCGGCCGGCACCAATGCTATGTAGACCACTTGCATTGCCGCCGGGAGCATAGCCGGTAATGGCAGAGGCATAGTGGGGGTCAGACATAGAGTGTCTTCACCCTGATACAGCACGGAGTCAGATATGGAGCATGCTGCGCTCATGGAGTTCTCCTTTGCTCTTTTCAAGAACATAGCGACGTCCCGATGCCCCCTCCCCAATTTTCAGTAGCACTGGGCTTTGGAGTCTTGCGTTAGATTAACAGGCGAGTGTCCTCAGTGCGCCCCCCCAAAAGGGTCATCGATCGACCAATGTGTGGTCTAGTGAAACGTCCGCCTCTGGCCGACAACGTGTAGGTACTCAGGTTTTCTTGAATGAATGCTTTGTCGCCCTCACCCTGCGCTTAGTGCTTATTTGCGTACGCATTGCTCGCTTGCCTCCGCATCACTCCATGTCATCTCACGCCTCTCTACGCAGTCTTTCCGATAGCAACTACGCAGCCGCCTGGGCAAATTTTGGGATATCGAATGGCGAGGCGATACCCCCCGAATGGGTCATTAAGAGATAGCTTTTGTGGTGGATTCAACCGGGCGATGCAACACACAAACCATCGCACAGCCGTGTTCCAACGCGCGAGGTCCAGTTAAGGCTGGTGGGCGTCATTCGCCTCAGGCAACCCGATCGCCCACTCTGATCAGTATCGGCCATTCGATGGACAGCGGACTTCTATGCTTGGCTGGGGTTGGTTGATACTCCACGCCTATGGACATGGACTTTCGGCACATCCGCGCTACGCCGCTCAGCCAGCGGGACTCTTTTGAAGCGCTGGCAACCTACCTGTTCCAGCGGAACAACCTTCCGGGGGAGGGATCGACCTTTACGCACCTCCGCGGTGATGGTGGGGACGGAGGTGTGGAGGCGTACTTCACCGACGCCGCGGGGTACATCCACGGTCTCCAGGCGAAGTTCTTCTTCAAACTCGGCTCCTCGGAACAGGTACAGTGTGTAGATCTGCTTCAGATTGCGCCGCTGTTTCCGAGATTTTGTTGCCTCGATTCCTAGCCAGTTGGCCAGCTTCTCGGCATAGGGATCGAGCTTGCTTGGGCTGACCCGCCTTGCGTAGGTGGGCTCGGTCTCATCGGACCGCAGGTACTTCTTCACTGTGTTGCGAGCCAGGCCTGTGCGCCTGGAGATCTCGCGAATGGACATCTGTTCTCGCAGTGCCCAACGCCTGATGACATTCAATGTCGCCACGTCTATCACTCCAAATTTCCCCCCGCGTTTAAAGCTCGGAGGGTAGGGTCTACGTGGGTCAACTTTGGATGGAAATTACTGCTCCAAGTGGGTCAGATTTCGGCGGAATTCAACACTCAGCATACAAGTTGTCGACCATCGATGGTTTTGCGATGCGGTTAGCGGCAAAGTTTCCGCTTCGTGCGGGACTGAACGCGCGCGTTCTCGAACTGGCCAACCCGAACGCCGACTACCCGGCCATCAGAGTCGCTGTACAAGAAATCCTACAGGCAGGTCACATCAGTGATCCCATAGCCTCGACATATTCACGCTTGCTAGTGGACGAATATCAGGACTGCAACATCGCGCAGCACGCCATCGTCTGTTACATCGCGCAGACGCTGCCCACCTGCATTCTGGGTGATCCAATGCAGGCGATATTCGGCTTCCGCGACCCACTGGTCCACTGGGAGCGTGAGGCTCAGGCAGCGTTCCCACCCATCGGCGCACTGCAAACCCCTTGGCGATGGCGCCTCGCAGGAATGGATGCACTGGGAGCCTGGCTACTTCAGGCCAGAACATCATTGCAGGCAGGTCAACCTGTGGACCTGCGTGGAGCGCCAGACGGCGTCCAGTGGGTTCAACTGACCCCAGGCACGGAAGTGCAGCAGCGACTGGTGGCTGCCCGGATGGAAGCACCAAACCGAGACGGCCGCGTTCTGGTGATTGGTGACTCTATGAATGTCAACGGTCGTCATCAGCTCGCCATGCAGACGCCCGGTGCCACTTCCGTCGAGGCGGTTGACCTGAAGGACCTGGTGAACTTCGCGCGCCAGTTCGACTTAGCAAGCCCCAACGCGCTGCGACTGCTCGTCGAGTTCGCGACTTCACTGATGACCGAGGTGGGGACTTCCAACTTATTTGCGCGGGTAGAAACGATACGAAGCGGCCGGTCCCGTACTCCCGCGACGCCTGCGGAAGCTGCAGCGGTGGCGTTCATGGTGACTCCCAGCTACACGACCTCGATTGACCTGCTCCAATCCCTCGCGGATCAACGCGGTGCGCGTGTCTACCGGCCCGAAGTACTGCACTGCTGTATCTCAGCGCTGAGAGCAGCCGGAGGCGAAGGAGAGTTCATCCGCGCGGCGATGCAGGCCCGCGAACGAAACCGCCATCTGAGTCGGCCACTGGGCCGGCGCGCCGTTGGAAGCACGCTTCTTCTGAAAGGGCTGGAGGCTGACGTCGTGATCATTCTTGAGCCCGAGCGCATGACTGCACAACACCTCTATGTGGCTCTAACGCGAGGCGCAAGGCGAGTCGTGGTTTGCTCCTCGACGCCTTTGCTAACGCCCATAGCGGGTCGCTAGCGAACACTCATTCAACAACTGAGCTCACCCTCTCAATGGTGATCTTCTGCCTTCGACGACCGCTCCACGCTAAAAATCGGACGTGAGCTACCGGACACCGAGCTTTTGCTCCCGCTGCGAAGCGGTCCTTGAAAAAAGCTTCCTGGAGCCTCCTCAAAACCCAGGGCACTCCAGATGGCCATGATCTGCTCTGATGACTCAATGTATCCCACAGAATTTTGTGTCTAGAATTCCCCGAGCACAAGGGAGATTCAGATTGATCGAGTTGTTCGAAAGAGCACGAAGGAAACTACGATACCTCGACCTGAGATGGTCAGGCAGTGCGCAAGTGACCATCCGAGTCGTCGAATGTCCAGGCCGATGGATGCCACAGGCCGACATCGAGAACCTGCTGACCGACATGCGCTCAGTGGTTTCTCGCAGTCTTGATCAAAGCCTGGACTATGGCGTGTTGTCGGGTGATCCTGAACGCCTTCGCCAGGCTATTGTCACGATCCTCTACGATAGAAAGGACGGACAACCGGTTGCCTTCAACGCTTTGTCGTTGATGCCGCTTGAACTGCGAGGCCAGCCCGTAGAAGCCGTGCACCTCGGCTTGGTCATGGTGGATCCACGGTACCGGACTCAGGGACTGTCCTGGATTCTTTACGGTCTCACTTGCGTTCTGCTTTTCGTTCGGAGGGGCATGCGCCCTTTGTGGCTCAGCAATGTGACCCAGGTTCCATCCATTGTCGGAAAGGTCGCGGAAGCCTTTCCGAGTGCATACCCCAATCCATTTTCGGAATCGCGCCGCAGTTATGACCACCTGAGCATTGCACGGCAGATCATGCAGCAACAACGCCACGTGTTCGGCGTGGGACCCGAAGCCGGATTCGACGAGCAGCGCTTCGTCATCGCCAATGCCTACACGGGTGGATCAGACAACCTGATGAAGACGTGGGACCAAGCCCCCAAGCATCGTGACGAGCGTGCAAATGCGCTCTGTCTGACCGAACTCGACTACAACCGAGGCGACGATTTCCTGCAGATTGCCCGCTTGGACCTGCCCAATGCGCGGGGCTTTCTTCTCAAAGAGGTTCCACGCAGATCTCTGCCCGCTATCGTGTATCGCCTGCTTTTCCTGTCACTGGGGTACGGAGTGCTTCCACTCCTGTACTGGCTCACACCATCACAGGCGATGGGGGAACTCCGGCCACGGTCGTCGCAGCATGGGAAAACAAAATGAACACAGCTTTCAGTTATGCAGACTTCACTCAGCGCAACATCGGTTTCGTGACCGAGCGCCAACAACAGGAACTCAAAGCCTCGCGAGTCTTCGTGTGCGGTGCGGGCGGCATGGGCGGTGCATGCCTGCAGTCCCTGGTCCGTGCTGGCGTCGGCGCCGTGGCTGTGGCTGACTTCGACACGTTCGAGGTCTCCAACATGAACCGGCAGGTTTTCGCGAATCTACGCACGGTCGGAATGGGCAAGCTCGAAGCCACCGTCGCTAGCCTGAAAGAGATCAATCCCGAACTGATCATCGAACCACTGGGACAGGAATGGGTAAATCAGTTGGATGATCTGCTGACCCGCTACAAGATCGTCGTCAATGGCATGGACGACGTGCAAGCCGGCATCGTGCTCTATCGCAAAGCCCGCGAGCACGGTGCGACGGTCATCGACGCTTACACCTCGCCTCTGCCGTCCGTGGTCGTCGTGAGGCCGCAGGATCCCAGGCCCGAGGAACGACTGCGCTTCCCGACCGCGAATCGGCAGGACACTCAACTCACGGCTGCCGAACGTGCGCAATGCGTGGGACAGGAAATCGAGTACGTGATGGTCCACTCAAGTTCCGCACGGCACATTGAGATAGAGATTGCACGGGATCTGCTCACAGGAAAACGCAAGCGCATGTCCTTTGCCCCGATGGTCATCACCACCGGGAACCTGATGAGTTTCGAAGCAATCAAGCTGATTCTGGGTCGCGAACCACTTGCGGATTGGCGCGGCTACTTCTTCAACCCGTGGACGATGCGGATAGAACGCCCGCGCAGCAAACCCATGGCTTGGGCACTTGGCTGGTTGGTACGACGTTTCCTCGCACGGATGCAACGTGGTTGATCCGATCTACAGCGATGTCGCGGTGACCTGGATCGGTGCCGCAGGCTGCGCCGTCTACGCACACTTCCTCTGGCAGATTCGCCAAAGCAGCTCGCTCGCACGCGGGGCGCTGTTCCTGTTCATGCTGCTTGGGCTGCTATTGCTGATCCGCGGGTTCTTCTGGATGATGCCGGATTCGATGGCCCTGGGACGCACCGTACTCGGTGTGGCGACGTTGTTGCCAGTGGCGGTGACGATCTTCTCCGAGCACTTGTTGCGCAGACATCATCCACTCAGCCTGAAACTGAGTGCGCTCGCCGTGAGCGCCGTGTTCTTTGTTGTCAACCTCGTTGCCGATCTTCCGGTCAACCTGCCTTTGCTGATCGCTTTCCTGTGCTGCTTTCTGGTCGTTCTGGCCTGGAACGGTTGGCAGTTGATCCGACACCAGCACAGCGAACTGCCCCGGCACGAAATCGACATCGCCCTGGCCACCGCCCTGGTCGTCTTGCTGTCCCTGCCATTGGTCATGACGGATTTCCGGGAGGAGGTAGACGTCGGCCCGCTGCGCCTGGGTGCGCTCGGCCCCTTGCTCCTCGTGCACGTCCTGTTGCACCTCACTCATACCGGAAACGCAGTCATCCAAGCGTTGCTGCGACTGGCGACTTTGGGTGCCGCGGCCGCCACACTCTCCTTCGTCTTCGGCTTGACGGCTGTAGGCTTCGGTCCTCCGCTCCCAACCACATGGTTGGGCGGTCTGCCGGTAGCGACCGCCTGGGTTTTGCTGGCTTCCAGCATCGTGCAAGCCCGGCGGCTGCAATCCGAAGTGCAAAGTCAGAATTTCCTGCACTGGTTGTTGCACGCCCGCATGGACAGCATCGACGGCTTTCTGGTGTCTTTGCGACAGCTGCCGTTGACCGGAGAAAGTATCGTCCTGCGAGCACCTGACCTGACAGCCTATGACATGGGACGGATGCTTACCGTCTCGGCCGAACGGGAGGTCCCGATGAGCGTTGGCGAAGCGCGCAAGTGGATCAGCGCAGCGGGCGATCGGCTTGATGCCGCGGAGCAGTGGCTGGATCTGTTTAAACGCCACGACATGACACACGCGCTGATCGTTTCGCGAGATCCCGCTCTGCTCATTCTGCTCAACCTGCCACAGAGCGGCAGCCTGATCGCCAACGAAATTCGCGCGGGCGTCATCCAGCGAGTCGCTCAGCGGATTTCGAAGGAAAACTCTCATGTCCATTGAATTACGCGAAGGAGACTTCGACGCCTTTTTCGAGGCTCCTTTCGCGTGCTATGGCACGCAAGGAATCGCCGTTTCTCCCATGCGCGAGGACTTGCGTCGCGCCCTGAACGCCGAGAAGAACCCGCTGTTTCGCGATCATGCACGCAGAACCTGGTTCACCGCGCATCGAGACGGACGCATCGTCGGTCGAGTGCTCGCGCACATCCATGATGCGTCGAACCAGTTGCACGGACTGCAGCGTGGCTACTTCGGCTGCCTGGACTGCATCGACGACTTGGAAGTCGCACGTAGCCTGCTTGACGCCGCCAGCCAGTGGCTGCGCCTGCGCGGCTGCACCGAGATTGCCGGAGGCTTCAATCTCACCATCACCCAGATGATTGGGGTGGTCGCCGAGGGTTTCGAGCATGCCCCCTACACCTACCAGGACTATTCGCCACCGCATATCGCGAAACTGCTCGAATCGCTCGGATACCAGCGGTTTTTCCCCATGACGACCTTCGAAGCGGACCTCCGCGAGTTCGATCCGGAAAGCCTACTGGGCGACAAACAGCGTGCCTTGCTCGGTAACGGTCGCTGGACGTGGGAACGTATTCGCAGACGCGGCTTGAATGATGTCCTGCGCGATGCATGCGCGGTACTCAATGATGGGTTTCGTGACAACCCAATGTTCGTCCCCCTCACGCAAGAGGAGTTCCTCTACCCCTGCGAGGGCATGATGTGGGTGATTGACGAGCATATTTCCATGGTGGCTCGGGAGAATGGACGGCCCGTAGGTGTTCTGCTCTGCATCCCTGACCTCAACCCTTTCCTGCGCGCCACACGCTCACGCATGGGCCTTTCGACGCTTTGGCATTTGCTGAAGCTCAAATTGTTTCGCCGTCGCGCGTCCCTCATCTTCTTTTCCGTCTGCCGCAGTCATCACGGGCTGGGGATCAACGGCGTCCTTCTGCACAAAGTGACCTCCGCGCTCAAGAGCCGCGGGTACACACACCTGGGCTTGAGTTGGGTCTCGGATGCCAATGTGGCGAGCCACAGGCAAATGCAGAAACTCGGCGCGAAAGTCTTACACCGCCTGTATCTGTATCGAAAGGCACTGGCATGAGCGGAGGGCTGAATCCAGGACAGATCACTCGCCTCGTCGAGGCCGCCGCACTGGCGCCGTCTCCGCACAATATCCAACCCGCCCGCTGGAGGTTTACCGTTGACGGACGCGTGGAACTGCACGAAGACACGACACGCTGGCTGAGCGTTGGTGACCCGACCGGTAGAGACAACGCACTGGCGTTGGGTGCGGCCTGGGAGGGCATGGCGCTGGCGCTCTCGACACAAGGTCTTGGGCTGGCTGAAGAGCGCCTGGAGAACTTGATCTGGCCATCCCGGAGCCCGGCCAGAGTTCGACAGGTTGCCAGCGCCCGCATCGTTTCCGGCGTCCGGCCTGATGTCTTAGCGGAAGCCGTGAGACGGCGGCAATCCTTTCGTGGCATTTTCCCTGTCTCCGGTGAAACCGAAAAATCAGCGTTGCGCGAACTGGGCAAAGGCCATTACGCGCTGATCGTCGACGAACCCATACACCTCGCAAAGATTGCCATGTGGCACGACAGCGCAGCGGCGCACGGAATGCGCAATCCCCGGTTCGCCGAAGAATTGTTCCGCTGGATGCGCTTCTCCGCCGACGATCAGAACTGGTCGCGCGATGGACTCAGCACCGACTGCATGGCACTTTCCCGGTTCGAAGCGGCGGCCGCCCGCCTCGCACTTCGACCTCGGATGGTCCGTCTGCTGTGCGCGCTGTCGTTGGAAGGCTTGCTCGTTTCGGAAGCAACCAAAGTGCACAGCGCCGCTGGCGTCGTGCTGCTGCACGAAGCCGAAGACCGCTCCTGGTTCGATGCAGGCCGCGCCTTCTACAGATTCTGGCTGGACCTCACCCGCGCCGGACTATGCGCCGTGCCCATGTCGGCGCTCGCCGATTCCGAACAGCACACCGCCTTGCTGCGCGAGGCCTTTCCTTTGCCACCGGGGCAGCGACTGGTGGCCAGTCTGCGTGCGGGCAAGATGCCTGCTACGCGCATACCACGCAGTGCCCGACTAGGAGCGGCAGAACTCATGCTGCCGCCCCAGGCTTAAAGCAGCTTCAGATACTCCAGCAGCGCATCCTTCTGTTCTTCCGACATGTCGTCGAATTCCCGTTCGTGCCCCTTGTTGCTACGCCCCGGCCCCATCGTGTCATAGGGTACTGGGGTCGACCAGGGCTGATACCCCATGGGATAGGCGATGCCAACCCGCTGGAAATCCAGCGCGTGCCCACCCACGTCGAAGCGGTCCGGCCGCTCCGACGGATGCATGAAGTGCCAGAGCGTCGGTACCGAGCCGTTGTGCATATAAGGCGCGGACGCCCACAGACCATTGAGGATGGGCGCAACATAGCCTCGCGCATTGGCTGCATTGAGCTTTCTGGCCACGGGAGTCCGATTGAGCGCTCGCACGGTTTCGTCGGTGATGGCTTGCCAGCGTGCGGGATCGGAACCGATGCGATGCTGTGGAACAAGGCGGTTCGGATAGGACTGCAGCCTTGGCTTGTCGATACCTGCCGAATAGCTGCCATGGCACGACGCACACTTGGCCGCATAAATACTGCTGCCCCGTTGAGCCCTCGCTGAATCCACGGGGCCGGGGAACGGCGGTGGCTGGTACGCATGAATGAAATCGAGAATCTCTCGGACCGGTCTGACCTGCTTCTCGGAGGCATCCGGCTTGATGCCCATGGTAGGAACGAGGAAGAAGGCAACGATGCTAGCGAGCCGGTCAGCATCCCGCCCATCGGTTTGGCCCGCCGTTCGCTCGACAAAGCGGGCATTCGCCTGGAGCGCATACAAACCGTCATACAGAAGAGAAGTTCTCAACGCACGGTCGGAGATATCGGGGATGGAGGTATAGCCGTGTTCACCCTGCACGGCGACCAGGTCAGGGCGGGCCTTCAACCGCATCTTCAGAGCCGCGACGCCATTGGTCGACCCTACGCCTCCGTGATCAAAGGCAACGAGGATTTCATTTGGATCGTTCATCCGCTTGGTGATCTGTGGCACCACGTATCTCCGGATGGTCTCGATCTCAACCGCGTCAACGCCGGGAAAGATCTTTGGAATCGTGGCCATGAGCTCATCAGGACGGTTCTTCACGTAGTTCAGGCTGGCCAGAATCGAACCCAAATAGCCGTCAAGATCGCGTGAAGTATTGGGTGCGCCAAGCCAGATCCGCCCCGTAGGTTTGCCTCGTGAGTCGTAACTCATGCTCGCGTGGCATGCCGCGCAACCCATATTCGCCACTTCCAAACGGATGCGGGGAATGCGCTTGTCGATGTAGCCCGAAACCAACCCCACCGGCTTGTCGAACACCGGTTGCGCCTCTGTAGACCAGTTGTCGATGCCCGTCGCGTTGATCCAACCATTGCGCTGGAACAGTCCCGGCAAGGCTTTTGCATCGAGAGGCGTCCCCTCGCGCGCAGCACTCTCCATCAACATAGCCGTCGCGACGACCTTCCAAGGCATGGCATTGGTCTCGAGGGTGTCGGTATTCAGCCCTCCCAGATCGTCGAACAGAAACCGGGACATGGCCAAAGTCATGCGATCTGGCCGAGCCTGCTCAATCTCGACCATGCGGTCGGAGCGAGCCTCGGCGTAGGTTCCCAGCTTGCAACCCGCCAGTAGGGCAGCAGCCATCAATGAGAGAAGCAATCTATTGATTGGTAAATTCAATTGCTTTCCTCTTACTAAATCGCTTCCGGATGGAGATCAACGAAACTTGGCTATTAGCATAGCCTGAATAGGAGCAGGTCAAAGGGCCGCCAAATATGGCGTTCCGCAGAGGCCCGCGTTGATTCTGCTGTCATGTGGTCGCGGAGTAGTGCGTGAGGTAACTGCCACAGGGACGCATCCGGTGGAACAGTTATGCTTCCTCTTGCGGAATATTTATGGTTCCAGCGACAGATGTTGTCGCTGGAACCATAAATGTTCCGCTTCGGAACGCTTATGCTTCTTTTTGGGCCGGAACGGTTTTGCTTCCGGCGATTTTGGTCCTTTGCCAAAATCCGCTGACCGGCATCGCATGCGCTGCGTCAGACAGAAAATTCCTGTACTTCAATCGCTTAGGCGTTGATGCTCTTCCTGAGCGGGCTTTAAATGAAAAGGCCGTTTTTGAACGGCCTTTTCATCATTGAGAACACTCAAGTTCTTACTTGTCGGCAGGCGGGAAATCGAGCACGGTGTCATTGATCCGGTTGAACAGATTGGTGAACGTGATGCTCGTGATCGCCAGGACGATCTCGACGATTTGCGTATCCGTGAAGCCGGCGGATTTGATTTTTTCAACGGCCGTGGCTGATGCGGTTCCCGTCGTCGAAATCAGTTCCCGGGTGAAGCTTGCCAGCGCGTCCATGCGTTTGTCGCTCGACGGTGTGCCACGGCGGATGGCCAAAATGTCGTCTTTGCTCAGTCCCGTCTTTTTACCAATCAAGGTGTGCGCTGCGAGACAGTAGTCGCATTCGGCAGCCTGACTCACGACAAGCTTCACAACTTCGCCTTCCTTGGCGCCGAGGGTGCCTTTTTTCAGTGCCCCGTCAATGTTGAGGAGCGTTTCCAAAGCGACCGGGCTGTTGCTGCCGATATTGACATAAGCATTGGGAACGACACCGACAGCGGCCTTGATCCCTGCGTACAGCTGCGCGGCATGCCCGGTGGACTCGACGATAGCTTGGTTGAACAAGCGGCTCATGATGATTCCTTTGAAAGTAAGAGGGTGAGAAGCCGGCGGCCTTGAGGACCGCCGATATAGCGGTTGAAGTGATTGAGAAATGCTTACTCTGCGGACTTTTCGATCGCCGACACCAGACCGGGCACATCGGTCAGGAACGGGGTATGCCCGGTGTTCAGCGTGAACTGGAGGCGGACCGGCGTGGCTTCCACCATCTTCTGCTGCAGATAGGGGCTGACCACCTGGTCCTGCGCGGTATGGATGTAGGCCTTGTCCACCTTGCCAAAGCGTGCGGCAGTCACCTTGACCGGCGTGACGATCGGCACCAGCGGCTCATCGATGATCAGATCGGGCAGGACCTTGCGCAGACCTTCCGGCGCACCGTTGGCGAACAGGTCGGCGCGCGCGGCGTAGTTGACCGAGATCATGCCCTTGGCTTCATCGATATGAAGCGCCGGGCCGGCCTTGCTGTCACGATCCTGCTTGGCCAGGGACAGCATCGATTCGCCGTTCTGGGGCAGGAACGCAGCGAGATAGACAGCGGTTTTGATCTTCTCCGGCGCGGCTTCCGCCACATTGGTCACCGCGATGCCACCGAAGCTGTGGCCCACCAGCACCACCGGCTTCGACTCGCCGCTGATCGCTTTGAGCACCACGTCGCGATACACGTCATTGCTGACCAGGTTGGGGGCCATGGGTGCGCTGGGGCGACCCGGCAGGTTGACGTTGATGACGCGGTAGCCATCCGCTTGCAACTTGGCGCTGACGCGGTCCCAGACATGGGAATCCTCGAATGCGCCGTGCACAAGCGTAATCGCCGGCTTTTCTGCAGCCATTGCAGTTCCACCGAGCAAGGCGGCGGAAGCCAACATCAGAACGTTCAATGCTTTCATGACATACTCCTAAAAGAGGGTTAAAAAGATCGGAAGCACGGAACGAAGAATAGGACGCATGAGCATGATCAACCATCCCAAAGACACCGAAGTTCATGATCGATCGTCCGGCAATCAGTCTGACTATGGGATGGCCGCGACACGTGCCGACGTGCTCTCACAGGTCCTGACGTTGATACGACTGCGTGGAGAGCTCGTGTACTCGGCGCAATTGCGCGCACCCTGGGGCATTTCGTTTCCCAAAGGGCCGGCGCATTTCTATTTCGTTCAAGCAGGCACGATGTGGGTCAGGACGCCAGGGGCCCAACCGATAGCCGTCAAGCAGGGCGACATGCTCTTGCTCCCACACGGCACAGGCCATCTGATTTGCGACGATCCAGGTTCGTCATGGGCTGACATCGACAATCTCGTATCGAGCCATTTCGACCGCGACAAATCCGTGCTTGATTACGGTGGTGAGGGCGAAGCGGCCAAGCTTGTCGGTGGCCTGTTTCATTTCGAAGGGGGCTCGCTTGCGGCGCTCATGACGGCGTTGCCCTTGACCGTGCATATCCCAAGCGAGGGAGCAAAAACACCCGACTGGCTGCACGCACTGACGCACTTCCTGGTCAAGGAGTCATTGGAGGTCGAACCGGGATCTTCACTGATGATTTCGCGTTTGATCGACTTGCTGGTGATCCGCACCCTGCGCACGTGGGCGGCCAATCAGGAAAACCCCAGCAGTTGGGTCGGCGCATTGGGAGACGAGCGCATCGGTAGAGCATTGAATGCCATCCATGCCGCACCCTACGAATCTTGGACCGTGGAAGGACTGGCCAGTCTTGCGGCCATGTCGCGTTCAATTTTTGCGGAGCGCTTCTTGAGCAAGGTCGGCGAACCGCCTTTGCAATATGTCAAGCGTTTGAAACTGACGCTGGCCGCCGACATGCTGGCTGGCGGCATGCGCGTTACGCAAGCAGCAGCACATGTCGGCTACGCATCCGATGCGGCTTTCAGCCGCGCCTTCAAATCCCAGTTTGGGTATGCGCCTAGCGAAGTGGCTCAGCACCGTGTAACTTGATCCAGCCAGCTGCAGAGGTCTTGGACATCAACCGGCTTGAGTTCACTGACACTTGAGCAACTGAGAACTGCCTGTCTCTCAACGGGATTCCCCGAACGTCCCCCGGTTCAGCAGCACCGGATTCCCTTGTCTGGGCACCGGTATTCTCGGTATTGAGGCTCGCTCTTCTTGGCGCTGAGCGATCGCTATATGACCGCAATCAGACGTCTGAGGTTCCGAAGTGACAGCCCGCAATCGCCGCCAAGTCACTGCTCGGCCTTACTCCCCAACTGTCGGCGAAAGCTCAACCGCTGACCGCAGCTACCATTCGTCCATGACCCAAGACACCCAAGACCCGATACACGAAAGCCGCGTGTGGAGTGATGCGCAGTGGACCGCGCGCGTCATCAAGAACGATGATGACGATGGCTGGGCAGTGGCCATGTACCTGAATGGCGAAGCCGAGCCGGCCTTGGTCGGCCCCTGGACCATGGGACGCGACAAGAAGAACCCCAAGCCCTTGGACACCGCCGCTTTCAATACCTTGGTGAAAACCGCCAAGGAGGTGGTCCGCCGTTCCGAGCAGCAACGCCATGCCGAGCTCAACAAGAACATCACCGTGGCGGTTGAAGGGCGGCGCGTGCGGGTAGAACTGGCTATCGTGCCGGACGACGAGGGCGCCACCGCGACCCTGCGCGCCATGGACGAATTCGGCGAGGAGTCGGCCCGTGTTTCGGTCCCGCCCAGCTTCAAGCTGAACGTAGACAGCGCTCAGGCCTGGGTCACCTCCGGTTTCGCGAGGCCACGTTGATGCGCACCGCTGCCCCGGTCGCAAAGGAGCTTGCATGATCGACGGATTGGTTGCCGGTTGCCTGATGGGTGATGCCTCCCGGCGCGTCGACAAGATGGGCCGTTCCTACACCGTGGCCCGGGTGCTGGCCCGCAACCGGGACGACGAAGAGTTCATCGTCAACGTCATCGCCTTCGACGCGGCGTCCTGCACCGCCCTGCTCGCGCTCGGCGACGGCGAATCACTCAGTCTGGCGGGTTCGCTGACGCCCAAGGTATGGACCGACAAACAAGGCAACGCCCGCCCGAGCCTGGACATGGTGGCCACGCAGGTGCTGACGGCCTACCACGCGAACCCCAGACAGGCCTCGCCAGGAACGTCCGAATGCGGGCCATGAGGCGCTTCACGTTCAACAACCGGGCTCGTCAGGCCGCTCAGAGAAATCAGCCCTCCACATCCAGCGCCCAACGATCGCGTGAGGAGCGCCCCAGGAAATCAATCACGGCCTTGACCCGTGCGGCATTGCGCCGGCCAGGTGAGGCGACGGCATACAGGGTGTGCACCGTGCCCGAGGCGAAGGGCTCCAGCACCTCCACCAGGCTGCCGCGCGCCACGTCGGCCGAGGCCAAGGGCCTCGACAGCATGCCGATCCCCGCGCCGTTGACCAGGGCATGGTGCACCAGCGCCGAACTGCTGGCGGCCAGCCGGGCTTGGACGGTCAGTTCCAGCCGCTTGCCCTGTTGGCGGAAACCCCAGGTGACCGCGGGCCCTTGCGCGGTGTGCGTCACGGTCTGGTGCTGCTGCAACTCGGTGGGGTCGGCCGGCGTGCCGTGCTCCAGCAAATAGGCGGGCGAGGCGTAGAGACGCCGCTGGAACTTGCCCAACTCCCTGGCCACGACCAGTTCGCTGTTGCCCACCGTGGTGCGCAAAGCCACGTCGATGCCTTCCGTCACGAGGTCGGCCACCCGGTCATCGGCCAACAGTTCGATGCGCAATGCGGGGTGGCGCGCTTGCAGGTCTGACAGATGGGGCAGCACCAGCTCTTCGCAGATCTCCTGGCTGGAGGCCAGCCGCAAGGTGCCCGCCACGCGATGGCGCTGATCGGTCAGGGACACGGACAGGTCTTCCAGTCGGGCCAGCACCGCGCGAGCCTCTTGGGCGAGTTCAGCCCCTTCCGGGGTGACGGACAAGCCGTGCGTGGAGCGGCGCAGCAACTTGACGCCGTACCCCGCTTCCAGGCGGTCCACGCCCCGCGTCACCACGGAAACCACGACGTTCTGTTCGCGCGCGGCGGCCGAGAACGAACGCAGGTCCAGCGAGCGCACGAGCCAACGCAAATCCGAGGGGTCGGGCAGAAAGAGTTTCGTCATCAGGAAGATCAAGGAATCAGAGGATCAAAGGGCCCCGGGGGCCTTTGCGTCGTGAGCAAAAGCAATTATCACCACGGATGATTTCCGGTTGGCGATGCCGTTCCTACAGTGGAGCCCTCTTCAACGAACAGGAGCCTCTCATGCCCATCCTCAACATCCAGGTGTCGGCCCAGCGCAGCGACGCCCTCTCGGAACGCATCACGGAAACCTTGCTGGAGCTGACCACACGCATACTCGGCAAGCGGCGCGAGCTCACCGCGGTGGTGATCCACTACGTCGACCCGCGCGACTGGTACGTGGCCGGTCAATCACTGGCACAGCTGAAGAAGGCCAGCTTCTACTTCGACGTCAAGGTGGTGGACGAAACCAATACCAAGGCCGAAAAGGCACGTTATGTGGCCGAGGCCTACGCGGCGTTCAAGGGGCTGTTGGGGGACCTCCACCCCGAGAGCTATGTCTACGTGCAGGATGTTCGGGCCACCGCCTACGGCTTCGGCGGCCAGACGCAGGAACACCGCTACCAACACCCCAGCCCTTGAGCGACGATCAGTGAACGGCAGTCGGCCAGCAGCTGCGCTCCCTCCCAAGCGGCATGCAGCCGCTCTATGATGGGGGCGACGCCAAGCTTTGGCCGCTGCCTTCATCCAGCACAACCCGTCTGACGCCCTTGAACACGCCCATGCCCCTCACGGAGGACTCGGAAGCCAACGAGTACACCACCGCAGAACGCGCCGCGGCGGCGTCGCGCAGCACCTGGGTCAGCGTGTTCGTGAACCTGGTACTGACGTCCATCCAGATCGTCGCCGGTGTGCTCACCAAATCGCAGGCCCTGGTGGCTGACGGCATTCATTCACTGTCAGATCTGATCGCCGACTTCGTTGTTCTGCTGGCCAACCGGCACAGCCAGAAAGACGCCGACGCGGACCACCCCTACGGCCACCATCGTTACGAGACGGCGGCCTCACTGGTGCTGGGCCTGCTGCTGCTGGCCGTCGGTCTGGGCATGCTGTGGTCGGCCATCGTGAAGCTGGAGCAACCGCACGCCATCCCGCAAGTCCATCTGGTCGCGCTGTGGGTGGCGCTGGGTGCGCTCCTGGCCAAGGAACTGCTGTTCCGCTACATGCTGGCCGTGGCCAAGCGCGTCAAGTCCAGCATGCTGGTGGCCAATGCCTGGCATGCGCGTTCGGACGCCGCGTCCTCCTTGGTGGTGGGCCTGGGCATCCTGGGCAACCTGGCGGGTTACCCCATTCTGGATCCGATTGCCGCCGCCATCGTCGGTTTCATGGTGACCCGGATGGGATGGACGTTTGGCTGGGATGCGCTGCACGACCTGATGGACCGCGCGGTGAACGACGAGGAGCTGGCCGCCATCCGCCAGACCCTGAGCGAGACGCCCGGCATCCAGGGCGTGCATGACATCCGCACGCGCAAGATGGGCGACCTGATCGTCGCGGACGCCCACATCGAAGTGGACGCCACGCTGACCGTGGAAGCCGGCCACGACATCGCGGTCGAGGCCCGGCGCCGCGTGATGCAACGGCACCGCGTGCTGAACCTCATGACCCATGTGGACCCCTGGCACCGCCCGGACCGGGACCATGACGAGGTCAGCGGCCCACCATCCGTTCCGGCACCACCCACTGGTCAAACTGCTCGGCCGTGACGTGGCCGCTGGCCAGGGCCGCGTCGCGCAAGGTCAGCCCCTCTTTGTGCGCCTTCTTGGCAATCTGGGCTGCCTTGTCGTAACCGATGTGCGGATTGAGCGCGGTCACCAGCATCAGCGAGCGCGCCACGAGTTCGGCGATGCGCTCGCGATTGGGTGTGATGCCGAGGGCGCAATGGTCGTTGAAGCTCCGCATGCCATCGGCCAGTAGCCGCACGCTTTGCAGGAAGTTGTGCGCGACCAGGGGACGAAACACGTTCAGCTCGAAATTGCCTGAGGCGCCGCCCAGGTTGATGACCACGTCGTTGCCGAAGACCTGGCAGCACAGCATGGTCAGCGCCTCGCTCTGCGTCGGGTTGACCTTACCCGGCATGATGGACGAACCGGGTTCGTTCTCGGGAATGCTGATTTCGCCGATCCCGCTGCGCGGCCCGCTGGCGAGCCAGCGCACATCGTTGGCGATCTTCATGAGGCTGGCCGCCAACGTCTTGAGCGCGCCGTGCGCATGCACCAGCGCGTCGCAGGAAGCCAGCGCCTCGAACTTGTTGGGCGCGGTCACGAAGGGCTGTCCCGTCAGACGCGCCAGTTCCTGCGCCACGGCTTCGGCATAGCCTGCGGGCGCGTTCAGCCCCGTGCCCACCGCCGTGCCACCGAGCGCGAGTTCACACAGATGCGGCAAGGCGGCGCGCACATGCCGCTCGCCGTGCGCCAGCTGCGCCACCCAGCCCGAGAATTCCTGCCCCAGCGTGAGCGGCGTGGCGTCCTGCAAATGGGTACGCCCGATCTTGACGATGGCGTCGAATTCGCGGGCCTTGGCCTCCAGCGTGGCGCGCAACGTTTGCAGCGCGGGCAGCAGGCGCTGCGTGATGGCCTCGACCGCCGCCACGTGCATGGCTGTGGGGAACACATCATTGCTGGACTGGCTGCGGTTGACCTCGTCGTTCGGGTGCACCAGGCGTGCTTCACCGCGCGCGCCACCCAGCAACTCGCTCGCCCGGTTGGCCAGCACCTCGTTGACGTTCATGTTCGTCTGCGTGCCCGAGCCGGTCTGCCAGACCACGAGCGGGAATTCATCCGCATGCCGTCCGGCCAGCACCTCGTCGGCCGCCGCCACGATGGCCTTGGCCTTGGCCCCGTCCAGCAAACCCAAAGCCTGGTTGACCGTGGCCGAGGCCTGCTTGACCTGGACCAGGGCATGGATGATTTCGCGCGGCTGGCGTTCGCCCGAGATGTCGAAGTTGAGCAGCGAGCGCTGGGTCTGCGCGCCCCAGAGCCGGTCGGCCGGCACGTCGATGGGGCCGAAGGTGTCGCGCTCGGTGCGGGTGTCTGCGTTGGGGGCGTTCATAGGGTGGTCCACCTAGAATGAGGACGGGCATCCGGCCAGCTGAACCTTACACCCTTTGGAGGATGGCCGATTCCAAGGATCTCCTGGTCATCATGAATCAGCGCCGCATTCCGCCCGAGCACCTTCCCACACCCGACTTGGGCGGCATGGGCCTGTCCTCGGCGCAGGTCGAGACCCAGCGCGGCGCGTTTGGGTGGAACGACATCGTTCCCCAAACGGCGAGCAACTGGCTGACGATCGCGCGCGACACGGCGCGCGACCCCATGCTGTGGTTTCTCGCGGTGACCGCTGTGCTCTTTGCGCTCCTGGGGCAATTCACCGAGTCTTGGACCTTGCTGCTCGCCATGGTGCCCCTGCTGGGGATGGATGCCTATCTGCATCGGCGGACCACGGCATCGTCCGCCAGTCTGGCCAGTCGCCTGGCGAGTTCCGCGCGGGTGATGAGAGAGGGTCGGTGGCAAGACATCGCGTCGAGGCATCTGGTCCCAGGTGACCTGGTGGAGGTCAAGCCTGGCGAGTATTTCCCCGCCGACGGGGTCTTGATTGGCGGCGCCGACCTGCAAGCAGACGAGTCGACCTTGACAGGTGAATCCCTGCCGGTGATCAAGCGGGCCCTCTTGCGCTCCGGCCCCTTACCCGCAACTGCGCTTGACGAACACTGGGGAACTGCGGGAACGCGCCTGCTGACCGGCACGGCCAGGCTGCACGTCGTCTTCACCGGCGGTGACACGCGCTACGGAGAGATCGTGCGCACGGCGACCGCAGGACACCAGGGATCGACACCTTTGCAGAAAGCCATCGGCGAACTCGTCGTCATGCTGTTGGCGGCGGCGCTCATCGTGTGCACCGTGCTCGCGGTGGTCCGCCTTTGGCAAGGTCACGGATGGATCGATGCCTTGCTCAGCGCCGTGACGCTGGCCGTGGCTGCCGTGCCTGAGGAGTTCCCCGTCGTCTACACCTTCTTCCTCGGCGTGGGCGTGTTCCGGCTGGCACGAAAGAACGCCTTGGTCCGCCGTGCAGTCGCCGTCGAGAACATCGGCCGTGTCAGCTGCATTCTTTCTGACAAGACAGGCACCCTCACCGAGGGCTCGCTGGTGCTGTCACAACGGATTCCAGCAACAGGACTCGATGAAACGGCCCTGCTGCAATTCGCTACTTTCGCGGCGCGGCAGGACAGTGGCGACCCACTGGACCAGGCCTTGCACGCAGCCGCCGGCCCGCTGCCCCTGGCGGACAGACAAGCCAGTTTCCCGTTCACGGAGGCCCGACGCCGCGAATCCGCCATCTGGTCCAGGAGGGGTGGCCAACTCACTGCCTATGCCAAGGGAGCGCCCGAGACCGTGTTGGCGGTGTGCGATCTCCCGGAACTGGAACGCTCCCGCTGGCTGGCGCTCGTCGACGCCCATGGCAAGTCAGGCCACAAGGTCATCGCCTGTGCCTGGAAGAACCTGAGCGACGCCACGCCGCCGGACCAGGAGCCCAGCCAGGGCTTCGCGTTCGCAGGGTTGCTGGCCTTTGAAGACCCTGTCCGGAACGGCGTGCGAGAGGCGATAGCCGACTGCCTGGCCGCGGGCATGCGCGTCATCATGGTCACGGGAGATCACCCGGCCACGGCAGGCGCGATCGCGCGTCAGATCGGACTGGGTGGGGGAACTCCCAGGACCGTGGTATTGGGGTCCGAGGACGATCCGGGTGCCGTCTGGCGATCTCTTGGGGGGCTGGACGTTGTGGCGCGCGCGACACCCACGCAAAAACTGGCCTTGGTACAGGCGCTCCAATCCGAGGGGGAGATCGTTGCCGTCACCGGGGATGGCGTCAATGACGTGCCGGCGCTGCGTCAAGCCGACATTGGCGTGGCGATGGGCCTGCGTGGAACCCGCAGCGCGCGGGAGGTTGCGCCAGTGGTTCTCCTGGACGACAACTTCAGGACCATCGTGGATGCGGTGGCGGAAGGCCGCCAACTGTTTCAGAACTTGCGCCTGGCATTCGTCTATCTTTTGCTCGTGCACTTGCCGCTCGTGATCGGTGCCGCGGCCATTCCGTTGATGGGTCAGCCCTTGCTGTTTCTGCCCATCCACATCGTGTGGCTTGAACTGGTCATCCATCCCACCGCGATGATGGCGTTTCAGGACCTCCCCTCGACCGCGCCCCTCGCCAGGGAGCGGCGCCATCATGCAACACGCTTCTTCACGACCGAAGCCTGGCTGGGCATAGGCCTGGTCGGTGGATTGGCCAGTGTCGCGATGGTATGGAGCTACCTTCACGCACTGGGCGCCGGCCACGACGTCGAGCACGCGCGCGCGATGGCGCTGGCCGTGCTGTTGGTCGTCAGCGCGGGAATCACAGTGGGCCTGACCCAACTGCGCCGTGCGGCGTCCCGTTGGCTGGCCTTCGGCACACTCGCATCGCTGGTTCTGGCCATTCAGGTTCCTGTTTTCAGCGGGCTATTGCATCTGAGGCCACTGCACGCCGGGGACTGGATGCTGGTCGCCTTGGCCTTCTTCACGACGACCCTATCAACCTCGCTGCTCTCGTCAACCATTTGGCGTCAACAGAAATGAACCTGCGTCCGCAGACGGCACTGCTTCTGGCAGCGGCCACTCAGGCCAGTTCGCTCTTGCGTTCGATGATCCGCGATACCAGACCATAGTCCACAGCCTCTTGCGCAGACAGCCAGCGGTCATGCTCGATGTCGGCCAGCACGGCCTCCAAGGACTTGCCGGTCTCGCGCGCGATGGTGGCGGCGATGCGTTCGCGGGCCTTGACCATCTCACGGGCCTGGATGGCGATGTTGGTGGCCGGCCCCCCGCGCCGCCGCTGGGCTGGTGAATCAGGAAGCGCGTGTTGGGCAGGCAGTAGCGCCGCGCATGCGGCACCGCCAGGAAGAGGTGGGTGGCAGCGCTACCCACCCAGCCGGTGCCGACCATGTGCACCGGTGCGGCGATGAAACGCACGATGTCATGGATGGCGTCGCCGGATTCCAGATGACCGCCAGGCGAGCTCACCAGCAGGTGGATGGGTTGGTCGCTTTCCGCGTCCAGCGCGATGAGCCGGCGCGTCACGTCCGCGGCCATGACGTCGGTCACCGTGCCGAAGACCAGGAGAGTGCGGGTCTTGAAGGCCTTTTCTTCCAGATAGGAGGCGGTGCGGGGTTCGGGGACGCTGGTCGGCGCGGGGCTGTCGGTGTCGGGTGAGTTCATGGTGATTTCCTTGACGTTGAGCTGCCATGACGAACGAAGCCCGCCCGGCGTGACACCCCCGGTCCATGGGCTCGCTATGGCAAGATGGCTCCATGCGCGATGAATACCTGCCCGACCTGCTCGACGCCGACCGGCACCAACTGGTGCGCGCCGCCACCCGCCTGCTGGGGCCCGCGGAGGCCGAGGACGCGGTGCAGGACGCCTATGTCCGCGCGCTGGAAAACCAGGAACTGGAACTCAATGCCGCCCAGGCCTGGCTGCTCACCGTGATGCGCCACATCGCCATCGACCGGCTGCGGCGACGGCAGTGGATGCAGCAATGGCTGGCGGAATCGGCCGACGCTCCCCTGGGCCATGAGCAAGCCTCGGCCGAATCGGAAACCGCCCTGTTGCAGGAGAGCACCCGCGCCCTGCGTCTGCTCGCGGACCACCTGCCGGCCACGGACGGCGCGGTGGTCCTGCTGCACGAGGTGTTCGAGGCGGAGCATGCCGAGATCGCTCAGGCCCAGGGCAAGACGGCGGCGGGCAGCCGGCAGCAGCTGCGGCGTGCGCTGCTGCGATTGCGCGAGGCGGCCGACACGTTGGTGCACCAGCCCGGGCAGATATGGGCCTTGGAACAGGAGCAAACCGAGGCAGCAGAAAAGGAGGCCTTGTTCCAGCTCTACGCACAGTCGCTGCACCTGCGTGACCCGCGTACCTTGTGGGCCATGCTGCGCCAACCGCCTGTGAGCGCCAGCGCCCACCACCTTGCGCCGCAGGCGGCACTCGAATCGACATACACAAGCGCGCCGACGCCCCGCGCGACCGCCAGCGGTCTGGTGCAGATCGGTGGACAGTTGGGCCTGGCGCTCACGCTGGACGGCGTCACGCTGTGCGTGCTGCCCCTGGGTGCGCGGTCCGAAGAAGCGCCCTGGGCCACCATCGCCGCGTGAACATCGTCGCGATCTCCGGCAGCCTGCGGGCGGCCTCCATCAACTCGGCCGTCTGCCGCCTGGCGACGCGGCTGGCACCGCCCGTCCTGCGCGTCTCGGTGTTCGAGGACCTGGAGGATCTGCCGCTCTTCAATCCCGACCTGGAAGCATCGCCCCCCGAAACGGTGCGGCGCTGGCGCGCCACGGTCGACGCGGCCGACGCGCTGCTGATTGCCAGCCCCGAATACGCCCACGGCATCTCCGGCGTCATGAAGAACGCCCTGGACTGGCTGGTCAGCTTCGAAGGCACCGTGGGCAAGCCGGTGGCACTGGTCAACGCCGCGCCCCGCGCGCACCACGCCGACGCGGCCCTGCGCGAGGTGCTGCGCACGATGTCGGCGGAGATCGTCGCCGACGCATCGCAGACCCTGCCCCTGGCGGGCCACTGCACCACCGAGGCCGCCATGCTGGCGCAGCCGGACGTTTGCCGTGCCCTCGAAGACCTGCTGGCCGCCCTGCTCAGGCACCTGCGGGGCGAGGGCGGTGCCGGACCAAGTTTTCCGCTCGCTTAGGCGGGCCGACGCATGGTGACGTGGGGAATGCCGTCCTCGTCGTAGACCGGTGAAGCCACGACAAAACCGTGCGCGGCATAGAACTTCGCCAGGTGCGCCTGCGCGCCCAGCTGGACCTCGCTGCCCGGCCAGCGCTGGAATACCTGATCCAAGGCCTCACGCATCAGCACATGGCCCAGGCCGGTGCCACGGTGGGTCGCGGCGATCACCACGCGCCCGATGCTCGGGCAGGGGTAGCCCAGGCCTGGCGGCAGGATGCGCACGCTGGCGGCGAGCACCTCACCGTCATAGCCGAGGAGGTGCACGGCCTGGGGATGCAGGTCTTTGCCGTCGGGGTCCAGGTAGGCGCAGTGCTGCTCGACCACGAAAATCTCGGAGCGCAGGCGCAACAAAGCGTATAGCTGGTGGACGGACAGGGCCTCGAAGCCCAGGCAGAACCACCGCAGACCAGAAGAAACAGGTAATTGCATGTCCCGATGATAAGGACGCATCATGGGCCATGACCGTCACCGCGATGCGACACGAGAGCCGAGGGATCAGTCCCGGCTCATCCCGTCAACACCTGCGGGTGCCGGGAAAACAGTTCCGCCGCCCATTCCACGAAGGCGCGCACCTTGGCGCTGAGATGGCGGTTGGGTGGGTAGACCACATAGAGCGGGATCACGGGACAGGTCCAGTCCTCCAGCACCCGCACCAGTTGACCACTCTTCAGCAGGGGTTCCGCCGTGAAGGCCGGGATGTGGGACACGCCCAGGCCCGCCAGCACCGCCGACGTCAGGGCATTGCCTTCGTTCACCGACAGCTTGTAGTGTCCCGCGATTTCCAGCGTCTTGCCGTCCCGGGTGTATTCATGTGCATAGGGCCGGCCGGTGCGCGCGGAGAAGAAATTCACCGTGGTGTGTTCGCGCTCCAGCTCGGACGGATGCCTGGGCATGCCGCGCGCCTGGAGGTAGGCTGGCGAGGCCACGGCCACCAGGGGCACATTGCCCAGGCGGCGCGCCACCAGGGACTGCTCCTGCAGGTCACCGCCCCGAATCACGCAGTCCACGTTGTCGGTGATCAGGTCCACCGGTCGGTCGGTCACGCCCAGGTCCAGCTGGATGTCGGGGAAACGGGCGTAGAAATCGTGCAAGGCCGGAATGATGATCTGCTGCGCCACCGCGGTGCCCACGTCCACGCGCAGGCGCCCGCTGGGCTTGGCCTGCGCATTGGTCATGCTGGCCTCGATGTCGTCCAGGTCCTTGAGCAGGCGGGTGGTGCGCTCGTAATAGGCCGCGCCGTCCGGCGTCACGGTCACGCGCCGCGTCGTGCGGTTCAGCAGCTTGACCTTCAGGCGCGCCTCCAACTGCTGGACCAGCTTGGTCACCGTACCCTTGGGCAGGTCCAGCGATTCAGCCGCCTTGGTGAAGGTTCCGGCCTCCACCACCCGCGCGAAAACGCGTATCGATTGAATCTGGTCCATGCTTGGTTGTGTCCTGTTTGCGCATTGCGCAGGCGGGATTGTTCACAAACGGGAAACAGACAACTGGTCGCAGCCTGCTTTATCCCTGTGCGTCGCGTGTCTATAGTCACGTCCATGGTCAGCTCAACCCCGTCCCCTTTCCTGCCCTCGCCGGCTCAAACCCTGTTCGTGCCGGGTGAATCGGCGCTGGAACTGCGCGTGCGCGGCCAGAAAGTGCGCGGCGCCGCCGTGCCGCTGGTGCTGCATTTCCATGGCGGTGCCTTTGTCTCGGGCGATCTGGACAGCGGCGCCTGCCTGGCCGAGCTCCTGGCGGCCTCCGGCGCCGTGGTGGCGTCCCTGGCCTACCCGCTGGCACCCGCGCACAAATTTCCCGACGCGGTGGAAGCCGGTTACACGGCCATCGAATGGCTGCACAAGCAGCGCACCCGCCTGGCGGGCACCGGCGCGCCGCTCTTCGTCGCGGGCGAGGAAGCCGGCGGCAACATCGCGGCGGCGGTGGCGCTGATGGTGCGTGACCGCGCCCACCCCGTGCTGGCCGGGCAGATCCTGGTGTCGCCCATGCTCGACCCCTGCAATGCCACGGCCTCGCTGCGTGAAACCCTGGGCAGCACCACCTGCTGCAAATGGATGGACGGCTGGCGCGAGTACCTGCGCGGTCCCATGGACGCCGAGCATCCGTATGCCGTGCCCGCGCACGCGCAACGGCTCGCGGGCCTGCCGCCCACGCTCATCCTCGCGGGTGGCGACGATCCGATGCGCGACGAAGCACTGGCTTATGCGGACCGCCTTCACGAGGCTGGCATCCCAGTCACCCGCATCCTGCTGCCGGCCAAGACCGGCTGGCCCGACTCCCTGGCCGAACCGCTGGCCGGGGAAGTGCCGCCCTGCGCGGCCCAGGCGCGTGAGCACCTGCGCAGCTTCTTCCAGGCCGCCGCCCCACCCGCGGCCTGACGGGCTCTCGCCTCTTTTCTGATCCCCCTTCCGATTGCCAACCCGGCCCAGCGCCGGGCTGGGCCTTGTTCGCTTTTTTTTTGCCCTTTCGCCTCTTTTTCTCTTGTTTTCCAAAGGAACTTCCATGTCCCGTCTGTCCCTGCGCCCCCGCCGCCGCCTCTGGTGGCCCACCGCCGCTGCCCTGACTGCCGTCACCGTGGCCGTCATCGTGCTGCTGCAAAAACCCAGTACCGCCCAAGCCAGCGCCCCCAACGGTGCGCCGCCGCCCATGCCGGTCTCCGTCGCGCGGATCGCGGAAAGCGATGTGTCCGCCTGGGACGAGTTCTCGGGCCGACTCGAAGCCATCGAACGCGTGGACATCCGACCCCGCGTGGCCGGTGTGATCCAGGCCATGCATTTCCGCGAAGGCGCTCTGGTGAACAAGGGCGATCTGCTGGTCTCCATCGATCCCGCGCCCTACGAGGCCGAGGTGGCGCGCGCCGCCGCCCAGGCCGCCGCTGCGCAAGCCCGCGTGACGCATGCCACCAGCGAGCACGCCCGCGCCCGCCTGCTCTGGGACGAACGCGCGATCGCCCAACGCGAGTACGACGACCGCCTGAACGCGCTGCGCGAGGCCGAAGCCAACTTCAAGGCCGCCCAGGCCCAGCTGCAGGTGGCCCAGCTGAACCTGGACTACACCCAGGTGCGCGCGCCGGTGGCCGGCCGCATCGGCAAGCTGGAAGTGACCGTGGGCAACCTGGTCGCCGCCGGCCCGGGCGCGCCCGTGCTCACCACCCTGGTCTCGGTGAACCCGATCTACGCCAGCTTCGACGCTGATGAACAGGTCGTCGCGCGCGCGCTCAAGGGCCTGAGCGGCGGTGCCGCCAACGGCGACCGTCAGGCGCTGGAGCGCATTCCCGTGCGCATGGGCACCTCGGGCAGCGGCGACACGCCCTACACCGGCCGGCTGCAGCTGATCGACAACCAGGTGAACACCAGCAGCGGCACGGTGCGCGTGCGCGCCGTCTTCGACAACAAGGATGGCCAGCTGATGCATGGCCAGTTCGCCCGCATCCACATGGGCCAGTCGCAGGCCACGCGCGCCCTGCTGGTGAGCGAACGCGCCATCGGCACCGACCAGAACAAGAAGTATGTGCTGGTCGTCGGCGAAGGCAATCGCACTGAGTACCGCGAAATCACCCTGGGCGCGTCCGTCGACGGCCTGCGCCTGGTACTCAGCGGTCTGCACTCGGGTGAGCGCGTGGTCGTCAATGGCCTGCAGCGCGTGCGCCCTGGCGACGTGGTGCAGCCGCAGGACGTGCCCATGACCGCCGCGCAACGCGGCAAGACCGGCGACGCAACCGCGCAAGCCGTGGCCTCGGCCCAGCCCTGAACCGCGAGTACGAAACCAAGAACATCATGAATCTCTCGAAATTCTTCATCGATCGGCCGATCTTCGCGGGCGTGCTCTCGCTGCTGATGCTGATCGCCGGCCTGGTCGCCTTGCGCGGCTTGCCGATTTCCGAATACCCCGAAGTCTCGCCGCCCTCCATCGTGGTGCGCGCACAGTACCCGGGCGCCAACCCCAAGGTCATCGCCGAGACCGTGGCCACGCCGCTGGAGGAATCCATCAACGGCGTGGAAGGCATGCTCTACATGGGCAGCCAGGCCACGACCGACGGCGTGATGACGCTGACCGTGACCTTCAAGCTGGGCACCGACGTCGACAAGGCGCAGCAAATGGTGCAGAACCGCGTCTCGCAGGCCGAGCCGCGCCTGCCCGAGGAAGTGCGCCGCCTGGGTGTCACCACGGTCAAGAGCTCGCCGGACATCACGATGGTGGTGCACCTGGTCTCGCCCAATGACCGCTACGACATCAACTACCTGCGCAACTACGCGGTGCTCAACGTCAAGGACCGGCTCGCGCGCATCGAAGGCGTGGGCCAGGTGCAGATCTTCGGCGGCGGCGACTATTCCATGCGCGTCTGGCTGGACCCGCAGAAAGTCGCCCAGCGCGGCATGTCGGCCAGCGACGTGGTGACCGCCATCCGCGGCCAGAACGTGCAGGCCGCGGCCGGCGTGGTCGGCGCCTCGCCCGGGCTGCCGGGCGTGGACATGCAGCTGTCCATCAACGCCCAGGGTCGCTTGCAGAGTGAGGAGGAGTTCGGCGACATCATCGTCAAGACCGGCGCCAACGGCGCGGTGACCCGGTTGCGCGACATCGCCCGACTGGAGATGGGCGCGGCCGACTATTCGCTGCGTTCCCTGCTGAACAACCAGCCCGCCGTCGGCATGGGCGTGTTCCAGGCACCGGGCTCCAACGCGCTGGAGATCTCGGCCGCCGTGCGCCAGACCATGGACGATTTGCAAAAGCTCATGCCCGAGGGTGTGGAGTACCGCATCGCCTACGACCCCACGCAGTTCGTGCGCGCCTCCATCAAGTCGGTCATCCAGACCCTGCTGGAAGCCATCGCCCTGGTGGTGCTGGTGGTGATCCTGTTCCTGCAGACCTGGCGCGCCTCCATCATCCCGCTGCTGGCGGTGCCGGTGTCGGTGGTGGGCACCTTCGCCGTGCTGCACCTGCTGGGCTTCTCGATCAACGCGCTGTCGCTGTTCGGCCTCGTGCTGGCGATCGGCATCGTGGTGGACGACGCCATCGTGGTGGTGGAGAACGTGGAACGCAACATCGAGGCCGGGCTTTCGCCGCGCGAGGCCACCTACCGCGCCATGCGCGAGGTCTCCGGTCCCATCATCGCGATCGCCCTGGTGCTGGTCGCCGTGTTCGTGCCGCTGGCCTTCATCAGCGGCCTGACCGGGCAGTTCTACAAGCAGTTCGCCGTGACCATCGCCATCTCGACGGTGATCTCGGCCATCAACTCACTCACGCTCTCGCCGGCCCTCGCGGCGTTGCTGCTCAAGGGCCACGACGCACCCAAGGACGCGCTCACGCGCGGCATGGACCGCGTCTTCGGCCGGGCCTTCGGCGCCTTCAATCGCTTCTTCCAGCGCGGCTCCGAGGCCTACAGCGGCGGCGTGGGGCGAGTGATCACGCGCAAGGCACGGATGATGGGTCTGTACCTCGCGCTGGTGGCCATCACCGTGCTGCTGTTCAAGGTCGTGCCCGGTGGTTTCGTGCCGGCGCAGGACAAACAGTACCTGATCGGCTTCGCGCAGTTGCCCGATGGGGCCACGCTGGACCGCACCGAGGAAGTGATCCAGCGCATGGGTGAGATCACGCGGCAGAACCCGAACGTCGAGGATGCCATCGCCTTCCCCGGTCTGTCGATCAACGGCTTCACCAACAGCTCCAACTCGGGCATCGTGTTCGCCACGCTCAAGCCTTTTGCGGAGCGCAAGCGCGCCGACCAGAGCGGCGGCGCTGTGGCGGGTCAGCTCAACCAGGCCTATGGCCAGATCCAGGACGCCTTCATCGTGATGTTCCCGCCTCCACCGGTGGCGGGCCTGGGCACCACGGGTGGCTTCAAGCTGCAGCTGGAAGATCGCGGCGGCGTGGGCTACGACGAGATGGACAAGGCCGTGAAAGCCTTCATGGGCAAGGCTTGGCAAACGCCCGAGCTGGCCGGCATGTTCACGAGCTGGCAGGTCAATGTGCCGCAGCTCTACGCCGACATCGACCGCACCAAGGCGCGCCAGTTGGGGGTGCCGGTGACGGACATCTTCGACACCATGCAGATCTACCTGGGCAGCCTGTACGTCAATGACTTCAACCGCTTCGGCCGCACCTACAGTGTGCGCGCCCAGGCCGACGCGCCTTACCGCGCGCGCGCCGAGGACGTGGGCCTGCTCAAGGTGCGTTCCAGCACCGGGGAAATGGTGCCGCTGTCGGCGCTGATGAAGGTCAACTCCAGCTTCGGCCCCGATCGCGCCATGCGCTACAACGGCTACCTCTCGGCCGACATCAACGGCGGCCCGGCACCCGGCTATTCCTCGGGCCAGGCACGCGCGATCATCGAGCGCATCGCCGCCGAAACGCTGCCCAAGGGCGTCGGATTCGAATGGACCGAGCTCACCTACCAGGAGATCCTAGCCGGCAATTCGGCGTTGTGGGTCTTCCCGCTGGCCATCCTGCTGGTCTTCCTAGTGCTGGCCGCCCAGTACGAAAGCCTGGTACTGCCCCTGTCCATCATCCTGATCGTGCCCATGGGCTTGCTCGCGGCGATGACGGGCGTGTGGCTCTCGGGCGGTGACAACAATGTGTTCACGCAGATCGGGTTGATCGTGCTCGTGGGCTTGTCGGCCAAGAACGCCATCCTGATCGTCGAGTTCGCACGGGAGCTGGAGTTCGCGGGCCATACGCCGATCCGGGCCGCCATCGAGGCCAGCCGCCTGCGCCTGCGTCCCATCCTGATGACCTCGCTGGCCTTCGTCATGGGCGTCCTGCCCCTGGTGCTGGCCACGGGTGCCGGCGCAGAGATGCGCTCGGCCATGGGCGTGGCCGTGTTCGCCGGCATGATCGGCGTGACCGCCTTCGGCCTCTTCCTCACGCCCGTGTTCTACGTGCTGTTGCGTGGCCTCACGGGCAACCGCCCGCTCAAGCAGCACGGTGAGACTCCCCATTTCGAGGGCTTTGCCGCCGGTGGCCTGCCGTCCGCGGCCCTGCCCACGGTGTCGCTGCCCCGCTGAAGGACCCCTGCCATGAAACGATTGCATTATTCCCTGCTGCCACTGGCCGCGGCCCTGCTGCTGGCAGGCTGCGCCAGCGAGGTCACGACACCCGCCACGGTGGACACACCGCCGCTGTTCAAGGAAATCCAGGAGCACTGGACCACCGCCGAACCCGCCGAAGCCCGCGACCGCGGTGACTGGTGGAAGGTTTTCCAGGACCCCGTGCTCGACGAGCTGATCGCGCGCGCGGCCGCCCGCAACACCGACGTCCAACTGGCCGCTGCGCGCCTGACCCAGGCACGCGCCCTGGTGCAAGGCGCGCAGGCCGACCGCATGCCGCAGGTTGGCGCGGGGGTGGGCGCCAACCGCAGCGCGGGTACCTACACAACGGGTGACACCTCGCCCGCCACCCTGGTGCAGGGCGGCGCCAGCATCTCCTACGAAGTGGACCTGTTCGGTCGGCTGGCACGTGCACGGGACGCGGCCGGTCTGGACGCCCAGGCCCGCGCAGCACTGCTGCAAAGCACCCAGCTGCTGGTGCAAGCCGAAGTGACCCAGACCTATCTGGCCCTGCGCGCCGCCGACACCGAGCACGCGCTGGTGCGCGACACAGCCAGCGCCTACGCCGACACCCTGCGCCTGACCCAACGCCGTTACGAAGCCGGCGACGTGGCCGAGCTCGACGTGATCCGCATCCAGACGGAACTGGCCGCCACCGAGGCCGAGGTGCATGCCGTCCGCCGCAGCCGCGCCGAACTCGAACACGCTCTGGCCGTGTTGGTGGGTGAGCCAGCCTCAGGCTTCACGCTGGCGCCGGCGAACAGCACCACCGTGCTGCCGCTCATCCCTGCCGGGATACCCGCCACCGTGCTCGCGCGCCGGCCCGACGTCACGGCTGCGCAGGCTACGCTGCTGGCGGCGCAGGCCCGCGTGGGCGTGGCCAAGGCGGCCTGGTTCCCGAGCATCGCACTGACCGCGGACGCCGGCTACGCCTCACCGGATCTGGGAGACCTGTTCCGTTGGTCAACGCGGGCCTGGGCAGTCGGCGCGCTGGCCTCCGTGCCCCTGTTCGATGGCGGCCGGCGTGAAGCGGGCGTGCGCAGTGCCGAAGCGCAACTGGACGCGGCCGCGGCCAGCTACCGCCAGCAGGTGCTCAACGCCCTGCGCGAGGTGGAAGACCAGCTGTCGGCGCTGCGCCTGCTGCAGGAGCAGTCGCAAGCCCAAGGTCGCGCGGTGAGCGCCGCGCAACGCGCCAGCGCCATTTCGGAAACACGCTACCGCAACGGCCTCGTGAGCCAGCTGGAACTGTTGGACGCGCGCCGCAACGAGCTGCTCAACCGGCGCCAGGCCCAGCGTGTCGAAACCAGCCAGCGCCAAGCGACGGTGCGCCTGATCCGCGCGCTCGGCGGCGGCTGGGACGCCGCGCCGCTGAAGCCTTTGACACCGGTGCAAGTCTCGGCGCGTGGCGAGGCGTCCTAAGCGGCCTCTCAGTGGGAGTGGGTCCGGAGGATGACGTAGGCAGTCAGGTTGAACCGCCCCGGCTTTGAACTGACCCCCAGAAGTTGGACGAACTTCAAGGGGTTTGATGAAGAAGTACAAAACGGAGTTCAAGCGTGAGGTCGGCAAGAGCTTTTTGGCCGGCAAAGGCGGAGCGAAGCTCTTGGCGCGGCAGTGGGCAGTGCCAGAGGAGAAGATCCGCACCTGGGTGAGCCACTACCGCCTGCATGGCATCGACGGGTTGCGGCCCAAGCGCAGCGCGTACAGTGCGCAGTTCAAGTTGCAGGTGCTGTCCCGTCAGGACCGTGAACGGCTTTCGAGCCGCCAGGTAGCGGCGGTCTACGACATCCGCAATCCCAATAAGGTGAACGAGCGGCTGCCCGCGGAGGTGACGTACCTAAAAAAATTTCAAGCCTTGATCCGGTCAAAGAGATCAGCTGCGCCGACAAAGCGCGCCTGATCACCGGGTTGAGGCCTGCCTACAAGCTGGCGGACCTGCTGCAGATAGCAGGCCTTGCGCGCGGCACCTTCCACTGCCAGTGCCAGACGCTCCAGCGTTCCGAACGGCCGGGCGACATGGAGGCCGAGATCCGCGCCGTCTATGACACGCACAAGGGCCGCTACGGCTACAGAAGAATCACGGCAGCGCTGTGCAGATCAATGGCGGCCCCCGTCAACCACAAGTGCGTGCAGCGTCTGATGCAGAAGATGGGGTTGCGCGCGTTGATCAGGGCGAAGAAGCGTTCCGGGAATGTCTCGGGCATGAGCGATGCTCACGTGCCCAATGTCCTGCAGCGTGACTTCTTCGCGAAGGCTCTCAACCAGAAGTGGGTCACTGATGTCACCGAATTCAACGTGAATGACTGGTCCTCCCCATGTTGGCCTATCTTGTTTGCAGGCGCGCAGCCGGGCAGTCCGAAGCAACTGAGACCATCCTTTGACGCTGTCCCCGGACAGCCACTTTTGATAGGTACGTCTACGGGGGGCAAGTCGCCGGGGCAATTTAGCTGCACCTGCTGAGCTCCGCTCTGTTCGCAGCAAGCGGCAGCCTGTACGGACTGCGGTCCAGGGGTAGGAGTCGCCCTACCCGTGCCATCCTAATCCGACAATCGAACCGACTGAGTCCGATGGCGGGTCACGCCTTGCGCCGGCACTATTGCGGCCATGAAGATTCTTATCGTTGATCACTCCGAACTCATCCGCTTCCGACTGACCCGGCAGCTCTGGACCACACCCGGTATCGGACAAGTCATTGCCGTTGCGGATTGCCTGCAGGCGCTGCGTCTGCTTGGGTATATGCAACCGGCACTGATGGTGCTGGACCCGCAACTGCCGGACGGTGACGTCGTCCATCTGATCCCGCAGTTCAAGAGCAACTACAAGGATCTGAAGGTGGTCGTGCTCACCAATGTCTCCACCGACTACAACCGCCAGCGCTGCCTGCAGGCGGGCGCCGACTGGTTCTTCGACAAATCCACCGAATTCGAGCAGCTGCTCCAACTGTCCGACTCCACAACTCTCCAGAGAACCCCGTGAGCACTGTCCTGAGTCCGCGCGTGCAGGCAATCCGACTTCAGTGACGTACAGGCCGCGACGGCCGTCTTTGCTTACTGCATCTTATTTCCGACTGAAATAGTCTGGATTTAAAAACAAATAGAATGAACGTTCATTCAATTTCTGAAACCACCCCATCCACCTCTTTTCCCCGCCCTTTTCCTTCAAGGCCTTGTATGCAAACCCGCCCCAACACCCGTCCCACCTCCCTGTTGAGCGCCATCGCCCTGGCGACGGCTTTTCTCATTTCCGGCTGTTCGCCCAGCCAGGGAGGCGAACACCAGGGGCAAGGCGGCGCCCACGCGCCCGTGGTCGAGGTTCTCGCCGTCCGGGCCCAGGATGTCGTGCTCACCAGCGAGCTGGCCGGGCGCACCGCGCCCTATCTGATTGCCGAAGTGCGGCCGCAGGTCTCGGGCTTGATCCAGGCGCGCAACTTCAGCGAAGGCGGCGAAGTCCAAGCGGGCCAGACCCTCTATCAGATCGAGGCAGCGCGTTATGAGTCCGCCTTGGACAGCGCGAAGGCCAATCTGGCCAAGGCCGAGGCCAATCTGACGTCCACGGGCCTGCGCGCTTCCCGCTACGAAGAATTGGCCGCCATCGAGGCCGTCAGCAAGCAGGCCCGGGACGACGCACGGGCCGCACTCAAGCAGGCTGAGGCCGAAGTCCTATCTGCCCGAGCCCAGGTGCGGGCGGCCGAGATTGACCTGGCCTACACCCGCGTCAACGCACCCATCTCGGGTCGCATCGGCCGCTCCAGTGTCACGCCGGGGGCCCTGGTCACCGCCAACCAGAGCAACACCCTGGTCACGGTGCAGCAGCTCGACCCCATCTACGTCGACCTGACCCAGTCCAGCACCGAACTGATGCACCTGCAGAAGGATCTGGCCGCAGGTCGTGTCAAGTCCCAGGGCCAAAGTAAGGTCCAACTTCTGCTGGAGGATGGCAGCACCTACGCGCATGCCGGCAAGCTGCAGTTCTCCGAGGTCTCGGTGGATCCAGCCACCGGCACGGTGACGTTGCGCGCCGTCTTCCCCAACCCCCAGCGCGAGTTGCTGCCGGGCATGTATGTCCGTGCCGTGATCGAGAAGGGCGTGAGCCAGCAATCCATCGTGGTGCCGCAAAAAGCCGTGAGTCGTGATGCCACGGGCAAGGCCACGGTCATGACGGTGGGCGCGGACGGCACCGTGCAACCCCGCCCGGTCGCGATCGGCCAGTCGCTGGGCAACAACTGGCTCGTCACGGCCGGTCTCCAGGGCGGCGAGAACGTGATCGTCGAAGGTCTGCAGGCAGTTCAGCCCGGCATGGCCGTGCAGGCCACCGTGTGGCAGACCGACGCCGTGCAAAAGACCGCGCAGGCCACGCGCTGAACCTAGATAAGGAACCTGACCATGTCGCGCCTCTTCATCGACAGACCCATCTTCGCGTGGGTGCTGGCCATCGTCGTCATGCTCGCGGGTGGGCTCGCCATCCGTAGCTTGCCCATCTCGCAATACCCGCAGATCGCACCGCCCCAGGTGTCCATCAATGCCAGCTACCCGGGCGCCTCCGCCAAGACGCTTGAAGACACGGTGACCCAGGTCATCGAGCAGAAGATGAAGGGCATCGATGGCCTGACCTACATCACCTCTACCGGCGACTCCAGCGGCAGCGCCTCCATCGCACTGACCTTTGCCGCCGGGACCGACCCTGACATCGCCCAGGTGCAGGTGCAGAA
Source organism: Hylemonella gracilis (assembly GCF_004328645.1). GTDB lineage: Bacteria > Pseudomonadota > Gammaproteobacteria > Burkholderiales > Burkholderiaceae_C > Hylemonella > Hylemonella gracilis_B. The sequence continues at coordinate 3,590,246 of NZ_CP031395.1, forward strand.
CAAGCTGCAGGTCGCCATGCCCCTGCTGCCGCAGGAAGTGCAGCGCCAGGGCGTTCAGGTCGCCAAGTCGACCGTGAACTTCCTCATGGTGCTGGGCTTCGTCTCCGAAGATGGCAGCATGGACCAGACGGACCTGTCCGACTACGTGTCGTCGAACATCGTGGACGCGCTGAGCCGGGTGGAAGGCGTGGGTGAAGTCCAGCTCTTCGGCGCCCAGTACGCCATGCGGATCTGGCTGGACCCGAACAAGCTCAACCAGTACAAGCTGACACCGGCCGACATCGTCGCCGCCATCCAGGCGCAGAACGCCCAGGTGTCGGCCGGTCAGATCGGCGCCGCGCCTTCGCGGGCCGGCCAACAAATCAACGCCACCATCACCGCGCAGACCCGCCTGCAGACGCCTGCCCAGTTCGAGGCCATCCTCGTCAAGAGCCAGGTGGATGGCGCCCAAGTGCGCCTGCGCGACGTGGCCCGTGTCGAGATGGGCGCGGAGAGCTATGCCACCGTCTCGCGCTACAACGGCAAGCCGGCCGCCGGCGTAGCCATCAAGCTGGCCGCGGGCGCCAATGCCCTGTCCACCGCCAAGGCGGTGGAGGCGGCGCTGCAGGATCTGCAAAACTTCATGCCCGCCGGCATGAAGGCCGTGGTGCCTTATGACACGACGCCCTTCGTCGAAGTCTCGATCCACGAAGTGGTCAAGACCCTGGCCGAAGCCATCCTGCTGGTCTTCCTGGTGATGTACCTCTTCCTGCAGAACTTCCGCGCCACGCTGATCCCGACCATCGCCGTGCCTGTCGTGCTGCTGGGCACCTTCGGGGTCATGGCGGTGGCGGGCTTCTCGATCAACACCCTGACCATGTTCGGCCTGGTGCTGGCCATCGGCCTGCTGGTGGACGACGCCATCGTGGTGGTCGAGAACGTCGAACGGGTGATGGCCGAGGAAGGGCTCTCGCCCAAGGAAGCCACGCGCAAGTCCATGGGCCAGATCTCTGGCGCCCTGGTGGGCATCGCCATGGTGCTGTCGGCCGTGTTCATTCCCATGGCCTTCTTCGGCGGCTCCACCGGCGTGATCTACCGCCAGTTCTCCATCACCATCGTCTCGGCCATGGTGCTGTCGGTGCTGGTGGCCATGGTACTGACGCCCGCCTTGTGCGCGACGCTGCTCAAGCCGGTCGATGCCTCGCACCAGGCGCAGCGACCCGGATTCTTCGGGTGGTTCAACCGCAGCTTTGACAACGCCACCAGCCGCTACCAGCGTTTCGTGGAACGTCTGTTGGGCAAGCGCGGGCGCACCATGCTGCTCTACGGCGTGCTGGTCGTCGGCATGTCCGTGCTCTTTCTGCGCCTGCCCTCCTCCTTCCTGCCCGAGGAAGACCAGGGCATCCTGTTCTCCATGGTCCAGTTGCCGGCCAACGCCACGCAGGAACGCACGCTCAAGGTGGTGGAGCGCGTCGAGCAGCATTTCCTCGAAACCGAAAAGGACAACGTCCAATCCGTCTTCTCGGTCGCCGGTTTCAGCTTCGCCGGTCAGGGTGAGAACATGGCCATCGCCTTCGTCCGGCTCAAGGACTGGAGCGAACGCCCCAGCCCTCTGCAAAGCGTGCAGGCCATCGCCGGCCGCGCCATGGGCAGCTTCATGCAGTTCCGCGACGCCATGGTCTTCGCCTTCGCGCCTCCCGCCGTGATCGAACTGGGCAACGCCACCGGTTTCAGTGTCTATCTGCAGGACCGTGCCGGCCTCGGCCACGAAGCGTTGATGAATGCGCGCAATCAGTTCCTCGGCATGGCGGCCCAGCACCCCGACCTCGTGGGCGTGCGCCCCAACGGTCTGGAAGATTCACCGCAGCTGCGCCTGGACATCGACCACGCCAAGGCCTCCGCGCTCGGCGTCTCGGTGGCCGACATCAACGCCATGCTCTCCACCGCCTGGGGCAGTGCCTATGTCAACGACTTCGTCGACCGCGGCCGCGTCAAGCGCGTCTACATCCAGGCCGACGTCAAGTTCCGAATGCAGCCGGAAGACCTGAACACCTGGCGCGTCAAGAACAATGCCGGTCAGATGGTGCCCTTCTCGGCCTTCGGCAGCGCCCGCTGGGAAATGGGTTCGCCCCGGTTGGAGCGCTACAACGGCCTGCCCGCCCTTGAACTTGCCGGCCAGGCCGCGCCAGGCAAGAGCTCGGGCGCCGCCATGCAGGCCGTCGAGGAGATCGCCGCCAAGCTGCCCCCCGGCGTGGGCATCGCCTGGACCGGCCTGTCCTACCAGGAGCGCCTCTCCGGCTCGCAAGCTCCCGCGCTCTACGCCCTGTCGCTGCTGGTGGTCTTCCTCTGCCTCGCCGCGCTGTATGAGAGCTGGTCCGTTCCGGTCGCGGTCATGCTGGTCGTCCCGCTGGGAGTGATCGGCGCGCTGCTGGCGGCCAGCCTGCGCGGACTGTCCAACGACGTCTACTTCCAGGTCGGCCTGCTCACCACCATCGGTCTCGGGGCGAAAAACGCGATCCTGATCGTCGAGTTCGCCAAGGAGCAGATGGAACATGGCAAGACCCTGATCAAAGCCACCCTGGAAGCCGTGCGCCTGCGCCTGCGCCCCATCCTCATGACCTCACTGGCCTTTGCGCTGGGCGTGCTGCCCCTGGCCCTGGCCAGCGGTGCGGGTGCCGGCAGCCAGAACGCCATTGGCACCGGTGTGCTGGGTGGCGTGATCGCCGCCACGGTGCTGGGTATCTTCTTTGTCCCCGTGTTCTTTGTGGTCGTGAAGACGCTGTTCCCGGGCAAGACGGCCCTGGAACACAGCCTGCGCATCCCCACGCAACAATGAAGGAACCCCCCATGCGCTCCTCTATGCCTCCCCTGCGCCTGCTCACCGCAGTCGCCGCTGCCGCCTTGCTGACGGCCTGTTCCACCCTGGCGCCCGACTACGAACGCCCCGTTTCGGTCGTGCCCGATACGTGGGCCGCGACGCCGGCCGCGACCACGACGCCCAGCGACAGCGCCGCCGCTCCCGCGGTCGACACGCTGGGCTGGCAAGAGTTCATCGCTGACGACAAGCTGCGCAGCGTCATCGCGCTGTCGCTGCACAACAACCGCGACCTGCGCGTCTCCACCCTGAACGTCGAGCGCCTGCAGGCCCTCTACCAGGTGCAGCGTGCCGACCTCCTGCCGTCCGTCAACGCCGGCGTTGGTCAAAGCGCCCAGCGCCTGCCCGGTGATATCAACGGAACCGGGCAGTCCGTGCTCTCGCGCCAGTACAGCGGCACCGTGGGCATCAGCGCCTACGAACTCGACCTCTTCGGACGCGTGCGCAGCCTCAAGGACGCAGCCTTGCTGCAGTACCTGGCGACCGAGCAGGCACAGCGCAGCGCGCAGATTTCGCTGATCTCGCAGGTGTCCGTTGCCTACATGACGCTGGCCGCCGATCGCGAACGCCTCTCGCTGGCTGAACAAACACTGCAAAGCCGCCGGGAAACCCTGCGCCTGACTCAGCGCATGCATGAGCTGGGGGTGTCCTCCGCGCTGGACTTGCGCCAGGTGCAGAGCACCGTGGACTCCGCGCGCGCCGACGTCGCCAGCTACAGCAGCCTGGTGGCGCAAGACCTCAATGCCCTCACTGTTCTCGTCGGCACCCCGGTCGCCGCCGAATTGCTGCCGGTGGAAATTTCCCATGCCGCGCTCACGCTCACGCAAGACCTCGACGCAGGTCTGCCCTCGGGTGTGCTGCTGAACCGGCCCGATGTGCAGCAGGCGGAAAAAGCACTCGAAGCGGCCAACGCCAACATCGGCGCGGCACGGGCGGCCTTCTTTCCGAGCATCTCACTCACAGCCAGCGCCGGCTATGCCAGCACCGACCTGGACAATCTGTTCAAAAGCGGCCAGCAGTCTTGGAGCTTCCTGCCGCAGATCAACATTCCCATCTTCAGTGGTGGGCGCAACCGCGCCAACCTGCGTGTCTCGGAACTGGACCGCGACATTGCCGTGGCTCAGTACGAAAAGGCCATCCAGTCCGCATTCCGGGAAGTATCCGACGCCTTGGCACAGCGCGCCACCGTTGGCGAGCTGACAGCCGCTCAGCAAGCTTTGGCCGATTCCACGCAAGACGCCTTCCGCCTGGCCCGTGTCCGGTACGAAAAAGGCATCGACGACTACCTCAGCACACTCGATGCCCAGCGCTCCAGCTACACGGCACAGCAAGCCCTGATCTCCGCGCGCTTGGCTCAGCAGGTCAACCGCATTACCGTCTACAAGGTGCTTGGCGGCGGCAGCCGCCAAGGCAAGGCAGTGGCGCCGGTCGTATCCAAGGGATAATTCGCGGGCCTACCATGAGCTCCACGCCACAGACACGAACCAACGAACGCTCGCACGACCGCCGTCAACAAATCCTGGAGGCGGCGGCGGAATGCGTCCGACGCAGCGGATTTCATGGTGCCAGCATGGCCACCATCGCCAAGACGGCGCAAATGAGCCCCGGGCACATCTATAACCTGTTCGAGAACAAGGACGAGATCATCGCCGCCCTCGTCGAGCGCGACCGCGACGAGATCATGCGCAACATCTCGGAAAGCGAACAGTCGGCAGATCTCGTCATCGACATGATCGGCTGGCTCGAAAGAACCATCGAAGACATCACTCAGATCGCCGACGTCGCCCTCAGCATCGAGGTGCTGGCTGAAGCCTGCCGCAACCCCAAGCTGGCGGCGGTGGTGCAGGCCAGCGAACGTGTCATCCTGGAACGCGCTGCCGCCTACGTGCGCAAAGCCCTGAGCGAGCGAGGGGTCCATTTGAGCGACGACGAGATCATCGCCCGCGCCACCGTCATCAGCGCGCTGTTCAACGGCCTGATGAACCAGAGCATCGCGCTGCCCCATATGAACAAGGCCGCGGTGACTCAGGTCATCCGACAAGTGATGCGCCAGTTGCTGACCGCCTGAACCGCGGCTCCAGCCGCCTCGCTGCGCAAGGCGGGCAAGCGCTCAGGGTATGAACTTCAACCCAATGGCAATGGAGCGGCGCTCCTGCGTGTAGTTGGACAGCGTCTGCAGAGGGCCCTGGTGGTAGCGCAGGTACCAAGTCCATCGATTCGTCGCCGAGGGCAGGTAGTCCAGATCCCAGGAATCCGTCGCCCAGCCCTTTTCCCCCAGGGTCCATGTGACGCTGAACTCCCCATCCTCGACACCTGTCGCGCGCACCCAGGTCAACCGGATCAGGTCATAGTCCGAAATCGTGGTGCCCTTGCCGGCCCAGGGCCCCCAAGTAACGCCCGTGTCCTGATGAAAGTAAAACCGGGCCTTAGCATACAGCGAGCCCAGCGGATCCTCCGTCTGACCCAGGCGCACCTCGGTGGAAAAGAAATTCATGCCACGGCTGACCGTGTCGAAGAACTTATGGTCTCCCTCGTCATAGGCTTTTTGGGCGCGCGCTGCCTCAGACGCGCTGTGGACCTCGGTCGTCTGACCATTCGACAGATGCTCCAGGCCCAGGTCGACCCAGCGCAGCGAGGTGATGCCGGCCACCGGCTGCCGCCAGCGGTAGTGCATGCCAGGGTTGCTGATGCGGTTGATGACTGGTCCGGAATCCCGGCTACCCGCGTAGAAATCGAACTCCCCCGTGTACTTCAGGTACCAGCCCGCCTCGAACCTGGGCTGAGGCAGGCAGGGCTTTGCCGAGTCTTGCTCGACCGATTCCTTGTCCGGCACGGGATCGAGCACATAGCGGAATGAATAGTGCGCGCGCAGCGCGGTCTCGTCCTCTTCGGCCTTTTGGTAGACCCCATAGCTGGGCTCATGCGGCTGAAAGCGCGAGACGTCGCAGGACTTGTACTGCGGCCCTTGCAGGCCGGGTGACGACGGTTCTCCGGCCAGCGGTTGAGGGGCCGTTTGCGCTTGAAGACCCCTCCCCACCGCTCCGAGCAGGACAAGGCATGCTGCCCAGCGGATCCATCCCTGAACCTTCACCATCACCGGCCTCCCTGTCGGAATCTTCCTGACAGATGCTAGCCCTCGGCAAGGTCCACACCATCCCATGAACAGGGGATGCGGGGAATCAGTCCGCCTTCGAGGGAGCGCCCATGCCGGTATCGCCGGATGTCACGAGCGTGCCCCGCCGGGGAACCGCAGCGCCGGCATCAACGGAACATGAGCGACTGGTGCGTGGCCGCGCCCGCCTGGGCCCCATCCCCCACCGCAAGCGCCACGTTGCCAGTCGCGCGCGCTGCGTCACCGCAGGCGAAGACACCCGGCACGGTAGTCTCCTTGAGGGCGTCGGTGCGGATGTAGCTACCGACGGGACCCACGTCGAAAGCACACCCCAGTTGCTCGGCGATCGGGCTGCCCACGCGGGTCTGGCTGGCGGTGAACAGGCCGTCCATCACGACACGCGTGCCATCGGCGAGTTCCACGGTCGCATGGTCCACGAGGCGTGCCACGGGTCGCGGCTCAATGGCAACGCCCCGTGCGGCCAGCCGGATTCGCTGCGTCTCGTCCAACACGCAGGCGCCGTTGTTGGTGAAGAAGGTAACCTGGCCCCAGTCCGGCAGCATCAGGGCCTGGTGCAGCGACAGTTCACCAACACCCAGCACGCCGATGCGCCCTTGTCCCAGCTCATAACCATGGCAATACGGACAATGGAAGACACTGCGACCCCAGCGCGGCGTCAGGCCTTCGATGGCGGGCAGCTGATCCACCACGCCTGGCGCCAGCACCAGTCTGCGCGCTCGTACAAGCTGGCCCTGGGCGGTGCCCAGCGCGAATTCGCCGCCACTCATTTCCGCCTGGACCACCGAGCCGTCCATCCAGGACACGGTCGGATAGGCCAGCAGTTGCGCCTTCCCATCAGCCACGATCTCCGCCGGTGCACGACCATCTTGCCCCAGGAATCCGTGAGACGCCGAGGCGAAACGGTTGCGGCGCTGTCCCGCGTCGATGACCAGCAGGCGCCTGCGCGCACGGGCCAGTTGCATCGCGGCCGACAAGCCCGCGTAGCTGCCGCCGATCACGGCCGCGTCAAAAACCATCTGAGGCGCGTCAGTGTTCATTTTCTTGTTCCTTCGGGGTTGTCCCAATCACGGATCTGTTTCTGGCGAGAATGCGGGCAGGCGCGTCGAACGGGATCGAATCGGACGACTCAACGGACCGCGAACCGGTCGTTTGCTTTTCTAAACACGCCGTACATAAATGATAATGAATAATTGATAACAATAAAGAATGATGGGTCAAGCGAGCGAACAGGCACGATTCGTCGGCCTTCACGGCTCTTGAAATTCATCTTCCGATCTGTTCTCAACCGGCAGTCCCGCCATGTGCTTGTCATTTCGCCATTTGATGCCCCAGGAGAGTTTCATGCCCGCTTTGCCCTTCCGCCACGCGATCCACGCGATCCCCTTGCTCGCCGCCCTGTCGGCCCTGCCCGTGCTGGCGCAGCAGCACGCCCATACCCACGGCCGTCTGTCCATGGACGTCGCGGTTGACGCGCAGACCCTGACACTGGCCATTGAATCGCCGCTGGACAGCTTTCTTGGTTTTGAGCGCGCGCCGCGCACCGACGCCGAACGCAAGCGCGTGTCAGACATGGTGGCTCGCCTGAATGCCGCCGACCGGCTGTTCCAACCGGACCCGGCCGCCGAATGCACGCTCTCGAAAGTCACGCTGAATTCAGCGGCCCTCGGTCTCGGCGACGCGAAGCAGGAGGACGACCATGGCCACGGCCATGACGGCAAGAAAGGCCACGACCAGGACGAACACGCGGACATCGACGTGGACATCGTCTTCAACTGCGCCAAGGCCACGCAGGCAAGCTACGTCGACGTCAAACTCTTCGATGCCTTCAAGCACATTCGCGCCATCGACGCTCAGGTCGCCGGGCCCCAGGGCCAGTTCAAGCGCGGCCTTCGACCTGACGCGTCCCGGCTCAAACTGGGACACTGAGCGTTGGCCATGGCACGCCCTATCCTCGAACTGAAAGACCTGCGCTTCGCCTGGCCACGCGATGAGCGCGACTGCCTGGACATCGCCGACTTCGCCGTCTCACCTGGCGAGACCGTATTCCTGCACGGTCCCAGTGGCTGCGGCAAGAGCACGCTGCTGTCGCTGATGGCCGGTGTGCTGCTGCCCCAGTCCGGACGTGTCGCGCTGCTCGGCACCGACTGGGGCGCCTTGCGTCCGACGGCGCGCGATCGGCACCGCGTCGATCATGTGGGCTACATCTTCCAGCAGTTCAACCTGCTGCCCTACCTGACCGCGCTGGACAATGTGCTGCTGCCCTGCCGTTTCTCCGCGCTGCGCAGGACGGCGGCCGAGGGACGGAGCGCCTCGTTGCAGGCGGCGGCGGAACACTGGCTCGCGGGCATGGGACTGGACGCCTCGGTGTGGCGCCGGCCCGCGCACACCCTGTCGGTCGGTCAGCAACAGCGCGTGGCCGCGGCACGCGCGCTGATCGGCCAACCCGATCTGGTGATTGCCGACGAACCGACCTCGGCCTTGGACGAGGACCGGCGCGACGCCTTCCTGGACCTGCTGCTGTCGGCCTGCGTGCGCGCGGGCAGCGCGCTGGTGCTGGTCAGCCATGATCGGCGCATCGCGACGCGCTTCGGGCGGCAGGTGCTGCTGCCTGCCCTCAACCGGGCCGCACGCCCCGAGGAGGTCCTGGCATGACACATGGTTTTCTGCTGAGCCTTGCCTGGCGCAGTGCCTGGAACCGACGCTTCACGCTGGCGCTGACCGTCTGCTCCATTGCCCTGTCCACCTTCATGCTGCTGGGCGTGGAGCGCGTGCGCACGGACCTGCGCGGCAGCTTCTCCTCGGCCGTGTCCGGCACCGACCTGATCGTCGGACCGCGCACCGGTTCGGTTCAGCTGCTGCTGTACGCCGTCTTCCGCGTGGGTGCGGCCACCAACAACATCCGCTGGAGCAGCATCGAGGCACTGCAGCAGCTGCGCGGCGTCGCCTGGGTCGTGCCCTTGTCCCTGGGGGATTCGCACCGCGGCTTTCCTGTGCTGGGCACCACCACGGCGTACTTCGACCATTTCCGTCATGGTGAGCAGCAGCCCCTGCGGCTGCGGGAAGGCACGCGCTTTCAGGACTTGTACGACGCGGTCATCGGCGCGGAGGTGGCGGACCAGTTGGGCTACCGCGTGGGCCAGCGCATCACCCTGGCCCATGGCACGGGCGAGATCAGTCTGTCCGAGCACGCGGACAAGCCGTTCACCGTGGTGGGGGTGCTCGCGCGTACCGGCACGCCGGTGGACCGCACGGTGCATATCAGTCTGGAGGCCATGGAAGCCCTGCACGTGGACTGGATGGCCGGTGTTCCGCTGCAAGGCCTGCACGTCAGCGCCGAAGAAGCACGCCGCATGAACCTGCAACCCCGCACGGTCACGGCCGCGCTGGTCGGCCTGCAGAACCGCGCGGCCGTGTTCTCGGTGCAGCGCCAGGTGAACAACTTCGGTGGTGAGCCACTGATGTCCATCCTGCCTGGGGTGGCGCTGGACGAACTCTGGGACGTGGTGGGCGCGGGTGAACGCGCACTGATGCTGATGTCCGGACTGGTGGCCCTGGTCAGCATGGCGGGCCTGATGTCGGTGGTGCTCGCGGGTCTGAACGAACGGCGGCGTGAGCTGGCGGTGCTGCGCGCCGTCGGTGCCAGCCTGCGCCATGTGCTGCTGTTGCTGACGCTCGAGGGCCTGCTGATGACCCTGGTGGGCACCAGCCTGGGTATCGCCACGCTGTCGGCCTGCGCACTGGCACTCGGCCCCTGGCTGCAATCGGACTTCGGACTGACGTTACAGTTGGCGCAGCCCACGCTCACGCAGGGGCTGATGCTGTCCGGTCTGTTGCTCGCGGGCTGGGTGGCCAGCCTGCTGCCCGGCTGGCGAGCATATCGCCTGTCGCTGGCCGACGGCCTGTCACCGAGAATCTGACCTCATGTTCCATCCCGCATCTTCCACCGTCAGTCGCGGCCTGCTGCGTGGCCTGGTCGTGACCTTGCTGGGTCTGGGCGCGCTGGTGCACGGCGCCCGGTCCGCCGACTACGCGGAGCTGAAATGGGAGGAATTGGTGCCGGAGGACTGGAACCCGGCGAATTCCTTCCGCGACCTGCAGCATCTGGCCGGCCTGCCTGACTCGGACGATCGAGTGCAGGCACTGTACGACCGCATGCGCAAGGTCTGGGACGAGGCGCCGACGGTGCCTACGCTCAAGGGCAAGACGGTGAAGATCCCCGGTTTCATCGTGCCGCTCGAACGCAATGCGGATGGACTGCGCGAATTCCTGTTGGTGCCCTATTTCGGCGCCTGCATCCATTCGCCGCCGCCGCCCGCAAACCAAATCATCCATGTGCGTTCGAAGACACCGCTCAAAGGCTTCGAGTCCATGAGCGCGGTGTGGGTCAGCGGCACTCTGGGCCTGGAACGCACGGGCTCCGACATGGGCGCGAGCGGCTACAGTCTGCAGGCCGCGCGTGTCGTGAAATACACAGGCAAATGAAAAAGCCACGAAGCAACTGGGCCACGGCCTGACACCCACGACAAGCAGCCGACGTAGCACGCAAGTTCCTCAGGACCACCCGCAACAATCCCGCCATGGAACGCTTTACCCGCCAACGCCACGCGATCCGCACGGCCCTGGAAGCAGCCGGTCGCCCCTTGCTGCCCGTGGAAATCCAGCTGGCCGCCCAGCACGAGGTACCAGCCTTGGGCCTGGCCACGGTCTACCGCAACCTCAAGCAGTTGGTGGAAGCCGAAGAAATCCAGCCGGTGGAACTGCCCGGCGAACCACCGCGCTACGAAGTCAGCGGCCACAAGCACCACCACCATTTCCGCTGCCGCAATTGCGATCGCGTGTTCGACGTGCACGCCTGCCCCGGCAATATGCAGAAACTGGCACCGCGGGGGTTTGTGGTGGATGACCACGAGCTGACCTTGTACGGTTCCTGCAGCGACTGCCGCCAACGCGCGAGCGCGCGGCCAGCGAGACGCGGTAGTGCCCACGCCTGAGCGGTGCCCCGGGGAACCGGGTCAAGAAAGACGCTGAACCGCCGATAACACGGATTGAACCCGCAGCATGGCGGGGAAGGATTGATCAGTGTCTGTTTCCAGCATCCCCACCGCCACGCCGCCCGCCACGAGTGAGCGCATCAAGACAGCCGGGCCGACGAACACCACGGCCCGCACCGAATCGGAGGAGCCTCCGCGCACCACTTCCGACACCAGCACCGGGGACAAGAGCGTGTATGTGGATCTTTCACCCGTGGCACGCATGATGTCCGCCCAGGGCGGGGGTCCAGCAAGTGCCGCGGGCAATACCGACATCGACGAAAGCGACCTGCCCTCCGTGGTGAAGGACCTCCTGAAACGCATCCGAGAACTGAAGCAAAAACTGCAGGAGCTACAACAGCAGATGCGGCAAGTCCAATCCGACGCCGGCCTGAGCCCGGAACAGCGACAGACGAAACTACAGCAATTGCAGGGGCAGATTCAGGCCATATCGGCTGCTCTGTCCACGGTCAACAGCGCCTTGGGCAAGGCCGTGAAGCAGCAGAACCTGAGCCCGGACCAATTGACGGAGGTCGCCTCTTTCCTCGCCGCCTGAGCAGCGCGCAAAGGCCCGGCGCCTAGAAACTCTCCCAGCTCGAGTCGTCCGCGGGTGCGGTCGGGCCTGTCACGGCGCCCTTGGCGCCCCCGGCCCGCACAGAGGCAGCCGGTAAAGTCCGCGCGGGCGGAACCGAGGGTCCTGGGGTCGACGCTGGGCTGGGCGAGGAAGCAGCGGACGGCTTGCTCGCCCCCCGCACGCGGGCGGGGCGAGCCGCGGGTGCAGCAGCCGTCGTGGCAACGGCCAGCGGTGCCGGCGCCGAGCCTAAGTGTGGCCGCGCCGCCAAGTGCCCGGCACCGACGTTGAACACCGCGACCACGTCGGCCAGACGTTGCGCCTGATCGCGCATGCTGGTGGCCGCAGCCGTGGACTGCTCCACGAGAGCCGCGTTCTGCTGTGTCATCTGATCCAGGCCGCTGATGGCCTGGTTGACCTGGTTGATGCCATCGCGCTGCTCCGCGGCGGCAGCACTGATTTCGCTGATCAGGTCGCTGACACGGCGCACGCTGGACACGATTTCATCCATGCTCTTGCCGGCCTGCGCCACCTGGATCGAACCCATCTGCACCGCGTCCACCGAGTTGCCGATCAGGCCCTTGATCTCCTTGGCGGCTTCCGCGCTGCGCCCCGCCAGGCTGCGCACTTCGCCCGCCACCACCGCGAAGCCGCGGCCCTGCTCGCCCGCGCGCGCCGCCTCCACCGCCGCATTCAGCGCGAGGATGTTGGTCTGGAAGGCGATGCCGTCGATCACGCCGATGATGTCGTTGATGCGCTTGGATGACTCCGTGATTTCCTTCATGCTGATCACGACCTGCTGCACCACCTCCCCGCCGCGCTGCGCGGCTTGGGCGGCACCGCTGGCCAACTGATTGGCCCGCGTGGCGGTGTCGGCGGACTGCGCCACGGTGCTCGTGAGTTCCTCGATGCTGGCCGCGGTCTGCTCCAGGCTGGCCGCGGTCTGCTCGGTCCGGGCCGAGAGGTCCTGGTTGCCTGAGGCGATCTCGCCGGAGGCGGACGACACGGATTCCACTCCGCTGCGCACCTCCGACACCACGTTGCGCAAGCGTTCGCTCATGGTGCCCAGGGCACGCAGCAATTGGCCCGTCTCGTCGCGGGCGCGCGATTCGAGGCGTTGACTCAAGTCGCCCGCGGCCACCGTGTCGGCCAAGCGGACCGCCTCGGCGATGGGCCGGGTGATGCTGCGGGTGATGGTCAGGCCCAAGGCCACGCCCGCGCTCAGGGAGATCGCGCTGCAAAGAATCAGCAGCACGCGGCTGCGCTCCCAGGTTGAGCGCGCGGCCGCGTTGGCCCGCAGGGCCTCCGCCTGCGAGACCTCGCTCAGCTTCTGCACTTCGGCGGCGTAAGCACGCAAGCCGGGGCTCAGGCGTTGCTCATTGAGGGTGTGCATCAGGTAGAGGTCTTCCGTGCTGTTGCGCTGCTTCAGCATGGTCAATTCGTTGCGCGCCTCGCGGTACGCCAGGGCCTGGACATTCACGCGGTCCAGGATCTCCCGCCCCTCGGGCGTCGCGATCTCCTGCAAGGCCTTCTGCAACTCCAGCACGTGCTGGGTGTGGCCGTTGATCACCGCCTCCAGGCGCTGATTCTCCATGGGGTTGTAGTTGCGCACGTAAGCCGTGAGCACTTCCTGGTGAGCCTCGATCGTGCGCATCCAGTCGGTCGCGAGCACCACGCGCTGCTGCGCCTGATAACCAGCCTGGGAGGCGTCGTTCATCCGCAAGAGGCTGACAAAGCCCACCAGCGCCATGACCACCATCAGCACGAGCTGAATGCCGATGGTGACGCTCAAGCGAGTGCCTATCTTCAGATCGGAGAATTTCATCTTGTCTTCCTGGTCGATGCCTTGTTGTACGTAATCGATGCCCCAACGCGGAAACGCCTGCCGGTATGAAGCAGCCGCTCAATCGTGGCGGCTCCGGACCGGCATCCGGGTAAATACCCAGCCCCCTCGGTCCCGGATTTCCGGACGACCATTCTCTCAAATCCGCGGCAACTCAGGTGCCCGAGGCCTCCAGGGCCAGGAGTTCAGCGTCGGTGAAACCCGCGGCGCGGCGCGCATCAAGATTGAAGGGTTTCTTGAGGCGCGGCGCCTGATAGCGAGTGGTCAACTCGGCGTAGGTGGCCAGCGGGTCCAGGTCGCGCTGGCCACAGGCCCAGGCGTACCAGCGGTTGCCTGTGGCGACATGGCCGATTTCCTCGCGCAGGATCAAATCCAGAATCTCACCGCCACGCAAATCACCGATGGACAGCAGCTTGACCTTGACCGCTGGCGATGCGTCCAGACCACGCGCCTCCAGCGTGCGAGGCACCAAGGCCACACGCGCCAGGAGATCGTCCCGGGTGCGCTCGGCCATCTCCCACAGGCCGTTGTGGGCGGGGAAGTCGCCATAGTCGAAACCCAGCGTCCGCAGGTGAGCGCGCAGCAGGGTGAAATGGTTCGCCTCTTCCCGCGCCACCCGCAGCCAATCACGGTAGAAGGCCTCGGGCAGGCCCGGGAAGCGCCAACAGATGTCCAGCGCCAGATCGATGGCGTTGCGCTCGATGTGAACGATGGAATGCACCAGGGCCGCGTGGCCGCGCGGTGTGTTGAGGGCGCCGGGCTTGATCTGCGTGTGGGGCAGCAAGACCGGTGTTTCGCCACGGCCGGGCCGGCCCTCGTGGCCTTGAGGGTTGAATACCGTGTCCGGGTCTAGGCAACCGGCGCGGACATCAAGCGTCAGGACTTCGACGGCCTTGGCGACGGGGTCGGCCAGGGTGAGCAGGCGCAGGCAGCTGGCGCGGAGTTCGGGGGCGCTGTTCATAGCGGCGAATGGTAGCGATCTTGCTCGCACGCCCGGGATGAGGTAACGAGCCCTCAAGCTCAGTGACAACGCGTGCAGCCCTAGCCACGCGGGTGATGCTGGGCATGCAAGGTCTTCAGGCGTTCACGCGCCACGTGAGTGTAGATGGTGGTGGTGGAAATGTCGGCATGCCCCAGCAGCATCTGCACGGCACGCAGATCGGCGCCATGGTTGAGCAGGTGCGTGGCGAAGGCATGGCGCAGGGTGTGCGGCGACAAGGGCGAGGTGACGCCCGCGACCACTGCGTATTTTTTGACCAGCGCCCAGAACATCACCCGGGTCATGGCTTCGCCCGCGCGGCTGCCGCGCAGGGTCACGAACAGGTCATCGGTCTGCTTCGCCACGCGTGGCACCGCGCCGACCTGTCCCAGCAGCTCGGGGCGCGCTTCGTGCAGATAACGCCCCAGCCAGTCCGCGGCCACTTCGCCGAAAGGCACGAGTCGCTCCTTGCTGCCCTTGCCGGTTACGCGCAGCACATGCTCATTCAGACCCACGTTGAAGGTCTTCAGCCCCACCAACTCGCTCACGCGCAGGCCGCTGGCGTACATCAGTTCCAGCATGGCGCGATCGCGCAGGCCCAGCGGGGTACTCACGTCAGGCGCGGCCAGCAAGGCCTCGACCTGGGCCTCGCTCAGGGTCTTGGGCACGCGCATGGGTTGCTTGGCACTGAGCAGGCGCAGCGTGGGATCGGCATGGATGCGACGTTCGCGCACGGCCCAGCGGAAGTAGCGTTTGAGCACGGTCAGGCGCCGGTTGGCGGTGGTGGCCCGGGTCTCGGCGTGCCGGGCGGCGAAATAGGCGTTCAGGTCCAGCTCGCCGCTGGCGTCCAAGGTCTTGGCGCCCATGCCCTCAGGGGCTTTGACCAGCCAGCGCGCGTACAGCGCGAGATCTCGCCGGTAGGCGGCAAGGGTGTTGCGCGACAGCCCTTCCTCGAGCCAGAGCGCGTCGATGAAAGTGTCCACGGCATCGAGCGAGGTGGCGAGCGGATCGGAGGACATGGACGCCATCATAAAAAAACGCCGCGCTGCGTGCGGCAGCGCGGCGTGATCTGCGCGATCACCGATCAGTTGAGCGTGAGCTTTTGGGTCTCCACGACCTTCTTGTAGACGGCCAACTCGGCCTTCATCTGCTCGCCGAACTGCGCAGGCGAGTTGCCAATCACGAAGGAGCCGGTGTCCTCAATGCGCTTGCGCACGGCAGGGTCTTGCAGGGCCTTGACCGTGGCGGCGTTGATCTTCTTGACGATGGCGGCCGGGGTGCCCTTGGGCGCCAGCAGGCCGTAATAGGCCGGGCGGTTGACGCCCTCGAAGCCCACTTCCTTGAAGGTCGGCACATTGGGCAGGCTGGCCACGCGTTCGGGCGAAGCCACGGCGATGGCCACCAGGCGTCCTCCCAGGATGTGTGGCAGGGCCGAAGGCAGGTTGTCGAACATGATCGGCACGTGACCGGCGACGATGTCGTTGAGCGCGGGGCCCGCGCCGGTATAGGGAATGTGGACAATGTCCAGGCCGCTCAGGCTCTTGAACAACTCGGTCTGCAGATGGCCAATGCCGCCCGTGCCCGAGGAGGCGTAGGAATATTTGCCCGGGTTCTTCTTGATCTCCTCCATGAAGCCCTTGAAGTCCTTGGCCGGAAAGCTGGGGTGCACCATGATGACGTTGGGCGTGGCCGCGATGTTGACGATGGGCACGAAGTCGGTCAGCGGGTCGTATTGGATCTTGGTGTTGATGGCCGGGTTGGCCGCGGTGGTGGACACCGTGGCCATGCCGATCAGGTAACCATCCGGCACGGCGCGCGACAGCTCGGTCGCCCCCACGACGCCACCACCGCCGGCCTTGTTCAGAACCACCACGGCCTGACCCAGCTCCTTGCCCAGGGGATCGGCGATCACGCGAGCGACAATGTCCGTCGTGCCACCCGGCGCGAAGGGCACTTGCAGCGTGATGGGCTTGGTCGGCCAGGCCTGCGCCTGGGCCCCCGGACCGTAGGCCAGGGTAGCCAAGGCGGCGGCGCAAGAGAGAGCGGTGACGAGGGAACGTCGCAGCAGCATGATCTGGTCTCCTGAAAACAAGGGTGAAAATGGAAAAGGCATTCTAGGTCGGGCCTCGAGTTGCCGCACTCCGCAGAAACGCGCGCTGCCGAGGGAAATTACGAGCCGCGCAGGGGCGCCCTGCGGCCCTGCGCGGTGCGGGCGGCCCGATCCAACTGACAATTCGCTGACAGGCATCGCCTCACGCTGGTGCACGGTGGCCCAAGACGAGGCATGGGGTGGGTGCCGCCTGCTATCCTCCTGCGCGTGAATTACGCCGTTCTGCTGTTCCCCGATTTCTCCATGATTCTGTGCGGCTGGCTGCTGTGCCGCTACACCGCCTTGAACCGGCGGGTCTGGGAGCCGGTGGAAAGCCTGGTCTATTACTTTCTCTTTCCGGTCCTGCTGTTCCACAGCATCGTCAAGAGCCCGATCCAGCTCGACGCCGACGCCAGCCTGGTGCTTGGCGGCCTGCTCATGACGGCCGCGGGCGTCGCCCTGACCCACACCCTGCCCTGGCTGCTGCGCCTGTGGCCCGGGACGCGCGCGGACGAACAGCCACGCGACCACGCGGCCAGTGCCCAGGTCGCCTTCCGGTTCAATTCCTTCATCGCCCTGGGCCTGGCCGAGCGCCTGGCCACACAGGCGCAGGACGGGCGCGGCCCCCTGCTGATGGCCTTGCTGATCGGCGTCTGCGTGCCCTTCGTCAACGTGGCCGCGGTCTGGCCCATGGCGCGGCACGCGGGGCGCGGCGTGCTGCGCGAGCTGGTCCGCAACCCGCTGATCATCGCGACCGTCACGGGCCTGGCCTGCAACCTGGCGGGCCTGCGCATGCCAGACTGGATCGCGCCCAGCCTCTCGCGCATCGGCGCGGCCTCGCTGGCGCTGGGTCTGATGGCTGCGGGCGCTGGCATGCAGTTCGGCACGCTGGCGCGCAGCAAGGCCCTGACCGCGGGCGTGCTGACCGTGCGCCACTTGCTGCTGCCCCTGGTTGCGCTGGGCTTGTGCATCGTGCTGCGGCTGGACACGGTGCAGGCCGCGACGCTGCTGCTCTTTTCGGCGCTGCCGACCGCCTCGAGCGCCTACGTGCTGGCCGCGCGCATGGGCTACAACGGCGCTCTGGTGGCGAGCATGGTCACCCTGTCCACCGCGCTGGGCGTGCTGAGCCTGCCTTACGCGCTCAGCCTGCAGCGCCACTTCCTATAGAGCACAGGAACGGAAGCCGCAGAAAAGGTGGTCTGTCTCGGGCGCGGCGTGGTGACGAAACTTCGGGTGCTCCAGGCGCAGGCGTGTCGCCAGCGAGGCGCCACGCAGCACCTTGTGCCGGCCAAAAAAGGGCTCGGAATAGGCGCGCCAGGGACCGGAGGCGAAACCCGGATAACCCTCGAAAGTGGTGCCCGTCCACTCCCACACATCGCCCCAGCGAAAGCCGCGCCCCGCAGCCTGGTGCGCGGCCAGCTCCCACTCCACCTCGGTCGGCAGGCGGCGGCCCGCCCAGCGGCACCAGGCGTCGGCCTCCCACCAGGACAGATGCATGACGGGTGACCACAGGGCCATGCGCAGGGTCTGACCGAACCAGGACTGGAAGACGCCGCCATTCAGCGCGTCGCCCCGCACCGCGCCGATCTGCTGCACGTGGCGCGGCGCGCGGCGGCCTTCGTCCTGCTTCTGCTGCGCCTGCAGCCAGTCCCAGCCCTCGGGCAACCAGAACTCGGGGCGGTCATAACCCCCGTCCATGACGAACTCGACGTACTGGTTCCAGCCCACGGGCTGGGCGTCAATCTCGAACTCGGGCACGGCGACCTCGTGCGCCGGCATTTCGTTGTCGAAGGCGAAAAAACCACCGCCCTGGTTGCGCCCCTCCTCCCAACCCAGCTTCCAGCGGGTCGCGAGCACCGTGATCGGGTCCAGCACAAGTCCGGGCTTGGGCAGGGGCACGCGCAGGGACAGGCCCAGGGTCTGCGCCATGTTGACCAGCGCCTCGCCGCGCATGTCCTCATGGAACAGCGCCAGGCGATAGAAATAGAGCGCGTCGGCTTCGTCCGGCGTCATGGCCAACAGGTCGAGCGTGCTTTCCAACGTGGAAAGCAGATAGGCCTTGATGTCGTCCAACGGGGGCAACGTGGCCTCCCAACGTCGCGCGGGTGGCAGGCCGGGCTCACCCCAGAGCGTGTCGCCGCGCGGAAACATGGAGGCCAGGGGAGGCGCATGCGGATCGGCGCGCGGGCCCTGATGGCGTTGCAGATTGCGACCGATCCAGCGCTCCTGGAACCAGCCGATGCGCCCCAGTTCCCACAGAGGCGGATTGAGCAAGGGCGCCAAGTCTGGCGCATGCATGCCCGGCACGCTGGGGAGTTCCAGCTCCTCGCCACCTTCCTCCATGGCCTTCTGGTACTCGCCCATCAGGAAGAGCGTGTGGTTGCGCGCGTCCATCAGTGCCAGGCTGAGCACGTCGCGACCCGCGCGGCGCAAGTCGGCCCGGCTCAGATGCGAGGTGGAGGATGGCAGAGGAAGTTCTTGCGCCATGCGAACCATTATGGGCTGATTCATGCCGGCCAGAGACTGGCTGCCTATCCAGGGCGCAGGATGACCCGACCGGCGGCCAAGCCGGAGGTAACGCATTCGTAAAAACCCGAACAATCCGTCTCGTAGAATGGCCGGTTTGCCCGCAGGATCGTTCTCTCTTCATGAAAGAGCCAGAAATGATCCCAGCGGTTTTCAGTGACCCCTCACAGTGGGATTTCCCATGCAGCAACTCCTGAAATTCTCCAGACTGGTGGACAGGCTGACGAGCAAGCTCGGCAGCCTGGTCATCTGGCTGATTCTGGGTTCGACGCTGATCAGCGCGGCCAATGCCATCGTGCGCAAGACGTTTGACACCAGTTCCAACGCCTTCCTCGAAATCCAGTGGTACCTGTTCTCCGCCTCCTTTCTCCTGGCGGCTGGCTACACCCTGCTCAATGGCGAGCACGTGAAGATCGACCTGATCTACAACCGCTGGTCCACGCGCGCGCGGATGTGGGTCGACGTGTTCGGCTTCTCCGTCTTCCTGACCCCCGTCTGTCTCGTGGTGCTGTACTTCAGCCTGCCCTTCTTCTGGCAGGCCTTCCAGTCGGGCGAAGTGTCGGGCAACGCCGGCGGACTGATCCGCTGGCCGGTGTACCTGATGCTGCCCCTGGGCTTCACCCTGCTGCTACTGCAAGGCTGGTCGGAGCTGATCAAGCGCGTCGCCTTTCTGAAGGGGTTGATCGAGGACCCAACGGTCAAGAAGCACGAGAAGACGGCCGAGGAAGAGCTGGCCGAAGCCATCCGTCAGCGTGAGGCCGAAGCGGCCGCCGCCAAGAACTGAAGCGCGAAAGACAGTCATCATGGAATTCATCGCAACCAACATGGCCCCGATCATGTTCGCGGGCCTGATCGCCTTCCTGCTGGTCGGCTTTCCGCTGGCCTTCAGCCTGGGCGCCTGCGGCCTGTTCTTCGGCTTCATCGGCATCGAGATGGGCATCCTGCCCGAGGCGCTGATGCAGGCGCTGCCGCTGCGCATCTTTGGCATCATGCAGAACGACACGCTGCTGGCCATCCCCTTCTTCACACTGATGGGTCTGATCCTCGAACGCTCTGGCATGGCGGAAGACCTGCTGGACACCATCGGCCAGGTCTTCGGCCCGGTGCGCGGTGGCCTGGCTTTCGCAGTCATCCTGGTCGGCGCGCTGCTGGCAGCCACGACCGGCGTGGTGGCGGCCTCTGTGATCTCGATGGGTCTGATCTCGCTGCCCATCATGCTGCGCTACGGTTACGACCGTCGCATCGCTTCAGGCACCATCGTGGCCTCGGGCACGCTGGCGCAGATCATCCCGCCGTCGCTGGTGCTCATCGTGCTGGCCGATCAGCTGGGCCGCAGCGTGGGCGACATGTACAAGGGTGCCTTCGTTCCCGGCTTCATGCTGGTGGGCTTCTACGTGCTGCTGATCGTCTTCTTGGCCATCTTCAAGCCCAAGATGGTGCCTGCCCTGCCACCCGAGGCCCGCACCTTTCGCGAGCCCAATGGCAACAGCGGCTACCTGTCCTTGCTGCTGCTGACCATCGCCTCGACCACCATCGCCCTGATCTTCGCTGATCACTACACCACCGTGCACAGTTGGTGGAAGGGCGAAGTGGTCGAGCATGTCGCCAAGGACGAAACCATCGTGGTCTCGCTCGGCGCCGGTGTGGCGCTGGCTTTCGTGCTGGCCCTGATCAACAAGGTAACGCGTCTGGGTCTGCTGTCCCGGCTGGCCGAGCGCGTGACTTTCGTCCTGGTGCCGCCGCTGCTTCTGATCTTCCTGGTGCTGGGCACTGTGTTCCTGGGCGTGGCCACGCCGACCGAAGGCGGGGCCATGGGTGCGATGGGCGCGCTCATCCTGGCCCTGGTCCGCCGCCGCCTGTCGCTGCACTTGCTCAAGCAGGCCTTGAACGCCACGACCAAGCTGTCCTGTTTCGTGCTCTTCATCCTGATCGGCGCCACCATGTTCAGCCTGACTTTTCAGGGCGTGGACGGTCCGCGCTGGGTGGAACACCTGTTGTCCGGCCTACCGGGCGGCACGCTGGGCTTCCTGATCGTGGTCAACCTGATGGTCTTTTTCCTGGCCTTCTTCCTGGACTACTTCGAACTGGCCTTCATCGTCGTGCCCCTGGTGGCCCCGGTGGCGGACAAGCTGGGCATTGACCTGGTCTGGTTCGGCGTGCTGCTTGCGGTGAACATGCAGACCAGCTTCATGCACCCGCCCTTCGGTTTCGCGCTGTTCTACCTGCGCAGCGTCGCGCCCGACAAGGAATACACCGACAAGGTGACGAAGAAGCGCATCGCGCCGGTCACGACGGGCCAGATCATCATGGGCGCCCTGCCCTTCGTGGGCATCCAGCTCTTGATGATCGGCCTCATCATCGCCTTCCCCGGGATCATCTCGCGCGACAAGCCTCTGGTTCTGGACTTGGAGCACGTCGAGATCAACATCCCGAACGCCGATTTCGGTGGCGCGGGTGGCGACCCGCTCAACCCGGACGCAAACCCTGGTTCGGATCCTCAATTCGAAACGCCGAACTTCAACGACGATGCACCGCTGGAGGTCCCCAAGGACTGAGTCAGCCCCGATGCGTCCACTTGTCGCACAGGTGTGACCGATCCGGGACCGGAGGACGCCGCAAGGCGTCCTTTTTTTTGCACTCTCACCACCCACTGCAAGTGGCAATGTCGAGGCGCGTCACGCGCATACAAAAAAGCCCCGCCGGCATGCCGGCGGGGCTTGGACCTGAACGCTGGAAACTGGCCGTTCAGACCCTGTCCATCAGAAGCCCTTGATGCTTTGCATGAAGCCGTCGAAGCGCGCTTCGTTCACGCGGAACCAGAACAGCTGGTCACGCTGGAACTTGCGGTAGTCGTCGTAGATCTTCTTCCACTGCGGGTTCTTCTTGTCCAGCTCCGCGTAGACCTCCATCGAGGCCTTGTACGAGGCTTGCAGCACGCTGGTCGGGAAGGGCAGCACCTTCACGCCTGAGCCGGCGATCTGCTTGAGCGCCGTCGGGTTGAAGGCGTCGTACTTGGCCTGCATGTCCACGTGGGCATAGGCCGAAGCAGCATCGATCATGGCTTTGTATTCGGCCGGCAGGGCTTCGTAGGCCTTGTTGTTGACGAAGAAGTCAACTTCCGGACCACCTTCCCACCAGCCAGGGTAGTGATAGAACGGAGCGACCTTGCCCAGGCCCAGCTTCTGGTCATCGTACGGACCCACCCACTCGGCGGCGTCGATGGTGCCTTTTTCCAGCGCCTGGTAAATCTCGCCACCGGGAATGTTCTGCGGCACGCCACCCATGCGCTCGATCACACGGCCCGCGAAACCGCCCACGCGGAACTTCAGGCCCTTGATGTCGGCCGGGCTCTTGATTTCCTTGCGGTACCAGCCGCCCATCTGCGCCCCGGTATTGCCACCCGCGAAACTGACCAGGTTGTAGCCCGCATAGAACTCGTTCATGAGCTTGCGACCGTTGCCGTGGTACATCCAGGCCGTCATCTGACGGCTGTTCATGCCAAACGGAATGGCCGCGCCGATGGCGAAGGCTTCGTTCTTGCCGAAGAAGTAATACGGCACGGTATGGCACATCTCCACAGTGCCGTTGCCCACGCCGTCCACCACGCCGAAGGCGGGCATCAATTCACCGGCAGCGTGCACCGAGATCTCGAAGCGGCCACCCGACAGTTCCTTGACCTTGTTGGCAAACACTTCGCCACCACCGTAGATGGTGTCCAAGGCTTTCGGAAAGCTGGAGGCCAGGCGCCAGCGGATGGCGGGGGTCTGCGCCTGCACGGCCGGGGCCACACCCGCGGCCAGCACGCCGGCGATGCCAGCGTTTTTGATGAGAGAACGACGATCCATGCATGTCTCCTTGGAAGCAAAACCAAAAAATGGATAACCCGAAAAGGTTGCGGGATTCTATCGGCGCAAGGTGCGCGCACCAGCGACCATGTGCTAGATCGGCATTGGGGCTTACCCGTGCAGGACAGGCTCGCCCCGCACCAAAACCGGACATCCAGGGCCCGTGCGCAGGTCACCCAGAAAAAATGCCCCGCAAGCCAGGCCTGCGGGGCATTTTTTCAACCTGGGTGGCGGATCACGCCACGCGGGTCACGCGGATCAGAAGCCCTTGATGCTTTGCATGAAGCCGTCGAAGCGCGCTTCGTTCACGCGGAACCAGAACAGCTGGTCGCGCTGGAACTTGCGGTAGTCGTCGTAGATCTTCTTCCACTGCGGGTTCTTCTTGTCCAGCTCCGCGTAGACCTCCATCGCCGCCTTGTACGAGGCTTGCAGCACGCTGGTCGGGAAGGGCAGCACCTTCACGCCTGAGCCGGCGATCTGCTTGAGCGCCGTCGGGTTGAAGGCGTCGTACTTGGCCTGCATGTCCACGTGGGCATAAGCCGAAGCAGCATCGATCATGGCTTTGTATTCGGCCGGCAGGGCTTCGTAGGCCTTGTTGTTGACATAGAAGCTGACCTCAAGGCCGCCTTCCCACCAGCCAGGGTAGTGGTAGAACGGAGCGACCTTGCCCAGGCCCAGCTTCTGATCGTCATAGGGACCAATCCACTCGGCGGCGTCGATGGTGCCTTTTTCCAGCGCCTGGTAGATCTCGCCACCGGGGATGTTCTGCGGCACGCCACCCATGCGCTCGATCACACGGCCCGCGAAACCGCCCACGCGGAACTTCAGGCCCTTGATGTCGGCCGGGCTCTTGATTTCCTTGCGGTACCAGCCGCCCATCTGCGCCCCGGTATTGCCACCCTGGAAGCTCACGATGTTGTAAGCGGCGTAGAACTCGTTCATGAGCTTGCGGCCGTTGCCATGGTTCATCCAGGCCGTCATCTGGCGGCTGTTCATGCCGAAGGGGATGGCACCGCCGATGGCGAAGGCTTCGTTCTTACCGAAGAAGTAATAAGGCGCGGTGTGCGCAATTTCGGTCGTGCCGTTCTGCACGCCATCCACCACGCCCAGGGCGGGCATCAACTCACCGGCCGCGTGCACCGAGATTTCGAAGCGACCACCCGACATGTCCTTGATCTTGCGGGCAAACACTTCGGCGCCACCGTAGATGGTGTCCAGGGCTTTCGGAAAGCTGGAGGCCAGGCGCCAGCGGATGGCGGGGGTCTGTGCCTGCACGGCCGGGGCCACGCCCGCGGCCAGCACACCGGCGATGCCGGCGTTTTTGATGAGAGAACGACGATCCATTCAAAGATTCCCAGAGAGATGACACAAAAGAGCGTCGATTTTATAAGTGCCGCTCTCTCTGGTGCGCCGCTGTGCGTCGTGTCACCACCCGCGCAAGGGGCTTGGATATCGACATGCGTGGCTCGCCGGGACCGTGCGGCGGCGCACGCATGCGCATGGCTGCGTCAGCGCGCCACGACCTTCAGGGCTGGCTTCTGCGCCGCGACGGTGGTCAGCTCGGGATAGCGCGCCAGGATGGCGGCTTCGATGCCCGCCGCATCCAGGCCCTGCAGGGCCAGCAACTTGACGGGGTCACCATGCTCGATGAAGCGGTCCGGCAGACCCAGTTGCAGCACGGGCAGATGCACGCCCGCGGCCTGCAGGGCTTCGCTCACGGCGCTGCCCGCGCCCCCCATGACCACGCCCTCCTCCACCGTCACCAGAGCTTCGTGCCGCGCGGCCACTAGCAGCAGCAGTTCGGTGTCCAGTGGTTTGGCCCAGCGCATGTTCACCACGGTGGCGTCAAGTTTTTCGGCCACCTCCAGCGCCGGATACAGCAGGGTGCCAAACGCGAGGATGGCGATGCCCTGCTTGTTGTCGCCCGCGCGCCAGCGACGCACCTCACCCTTGCCATAGGGCAAAGGCTCCAGACCAGTCAAGGGCGAGACACCCGCGCCAGCGCCACGCGGGTAACGAACGGCCACCGGATGGTTCTGTGCGTAGGCGGTGCTCAGCAACTGGCGACATTCACGCTCGTCGGCCGGACAAGCCATGGCCATGTTCGGAATGCAGCGCAGGAAAGGAATATCGAACGCGCCTGCGTGAGTGGCACCGTCCGCACCCACCAGGCCCGCGCGGTCCAGGGCGAACACCACGGGCAGGTTCTGCAGCGCCACGTCGTGAATGAGCTGGTCGTAACCTCGCTGCAGGAAGGTACTGTAGATCGCCACCACGGGCTTGAGCCCTTCGCAGGCCATGCCGGCGGCGAGCGTGACGGCGTGCTGCTCGGCGATGCCCACGTCGTAATAACGACCCGGGAAACGCTGATGGAACTCCACCATGCCCGAGCCCTCGCGCATGGCCGGCGTGATGCCAACCAGGCGCATGTCCCGCTCGGCCATGTCGCACAACCAATGGCCGAAGACCTGGGTGAAGGTCTGCTTAGGTGGCGTGGCGGGCTTGACCAAGCCGACCGCCGGATCGAATTTTCCGGGGCCGTGGTAGGCCACGGGGTCGGCCTCGGCCAGCTTGTAGCCCTGGCCTTTTTTCGTCACCACGTGCAGGAACTGCGGCCCCTTGAGCTGTTTGATGTTTTCCAGCGTCGGAATCAGCGAATCCAGATCGTGGCCATCAATGGGGCCGATGTAGTTGAAGCCGAATTTCTCGAACAAGGTCGCGGGCACGACCATGCCTTTGGCTTGCTCCTCCAGTCGCTTGGCCAGCTCGAACAGCGGTGGCGCGGCCTTCAGCACGCTCTTGCCCACCTGCTTGGCGGCCGCGTAGAAGCCTCCGCTCATCAGTTGCGCGAGGTAACGATTGAGCGCGCCCACGGGCGGGCTGATGCTCATGTCGTTGTCATTGAGGATGACCAGCAGGCGACAGTCCTCCACGCCACCGTGGTTCAGGGCCTCGAAGGCCATGCCCGCCGTCATCGCGCCGTCGCCGATCACGGCGATGGCGTGGCGGTCCTCGCCCTTCTGTCGCGCGGCCAGCGCCATGCCCAGGGCGGCGGAGATCGAGGTGCTGCTGTGCGCGGTGCCGAAGACGTCATACGCGCTTTCGCTGCGCAGCGGAAAACCGCTGATACCCCCCAACTGGCGCAAGGAGCCCATGCGCTCGCGCCGTCCAGTCAGGATCTTGTGCGGATAGGTCTGATGCCCCACGTCCCACACCAGCCGGTCGTGCGGGGTGTTGAAGACGTAATGCAGGGCGACGGTGAGCTCCACCGTGCCGAGGTTGGAACTCAGATGGCCGCCGGTCTTGGAGACACTCTCCAACACAAAGGCACGCAACTCGTCGGCCAGGGGTTTGAGTTGCGGTCGGGACAGCTGGCGCAGGTCCGACGGGTCGTTGATGGTGTGCAGCAGGGAATGGCTCATGTCCGATACCTCGACTCTCAATGCGCGCGTTCCACCACGAGATCGGCCAGGGCACGCAGGGCCCGGGTCTCGTCCAGGTCGCCCGCCGATGCAGGGCTCAGCGCCTCGAAACGCGTCAGCGCAGCCAGGGCATGCGCATGCAGTTCACGCGCATGGGCCTGGGCACGCGCCAGTCCCAGCAGGGACACATAAGTGGGCTTGTCCTGGACCGCGTCCTTGCCCGCCGTCTTGCCCAGCGTGGCGCTGTCGGCCGTCACGTCCAGGATATCGTCGACGACCTGAAAGGCCAGACCGATGGCCGCGCCGTAATCACTCAGCGCCATCTGTTGGGCGTCCGTGGCGGTGCCACAGGCCGCGCCCATCAGAACGCTGGCCTGCAGCAGCGCACCGGTCTTCAGACGGTGCATCTGCCGCAGCCGCGCTTCGTCCAGCTTGACGCCCACGCTGGCCAGGTCGATCGCCTGTCCCCCCGCCATGCCCGAACTGCCGGCAGCGCGAGCCAGCAGGCGGCACAAGCGGGCCTGCATGCTGTCCGGGACAGTGGCCTCGTCGGCGGGGGTGAGCAGCTCGAAAGCCAAGGCCTGCAGGGCATCGCCCGCCAGCAAGGCCTGGGCCTCGCCGAATTTCACATGCACCGTGGGCTTGCCCCGACGCAACACGTCGTTGTCCATGCAGGGCATGTCGTCGTGGACCAGCGAGTAAGCGTGGATCAGTTCGGTCGCGCAGGCCGCGCGCAAGGCCGCCGCCGGGTCGCCGCGCACCGCCTCGCAGGCGGCCAGCACCAGCAGCGGACGCAGGCGCTTGCCGCCATCCAGCACGGCATAACGCATGGCCTCGCCCAGCCCCACGTCAGGGTGCCCGGGCGCGTCGGCGCCGACCCAAGCCTCCAGCGCGCGTTCAACACGCGCGAGTCGCTCGTCCATCCACGGGCGCAGGTTCCACTCGGCCAGGGGTTTCACTCGGGTGTCCATGTCTTGAGCATGCCGTCGTCGAGCACCTTGATTTGCGACTCCACGGCGTCGAGCCGGCCACGGCACAACTGCAGCAGCTCCGCGCCGCGCTGGTAGGCGGCGAGCAATTGTTCCAGTGGCAGCTCGCCCGATTCCAACCGGATCACCAGTTGCTCGAGCTCACGCATCGCTTCGTCGTAGGTGGCCGGCAAAGCGGCAACGCCGGACTCGGAAGCGGCGGAGGAGGGGGAAGGTGCCTTCGGCATGGAAACGTTCTGGACAAAAGGATCGGGCATTTTAGGCCTTGCGGCGCGCGGGGGCGGGCCAGCGCGAGGCCTTCAAGCGCACGATGTGCAAAGCCCTTGTGCCCTGCTGCGAGATAAAGCTTGTCCGTCACGACCCCGGGGGTACAATCGCGCCTCTTTTTTCGCCTTGGCTCGCGGCGGCTTGCTCCGGCTTCTCAATCGAGGCCCGGAAAGGCCGATTCCCTGCGGGTCATTCCCTTTTTCTCACGCTCCCGAGCGTGCCAACCTCCAGTACCTTCCACCCAGAAGGGGGGAGCTTTAGGTCAGGACACCATGTCTGATTTAAGCCTTCGACTGCAGCAGGCGCACAGCCAGTTACCCGTCACAAGCTATTTCGACGAGGCGCTTTTCCAGCGTGAGATGACAGAGCTCTTCGGTCGTGGCCCACGTTACGTGGGCCACGCTGCCAGCGTGCCCGAAGTGGGCGACTACCATGTGCTGGCCCATGAAGGCAATGGCCGTGTCCTGGTGCGCCAGCGTGATGGTTCCATCACCCTGCAATCGAATGTCTGCCGGCACCGGCAGGCCGTGATGCTGCAGGGCCGGGGCAATCTCCAGAACGAAGGCAAGGGCCATGCGGGAGGCAACATCGTCTGCCCCTTGCACCGCTGGACCTATTCGGGCAGCGGCCAGTTGATCGGCGCGCCCCATTTCGCCGAGGACCCCTGCCTGCACCTGAGCCAATACCGGCTGCAGGAGTGGAATGGCCTGCTGTTCGAGGACGGGCTGGTCAGCAACCCCGCCAGCGGAGGCCGGGACATCACCGCCGATCTCGCGGGCATGGGCCCGCGCACGGAATTGGACTTCAGTGGCTACACGCTGGACCGCGTGGAAATGCACGAATGCAATTACAACTGGAAGACCTTCATCGAGGTCTATCTGGAGGACTACCACGTCGGCCCCTTCCATCCGGGCCTGGGCCGCTTCGTGACCTGCGACGACCTGCAGTGGGAGTTCAAGGAGCACTACTCCGTGCAGACCGTCGGCGTGTCCGATGCCTTCGAACGGCCGGGGTCGCCCACCTACCAGCGCTGGCACGAGGCGTTGCTGAAGTACCGCGACGGACTCAAGCCCGAGCGCGGCGCGATCTGGCTGACCTACTACCCGCACATCATGGTGGAGTGGTACCCCCACGTGCTGACGGTCTCGACCCTGCACCCCCTCAGCGTCGACAAAACCCTGAACAAGGTGGAGTTCTACTACCCCGAGGAAATCACCGCCTTCGAGCGCGAATTCGTCGAGGCCCAGCAGGCCGCCTACATGGAAACCTGCGTCGAGGACGACGAAATCGCCGAACGCATGGACGCCGGCCGCAAGGCCCTGATGCAGCGCGGAGAGAACGAGGTCGGCCCCTACCAAAGCCCCATGGAAGACGGCATGCAGCACTTCCACGAGTGGTACCGCAGGCAACTGGGCGTGTAAGGCGGCAAAAGCACGCGCCGCATGCGAGAGCCCGTGGATTGGCACCACGGACTCTCGCTGTAGCGGATCAACGGCCCGGCGTCTGAGCGACCAAGGAATTCCGGGTGTAATAGAGGCTTCTCAACTCTGCGGTGCCACCGGGGCCGCTTTCCTATGCAAGCCCTCTGGATGGTTCTGGGCGCCTTCTTCTTCGCCACCATGGGCGTGGCCGTGAAGTACGCGTCAACCTCGTTCAACATCTTTGAACTGGTCTTCTACCGCAGCGTCATCAGCATGGTCTTCCTCGGCCTGGTGCTGCACAGGCAAGGCGTCAGGCTGGTGACCCCCGTGCCAGGCATGCATGTCTGGCGCAGCCTCGTCGGCGGCTTCTCGATGATCGCCTGGTTCTACGCCATCGCCCACCTGCCCCTGGCCACGGCGATGACGTTGAACTACATGAGCAGCATCTGGGTCGCCGCCTTCCTCATCGGTGGCGCGCTGCTGACGACCTTCAGCCTCACGCAGGCACAGCGCCAGGGCCCCATGCTGTTCATCGTGCTGCTGGGTTTCGCGGGTGTGATCCTGGTTCTGCGCCCCACCATCGACCACGACCAGTTGCTGGCCGGTCTGATCGGCCTGCTTTCCGGCATTGGCGGCGCCCTGGCCTACATGCAGGTCACGGCGCTGGGCAAGGTCGGCGAGCCAGAAGGACGCACGGTGTTCTACTTCGCGGCCGGCACCTTCGTCATGGGGCTGATTGGCTGCGCCATCGTCGGTTTCACGCCCTGGTCGCAGGTGAGCTGGCAAGCCGCGTCCTGGCTGGTGCCCATCGGCATCCTGGCCTCCCTGGGCCAGTGGTGCATGACGCGCGCCTACAGCCGCGGCCACACACTCACGGTCGCCAGCCTGCAGTACTCCGGCATCGTGTTCGCGTCGCTCTACAGCCTGCTGCTGTTCGGCGACGAACTCCCGCTGTCGGGCTGGATGGGCATCGTGCTCATCCTCGCCACCGGCGTGGTCGCCATCCTGCTGCGCGAGCGCACCGTGCCGAACACGCCCGCCGAAGATCACTGAAAAATCCACGTCTCCCCCACGCCCGCCATGCCCTACACAACGCTGATTTCCGCTACTGAACTTCAAAGCCTGCTGCGCGAACGCAAGCCCGTGATGATCTTTGATTGCAGCTTCGACCTGGCGCAGCCTACGGAAGGCGACGCACAATTCGAGCGATTGCGCATCGCCGGCGCGGTACGTGCCGACTTGGACCGGCACCTGAGCGCCAAGGACGCAGCCCAGACCCATGGGGTCGGCAAGACGCCGCCGATGGCAGCTTCGGGCGGCCGCCATCCACTGCCCCAGCGCGAGGTCTTTGCGGACTGGCTGAGCCGCATCGGCTTTCACAGTGGCATGCAAGCCGTGGTGTATGACCGCCAGAGTTCAAGCTTTTGCGTGCGCCTGTGGTGGATGCTCAAGTGGATCGGGCACGAGGCCGTGGCCGTGCTGGATGGGGGTCTGCCCGCCTGGCAGGCGATCCAGGGCCCCGTGGCCAGCGGCCCCGCACCAACACCACCAGTGGCGTCTGGCACCCCGCCCTTCCAGCCTGGCAAGCTCCTGGCACGCTTGGTCACCGTGGACGAGGTGCGCGCCAACCTCAACCAATCGAGCCTGCAGACCGTGGTGGACGCCCGTGCCCCGGCCCGCTTTCGCGGCGAGGTGGAGCCCCTCGACCCGGTGGCCGGTCACATTCCGGGCGCGCTCAACCGGCCCTACAGTGACAACTTTGGCCCGGACGGCAGATTCAAGACACCGGCGCAGTTGCGCTCGGAATTTGACGCCCTGTTAGGCGGTCGCCATCCGGCCTCGGTGGTGCACCAGTGCGGTAGCGGTGTGACCGCGACCCCCAACCTGCTGGCCATGGAACTGGCCGGCCTGGGTCGCGCCGCGCTGTTCGCTGGCAGTTGGAGCGAATGGTGCAGTGACCCGTCGCGCCCCGTCGCCAAGGGCTAGCCCTCCCGCGAAGCACCCCGCAGGCGGAACCGCTCCGGCCTGAACCGGCCTGCCGCCTTAGCGTCCTAGCCGGTCCGATGGTGACGCGTCCACTTCGCGTGAATTCACATCAATGACCTCGGCGCCACCCGGCGCGCCGGGCCGGGCCTGAGCGCGCCGGAAGAACTGCGCCTGCGTCTGGCGCAGGATGGTGAAGGCCAGGGGTTGCACGGGACGGCCCAGCAGACGGGCGACCAGTGCATACAGACCCCAGCCCACGAGCATGAGCACGCTCAGCGCCAGCACCAAGACCATCACCAGCAAGCCGATCAGCAGCAGGCCCAGGCGCAGGAAAAAACCCAAGACGGAGAAAAACAGGCGTTCGAAACTCATGGCGGTGAATATGGATGTGTCCTCAGTGGGCGTGGGCAACGGTACTGGTCAGCATGACCAGACCGATACCCACCAGCAGCCAGGCGATCTGGGCCAGGGTGGCGGACAGGCTCAGCCGTTTTTGCAGCTGCGGGATCAGATCGGCCAAGGCCACATAGATGAAGCTGCTGGAAGCAATCACAAGGAAGTACGGTAGATAGTCGTGCAACCAGTCCACCAGGCACCAACCCAGCACGCCGCCCAAGGCGGTGATGGCCCCGGCCAGTGACACCTTGAGCAAGGCGGCACGGCGGGTACCGCTGGCGGCACGCAGCACGACCAGATCGCCCATGTGGTGAGGCACCTCGTGCGCGAGCACGGCCACCGCGGCGATCACGCCCAGGCGCAAATCGGCCATGAACGCGGAAGCGATCAGGATGCCGTCGCCGAAACAGTGCACGCTGTCCCCTGCCAGCACGGTCCAGCCACCGGACATCCGGTTGTGCGGGTCATGGGCGTGGTCATGGTGATCGTGCGCATGGACATGCCCCGGATGCGCATGTGCGTGCTTTTCCCCATCGGCATCGGCGCCCAGATGGTGTTCATGGCCGTGATGCCAGAGCTCGGCCTTGTCGAGCAGGAAAAAGAACACGACACCAGCCAGCAGGATGATGAACAGGGTGTCTGTCCCGATCCCGTGGACCAGGGCATTCTGGGCTGGCACCGCCAGCCGCAGATGCGCGGCGCTTTCGAACGCCTCGGGCAGCAGATGCAGAAAAGCGGCCCCCAGCAAGGCTCCCGCGGCCAGACTGAGCATGTGCTGGGTGTAGCGCACGAGGCTGGAACTCAGCGCAGCGGCCAGCCAGACACTGCCAATGCCGGCGGCCACTGTGCCAAGAAGAATCGCGAAAAATGTCGTCATATCCGGGATTGTCCCAGACCTGTCAAGCCCCGACGACTCCGCCGGCGGGCGGCCACTCGCCTCAGCCTCAGACCACGCCGTTCAACTTGAACCAGGCGAGGGCGCGCTTCCAGCCGTCCTCGGCGGCTTCCTTGCGGTAGCTGGGCCGGTAGTCGGCATGGAAGGCATGCGGTGCGTCCTTGTAGACCACGAACTGCGAAGCCTTGGCGTTGGTGTTGCCGGCCCCCAGCGCCTGCTTCATCTGGGCGATGCTCTCCTGGGGGATGCCGGTGTCGGCTTCACCATACAGGCCGAGCACGGGGCCGTTCAATTGCCCGGCCACGTCGACCGGCTGTTTCGGCGTCAGGTCGCTGGGCGCGCCCACGAGTCGGCCATACCAGGCAACGCCAGCCTTCACGGCCGGGTTGTGCGCGGTGTACAGCCAGACCTGCCGGCCACCCCAGCAGAAACCTGTGACCCCCACGCGCTTGAGGTCACCGCCATTCGCACCGGCCCAGGCCAGCGTCGCATCCAGATCGGATTGGACCTGCGCATCAGGCACCTTGGCAATGACCTCGCTCATGAGCTTGCCGATCTCGGTGTAACTCTTGGCATCCCCCTGACGGACGAACAGCTCGGGTGCGATGGCCAGATACCCCGCGTGCGCGAAGCGTCGGGCCACATCGGCGATGTGCTCGTGCACGCCAAAGATCTCGGACAGCACCAGCACGACGGGCAATCCCGTCTTGCCGGCGGGTTGCGCCCGGTAGGCCGGCAATTTGAAGCCGCCCTGCGCGGAGATGGTCACCTCCCCCGCCGTCAGTCCGGCGGATGACGTGGTGATCGCCGTCTGCGCCATGATGGGCAACACCGAGGCGGCGTAACCCACCCCGAGAGCGGTCTTGATGACCGTGCGCCGGCTCGCACCGGACTGGCCAGGTGGGTCGGTGGGCACCGATAAGAGGGACTTGAATTCGCTGTCCAGATCGGTGTTGAGCATGGAAACCTCCTGCGAATGAGTGGTACGGGGCAGTCAGTGTAGGGCCCGTCCAAACCCTTGAGAGCCGGAGGGCCAGTGTCATGACGCATGCATTCCCCATCGGGCATCATGACCCCCCAAGAAAAAGCCCGCCACCGTTGCCGGAGGGCGGGCTTTTTTCAGAAGCGTTCTTCAGGATCTTCTCAAATCCTGCGGCGGCTGTTCACTTGGCCGGAGCAGCGTCAGTCTTTTTCTCGGTCTTCTTTTCGGTTTTCTTTTCGGTCTTCTTCTCAACCTTCTTTTCCTTCTTCGCAGCCGGCTTGGCTTCAGCCTTGGCCGGAGCTGCTGCAGGAGCAGCAGCCGGGGCCGGAGCTTGGGCAAACACGGAGGCGGCGAAGAGACCGGCGATCAGCGTGGCGAGCAGTTTGGACATTTTGGCCATTTCAGTTTCTCCTGGGAGTTGACTCACTAAACAACAAGACTCACATCTCCGATTTCTATCGATTTCGTGATGCGGAACGAAAGTTACCGAGCTTTTATGAAGTGCAGGTAAAGGCGGCGCAGCGGCGCGGTAAAACCTTACAAATTACCAGAGTTTTATCCACGATATGAAAACCGCCTGATGAGGTTGTAAACGGGCCTGTCACGGAGGATGTACGGGGGAAACCCTAGCGATAAAAGGGTTCAACCTGGCCCTTGAGCTTGAGCATCAGGGGCTGACCCTTGCGGTCCAGCGTCTTGCCTGCGGGCACCTTGATCCAGCCTTCGCTGACGCAGTACTCCTCGACATCGTGGCGTTCCTTGCCGTTGAAGCGTATGCCCACGTCGTGTTCGAACACAGCCGCCACATGGTGCGGGCTGCGGACATCGATGGACAGATGATCCGGCAATTCAGGGCGATTGGCCTGTGATCCGGCCTGGGATTCAGTATTGGCGTTCATGCCCGCCATTGTCCGTCAGCAGCCAAGGCCGCTTCGTCCATGGGCAAGGCCTGCATGGCCGCCGCCGTCAATTCCAGCGAGCGCAGACGCAATTCGGGTTCGTACACATCCGACACCATGATGAACTCATCGGCCTGGGTGAGTCGTGCCAATTGCGCCAGGCCCTCACGCAAGGTCTGAGGTCCGCCGATCACGGCCACGCCCAGAAAGTCGGCGATGGCGGCACGCTCCTGCGGATGCAGGCTGTCCATGTAGTGCTCGACCGGACGGGGCAGCAAACCCCGCTTGCCCGTCACGATGCCCAGCACGCGCTGGAAGGTGCTGCTGGCCAGGTAGTCGGCTTCATCGTCGCTGGGCGCGGCCACCACCGGCACGCCAATGGCGACATACGGGCGGCTCAGCACCGCCGAGGGCCGGAACAGGCTGCGGTAAAGCTCCAGCGCCTGCAGGAGATAACGCGGCGCGAAGTGGGACGCGAAGGCGTAGGGCAAGCCCAGCTCAGCGGCGAGGCGCGCGGAAAACAAGCTGGAGCCCAGCAACCAGATGGGGATGTTGGTACCCGCGCCCGGGGTGGCCGTCAGGCGCTGGCCGGGCTGGGCCGGGCCCAGCAGCCGTTGCAGTTCGGCCACGTCCTGCGGAAAATCTTCCTCGCGTTCCACACGATCACGCCGCAGCGCGCGCATGGTCATCGGGTCAGTGCCGGGCGCGCGACCGAGGCCGAGGTCAATGCGGTCCGGGTACAACTCGGCCAGCGTGCCGAAGGCCTCGGCCACCGTGAGCGGTGCATGGTTGGGCAACATGACCCCACCCGAGCCAACGCGAATGTGCCGGGTGGCACTTGCGATGTGGCCGATCAGCACCGCCGTGGCCGAACTTGCGATGCCCGGCATATTGTGGTGCTCGGCCAGCCAATAGCGGGTGTAGCCCAGGGCTTCGACGTGCTGTGCGGTACGCACGGCCAAGTCCAGCGCTTGGCGCACCGTGCCGCCTTCGCGCACGGCCACCAGGTCCAGCAAGGAATAGCGAGGCAGGCGCGACGCGACGCCCGATGTGTCGGTTGCGCCAGCCGGCGCGGAATGCTGTTGCAAGGTATCCATGGCCGAAGATTGTCAGCCATGCCCTTTTTCTGCGCAGGAACCGGACGAACAACCCTGCCCCGAGCAGTTCATCCCCGCCAGTCGAGTTGCGCCGCGCGGCGATAGCGGTACAAGAGCACCCGCACGCGCTGCACGTAGGCGCGCGTCTCGTCATAAGGCGGTACGCCAGCATAGGCGTGAACGGCCTGCGGCCCGGCGTTGTAGGCGGCCGCCGCCAGGTTCACGTCGTTGCGAAAACGCGCGAGCATCTCGGCCAGGTAACGCGCACCCCCATCGATGCTTTGTCGCGGATCGTGCGGTTGGCGCACGCCCAACGCGCGCGCCGTGGCGGGCATCAGCTGCATCAGGCCACGCGCGCCCTTGGGGGAACGCGCATCGGCCTTGAAGCCGGATTCGGCGTGGATCACCGCGCGCACCAAGGCCGGATCCAGGCCGTAACGGCGCGCCGCCGCGTTGATTTCCTTGGCGTATTCACGTTGGTACAAGGGCGTGGTGCGCCAATCCAAGCGCTCCGCGCGCAACGGTGCATCACAAGCCTCGCAGGCAAACCGCTGCATCGTGTGGGGATTGCGGCTGGGAACACTGCCAGGAAAGACCGCCACGCCGCCTTCGGTATAGCCATAGACCTTGATCAGGACCGGCGCAGCCGCCAAGCGATTTTCCGCGCTGGCGGACTGGGCATGGGAGGACAGCGGCGCCATCGCCAGCAGCCCGACACCGAGCGCCGACATCAACCATTGGGGCTGGACGGGCAGGGCGCGAAGCATGATGACGAGCAAGGGCATGGTGATCTGAACAGAGATCAGGCTGACCAGGGACAAAAGAAAAGGGCTTGCCGCTGGTGAGCGGCAAGCCCTTGTATCTTGGCGGAGTGGACGGGACTCGAACCCGCGACCCCCGGCGTGACAGGCCGGTATTCTAACCAACTGAACTACCACTCCGCGTTGGTGTGACTTTCGCCCATCGTGCTTGATTACTCTTGCACAACAGACCAAGCGCCACAAAACTTGGCGACCCTACGGGGATTCGAACCCCGGTACTCACCGTGAAAGGGTGATGTCCTAGGCCTCTAGACGATAGGGTCAAAACCTTGGACTTTGAAACTCCCCTCCGCATCTTGCGATGCCTCAAGGAACTTCTTAACCATCTCGCGACGCTTCAGATGGTGGAGGTAAGCGGGATCGAACCGCTGACCTCTTGCATGCCATGCAAGCGCTCTCCCAGCTGAGCTATACCCCCGCTTGTTGCTTTTGATGTCTGCCCCATGAACGTTGCCATTCACCTGACCTTCATCGTTTTCAGCAACCGCCGAAGCGTCGTGAGCCTCGCATTATAGGGGATAAATTACGCCTTCCGCAAACGGGCCAAAACTTTTTCGCGTGGGAGCAGTGCCAGCACAGCATCGAGCGACGGCGTCTGCGGCGTGCCCAGCACCAGCACGCGCACCGGCATGGCCAGTTGCGGCATTTTCAGGCCCTGATCCTTGTTCTGGGCCAGCACGTCCTTGATGGCAGCCGCGATGGTCGTCTTGTCCCAGTTCGTCAGAGCCTGCAACTGGTCCGCCAACTGCGACAACGCGGGACGGATCGTCTCGGGCAAGTGCTGCGTCCGGTCTTCCGGCCGGATCTCCAGCGCATCGCCATAGAATTTTTCAGCCCAGTCCGCCAACGCCACTGTGGTTTCGCAGCGATCCTTGAACAGGCCGCAAATGCCGGTCAGACGACTGTCCACCGCAACGCCACGCTTGCGGAGTTGCTCCGCCACCAAGACGGCCAGCGCATCATCCGCCATCGCCTTCAAGTGCTGGGCGTTGACCCAGCGCAGCTTGGCTTCGTCGAACTGCGCGGCGCTGCGACCCAGGTGGTCGAGGTTGAACCACTCCAGAAACTGCGCGCGGCTGAAGATTTCGTCGTCGCCGTGGCTCCAGCCCAGGCGCGCGAGGTAGTTCACCATGGCATCGGGCAGATAGCCTTCGTCACGGTATTGCGTGACGGGCTTGGCGCCATGGCGCTTGGACATTTTTTCGACGTGCTTCTCGCCTTGCTCGTCAACGACTTCCGTCAGCACCGTGGGCAGGTGGGCGTAGATCGGTGGCTCCTTGCCGAAGGCGCGGAAGATATTGATTTGCCGTGGCGTGTTGTTGACGTGATCGTCACCCCGGATGACATGGGTGATGGCCATGTCGATGTCATCGACCACGACGCAGAAATTGTAGGTGGGCGTACCGTCGGGTCGCGCGATGACCAGATCGTCCAGTTCATCGTTGCTGATCTCGATGCGGCCTTTCACCTTGTCGTCCCAGACCACCGAACCACTCAGGGGGTTCTTGAAACGCAGCACCGGCTGCACCCCCACGGGCACGGGCGGGAGGGTCTTGCCCGGCTCGGGTCGCCAGGTGCCGTCGTAACGCGGCTTCTGCTTGGCCGCCATCTGGCGCTCGCGCAACGCGTCGAGTTCTTCCACGCTCATGTAGCAGGGGTAGACATGGCCCGCGGCCTGCAACTCGGCCAGCACCTGCTTGTAGCGGTCCATGCGCTGCATCTGGTAGAACGGCCCTTCATCGTGGTCCAGGCCCAGCCACTGCATGCCTTCGATGATGACGTCCACGGCGGCCTGCGAGGAGCGCTCTAGATCCGTGTCCTCAATGCGCAAGATGAAGGTACCCTGGTTCGCGCGCGCGAAGGCCCAGGGGTAGAGGGCGGAACGGATGTTGCCAAGGTGGATGAAGCCGGTCGGGGACGGGGCGAAACGGGTTCTGATTTTTGTCGTCATATCAGGCCAAGGTGTTCAGACCGCGCACGAGGTCATCCTGCACGTCCTGCGGATGCTCCAGGCCCACGGCCACGCGGATCAGGCCCTGGCCGATGCCGGCCGCCTGGCGCTGCGCCTCGGACAGCTTGCCGTGGGAGGTGCTGGCCGGGTGGGTCAGCAAGGTCTTGGTGTCGCCGAGGTTGGTGCACAAGGACAGCACCTGCATGGAATCCAGCACATGGAACGCCCGCGCTCGGGCCTCTTCGGGGTGCTTCGCCTTGACCTCGAAGGACAACACAGCGCCGCCCAGACTCATCTGGCGCATCGCCAGCGCGTGCTGGGGGTGGCTGGGCAACCCGGGGTAATAGACCCGCGCCACGGCAGGGTGCTGCTCCAGCCACTGCGCCAATTCCATCGTCAGCGCGCTTTGCGCTTTCATGCGGATGTCCAGCGTCTCCATGCCCTTGAGCACAACCCAGGCGTTGAAGGGCGAGAGCACCATGCCGCTGTTTTTCTGCACGGGCAGGAACTTCTCGATCACCATCTTCTGGGTGGCGCACAAGGCTCCGGCCATGACGCGGCCCTGACCATCCAGGTACTTGGTGCCGGAATGCATGACGATGTCCGCACCCAGCGCGATCGGACGCTGCAGCGCCGGCGTGGCAAAGCAGTTGTCCACGGCGAGCCAGGCACCGGCGTCGTGCGCGAGCTCGGCCAGGGCCGAGATGTCGCAGACTTCGGTCAATGGATTGGTCGGCGTCTCGGCGAACAGCAGCTTGGTATTCGGGCGGATGGCCGCCCTCCAGGCGGCAAGATCGGTCTGCGGCACCGTGGTCGATTCAACGCCGAAGCGCGCGAACTCGGAACCGATGAGTTTGATGGTCGAGCCAAACATGGACTGCGAGAACACCACGTGGTCGCCCGCCCTGAGCAGGGCAAAGCACATCAGCATGATGGCCGACATGCCAGAGGACGTGGCCATGGTCGCCTCGCTGCCTTCCAGCGCGGAGAGGCGTTGCTCGAAGCTGCTCACCGTGGGATTGCCCGAGCGGCCGTAGGTGTAGCCTTCTTCCTCGCCCGCGAAACGGCGCGCAGAAGCCTCGGCGCTGGGTTGCACGTAGCCACTGGTCAGGTACAGGGCCTCGGAATTTTCGCCATACTGGCTGCGCTCGACGGCGGCGCGCACCGCCAAGGTTTGCAGCCGCAAGCCTTCGCTCTGTTTCTTCTCGCTCATGGGCCGGTCCGATCCACGATTCAATCGGCCTGATGATTCGGCAAAGCCAGGCGCGAAGTGTCCATCGCGTCTTCATCGCCCTTGACACGGCTGGAGTTCATGCGCTCGATGTCCTCGGCCTGGATATCGCCGGTCACGTAGACACCATCGAAGCACGAAGCCTCGAAACTTGCCAGATTGGTGCCAAGCTTACCGATGGCATGCTTCATGCCGTCCACATCCTGGTAGATCAGCGCATCGGCACCGATGATCTGGCGCACTTCTTCCACCGTGCGGCCATGGGCCACCAGCTCGTGCACCGTGGGCATGTCGATGCCGTAGACGTTGGGATAACGCACCGGTGGCGCGGCGCTGGCCATGTAGACCTTGTTGGCACCGGCTTCGCGCGCCATCTGAACAATCTCACGGCTGGTGGTGCCGCGGACGATGCTGTCGTCCACCAGCAGCACGTTGCGCCCCTTGAATTCACTGGTGATGACATTGAGCTTTTGGCGCACGCTTTTCTGGCGTACCCCCTGCCCCGGCATGATGAAGGTGCGCCCGACATAGCGGTTCTTCACGAAACCTTCGCGGTAGGGCAGGCCCAGCAGTTGCGCCAACTGCATGGCGCTGGGACGGCTGGATTCCGGGATCGGGATCACCACGTCGATCTCGCTGGGTGGCACGGTGGAGATCACGCGCTTGGCCAGCGACTCGCCGAGGTTCAGCCGCGCCTGGTAGACCGAGATGCCGTCCATCACGGAATCGGGCCGGGCCAAGTAGACGAACTCGAAGATACAGGGATTGAGGCGCGGCACGTCCACGCATTGCTGGGCGCTGATCTGGCCTTCCAGGTTGACGAAGATCGCCTCGCCCGGCGCGATGTCGCGCTCCAGGGTGTGCCCCGTGCCATCCAGGGCCACGGATTCGCTCGCGATCATCACCCCGCTCTCGGCACTGCGACCAAAGCAGAGCGGGCGGATGCCATACGGATCTCGGAAGGCCAACACGCCGTGACCCGCGATCAGGGCGATCACCGCGTAGGAACCACGGATGCGCTTGTGCACCTGGCGCACAGCGGAGAACACATCGCCCACGCGCAGCGGTTTGCCGCGCGTGGCTTTTTCCAGCTCGTCGGCCAGCACGTTGAGCAGTACCTCGGTGTCGCTCTCGGTGTTGATGTGGCGGTGATCGGTACTGAACAGCTCGGCCTTGAGCGCTTGCGCGTTGGTCAGGTTACCGTTGTGCACAAGCACGATGCCGAAGGGCGCGTTCACATAGAAGGGCTGGGCCTCTTCCTCACTGTAGGCATTGCCGGCCGTGGGGTAGCGCACCTGCCCCAGTCCACAGTTGCCTGGCAGCGCGCGCATGTTGCGCGTGCGAAAGACATCACGCACCATGCCTTTGGCCTTGTGCATGAAAAACTTGCGGTCCTGCTGGGTCACGATGCCCGCCGCGTCCTGACCACGGTGCTGCAGCAAAAGCAGGGAGTCGTAGATCAGTTGATTGACAGGCGCGTTGCTGACAACGCTGACGATTCCACACATAGCGCTTCCCCCTTCAGGGCAACTTTCCCAAGCAAAACGAACAGCCGCGAACGATCACGGCAGATATTGGGCCACACCCGCGGGCAACAAGGGCTTGAGCTGTTGCAAGGCCCAGACGGACGAGTGGGCAACGTAGGACTCCTGCCACCAGGCGCTCTGGTGGAAAGACGTCATCAACACCCCCACCGTCAAGGCCAGCATCAGGATGGCGGCGCGCAGCATGCCGAAGGCGCCGCCCAACATGCGGTCCACCGGACGAAGGCCGGCCTGTTCGACCAGTTTCGGGATGGCCCAGACCACCAGACCACCCACGAACACCGACACCACGAATACCAGCACGTAACCCACCACGCGCACCAGCGCCTCGGGCTGCCCATCCAGCGGAAGCCAACGGCCGACATCCTCGCCCAGCCATTGGGCCAGCAGCAAGGCCAGCAACCAATTCAGCACGGCCAGCACCTCGTAGACGAAGCCACGCCACAGGCCCAGGCAGATGGAGACCAGCAGACCGATCAGGAACACGGTATCGAGCAAGGCCATGGAAATCAGGTGCGAATCCACGTCACGACGTTCACAGGCTCAGCACGTCGGCAGCCATGTCCAACTGCCGGATCTTGGCGGCGGCGCGGTCGGCCTCGGCCTTGCTGTCGAACGGGCCGGCACGCACACGGATGCGCTGGCCTTCCTTGGTTTCGATGACCTGGGTGTAGTGACGCAGTCCCGCGCGCTCCAGCTTTCCACGCGCGGCGCGCGCGCGGGCCACGTCGCCGAAAGAACCGACCTGCACCACGTAGCGCACGGCCGCCTCACCCGAAGTGGCTTGCCCCGCGCCGCTGGCAGACGGCGGTTTCGCACCCTGCGTCGCCGCAGCGGCGGGCACGTCGTCCTCGAAGGCGCGGGCAGCAGCACCGCCACCCGAGGCACGCGTGGTCCCTGTCCCTGGGGCAGGCGCGTTCAAGCCTTGCGCGGCGGGGCCGGCCGGCGAGGCCAGCGGTGCGAGTTGATCGCGAGCAGGGATGAGGATGGGCAGATCCTGCGCCACGGGGCGCGGCTCTTTGTCCACCAGCAGGGGGAAGCCCACGATACCCGCCACCACCAGGATGACCGCACCGATCAGGCGATTCTTGGCGCGGCGGCGCAGCGCCTCCACGCTTTCGGGCTGCGCAGCCGGGGTGGGCTGCTCATCGCCGCCCTTGCGGAACTTGAAAAAGGCCATGCGTTCGGGCTAAAGGGCTGGACAGGCTAGGCTGGCGTGCGGACTTGGGGTGGATCAGATTCAGGAGGTGGCCGTCAGGTGCCGGGCCTGAAGGCGCGGCACGCCTTCCTTCAAAACGCCACCCACGGTGTAGAACGATCCAAAGACCACGATTCTATCAGCGGGGTCCGCCTCGGCCATGGCTGCGTGCAAGGCCTGTAGGGGATCGGCATGCAGCGTCACCGCGGCTTGGGCCGCCGCGCCTGGACCGAGCAGGCCACCCGGAAGCGCCGCCTTCGCGGCCTGCCAACTGGCCTGCAACTGCACGGCTGTGGCGGCGCGCGGCGTGGGCAGATCGGTGAAATACCAACGATCGACCAGGGGCGTGATGCGCGCGAACATGGGGGCCAGATCCTTGTCCGCCATGGCACCGAACACCGCGTGGGTGCGCGGGAAATACCCCATGGCGTCCAGGTTGGCCGTCAGCGCGGCCACCGCGTGCGGGTTGTGCGCCACGTCCAGCACCAGGGTGGGCTGGCCCGGGATGATCTGGAAGCGCCCCGGCAAGGCCGCCAGGGCCAGGCCGTTGCGCACGGCCT
The DNA here is from genome assembly GCF_004328645.1 of Hylemonella gracilis. GTDB lineage: Bacteria > Pseudomonadota > Gammaproteobacteria > Burkholderiales > Burkholderiaceae_C > Hylemonella > Hylemonella gracilis_B. Next base: position 3,632,775 of record NZ_CP031395.1, read on the forward strand.
GGGCCGTGACGGGCAGGCGATCGCGCAGGGCCGTCAACGCGGCCAGAACCCCCGCCGCATTCACCAGCTGGTTGGCACCCCGCAGGGCGGGATAGGCCAGGCCACTGTAACGACGGTCACGCCCGGCCCAGTTCCACTGCTGCTTGTCCCCGGAATAGTTGAAGTCCTGCCCGAAGCGCCAGAGCTCGGCCCCGATAGTCCGCGCATGGTCGATCACGCTGTCTGGCGGCATGGGGTCGCTCACCACCACCGGCCGCCCCGCGCGCATGATGCCGGCCTTCTCGCGGCCGATGCTTTCGCGGTCCGGGCCCAGCAACTCCGTGTGATCCAGGTCAATGCTGGTGATGATGGCGCAATCGGCATCCAGAATGTTCACGGCATCCAGGCGACCGCCCAGCCCCACCTCCAGAATCGCCACGTCCAGCCGGCCTGCGGCACGGGCCTGCGCCATGCAGTCGAGGATGGCCAGCGTGGTGAATTCGAAGTAACTCAGCGCGACTTCCGCGCCCTCCCCCATCCTGGCCCGTTCGACGCGTGCAAAGGAAGGCAGCAGCGCATCGGCCTGCACGATCTCGCCGCCCAGGCGCAAGCGTTCTTCAAAGTGCACGAGGTGGGGCGAGGTATAGACCCCGGTACGGTAACCCGCCTGGCCGAGGATGGCTTCCAGCATGGCGCAGGTCGAGCCCTTGCCATTCGTGCCCGCCACCGTGATCACGGGGCAATCAAGCTTCAGGCCCATGCGCTGCGCCACGGTGCGCGGCCGTTCCAGGCCCAGGGTGATGCCATCCACGCCCTTGGGGTGCAGGCGCTCGCAATGCGCCAGCCAGTCTTGCAATGTGTTCAATTCCGACATAAGTCAGAATTGTCCCCCATGAAGAAAAGCATCACTCTTTACGGTATTACGAACTGCGACACGGTCAAGAAAGCCCGCACTTGGCTGGCCGGGCAGGCCGTGGAGGTCAGCTTCCACGACTTCAAGAAACAAGGCGTCCCCGAGCAGCGGCTGGACACCTGGATGGCCGCCGTGGGCTGGGAAAAGCTCGTGAACCGCCAGGGCACGACCTGGCGCAAGCTGGACGCCGCTGCGCAGGCCGCAGTCACTGACGCGCAAAGCGCCCGGGCCCTGATGCTGGCCCAGCCCAGTGTGATCAAGCGCCCTGTCGTCGAGTGGGGAGGGACAGAGGTGACCGTGGGATTTGCCGCCATTGATTGGCAACAGCGCCTCTGACACACACCCAGGGCTGGCGATCCGATTCAGCTCAGAACGTCATGGACGAGCTGATGTTGAGCATGACGCTGCGCGGATAGGTGTCGCCATCGTACTTGATGGTCTGCAATCCGTAGGCCAGATCCAGGTTCACACCAAACCAGGTCAACCCGGCGGTCGCGTAGCTCAGTTGAGTACCGACCAGGTTTTCACGGTAACCGAGGCGGAAGCCAGGAATCCAGAAGGTGTTCGTGACGTGGGCTGCGTTCACTGCAAGCCATTGGAACTCGCGATCCAGCGGGTCACGAACCGAATTGGCGTCCAGACTGGTATCGAGCACCCAATGCTGGCTCTCGCTATAGAGTGCACTCTCCAGCTGGACCTGCGGCTTCATGACGTACGTCGACCCGGCCTGCAGATCCTTCCTGATCGTGGGATTGCTGTAGCCGGACAGATCCAGCTTGTTGAATTTGAAGCTCGGACTGTTGACGTTGTTGACCCAGACCCCCGCGCGGTAGTAACGACTCGACCATTGCGCGCCCAGATCCAGGCCCACCCCAGTGCTGTCTTCCGACTCGGCGTCCTTGAGCGTATCTTCGGCGTCGTCGTTGTCCTTCAGCCTGACAGCCGCACGCACCAGCCTGACCTCGTAGTACTTGACCCGCCCGCCTACCGTGAGCCAACCCGATCCCCATGATTCCGGCGACAAGGACGATTTCCAAACGTTGTGGCTGTAGCCCAGACCGTATTGCTTGATCAGCGCGGCCTTGACGAGCACGGAGCTTTCGTTGGCCGTTGCGTCGTCATAGTTGAAATCTGCAGTTGCTTCGTACCCTCCGCTTCCATCCGGTATCACTACCACGGTGATGGCGTTGGGGTCCAAAGCGGCCAGCGGAGTTGTCAACACAGACGTGTTGGCCAGCGCCTGAAAGCTCGCGTCGAGCATCAGACTGCCCCCCCACGCCTCCACAGTCACCACCATGGGCGTCAACGGAACCTGCGCCTCTCCAAACAAGGTCACCTGCCCTTCCCGGCGCAAGGAAACCAACACCGGATTGACCACATCAATGACGTCGGTGTTGACCTTGTTGACAACGTAATTCTTCAATGCCGCTTCCGCATCCGCCTGACTTGCGCTACCGCTCACTTGAGCAGTCAATTCAGCCTCAGTGATCGTGAATCGCTCCAGGCGCTCGCTCGTGTCGTCGATCTGATCCTCGATATTGTTCAAGGCACCGATCTCGTAGCCCATCCCGAACGAAAGCAGTCCCATGCGGAACTGACCACCCCGGCCCTGCTGCAAGACGGCCGCGGGTGCGGCTGGATTGCGTAAAGAAGCCTGGCCAAAAGGACTGACAAGGGGCGCGGACACCGGCGCGGGCCGGGAAGGCGCTTCAGGTTTCTTCGTCTGTTTTTCTGGCACAGGCGGAGCAGGCATTGCGCCCACGGCCGGGATGGCAGGTTCTGCAACGGGCACAAGCTCCGCCGCGGCCGGGAGGACGATTTGCGGAACAGGTTCGCCCGCCACAGGCAGACTGGCAGGAACAGGTCCGGGCGCAACGGCCTCAGGTACGGGAGAGACCGTGGGGTCAGGCTCACCGCAGGCCAACCAGCCCTTGCAAACAGAAGGTTTGACGGGCTTGGGCGGTTTGAGTGCGGGAGCCGGGCTGGTGCCCGATGGGCTGCATGCCAACCAGCCCTTGCAGGCGGCCCCCTCCAGAGTGGATGCGCCGGAAGCCGAAGTAACAGGCTCGGCCGCCCATGCCGTGCCCGAACAGGCGCACAGAAGGAAAGCGAAAACGGCGGCATCCAGCCGCCGCATGATTTGACTCAAGGGGTACATGACATTCTTATCGGTAGATCCCACCAATTCTCGATAGCGGGAGTCCCGCCCGGCGCGTCGAACAGCCATGGTTTTGCCCGCCAACAGACGTCTTTAGAATCCCTAGTTCCGCTTTTCCCTACCTCAGCCCCGCCTTCCCCCATGACCACAGCCAACATTGCCGGTGTTTCCGTCACCACCAAAGCCAACGTCTATTTCGATGGCAAATGCGTCAGCCACAGCATCACCCTGGCCGATGGCACGAAAAAATCGGTCGGCGTCATCCTGCCCGCCACCCTGACGTTCAATACCGGCGCTCCCGAGATCATGGAAGGCGTGGCCGGTTCCTGCGAATACAAGCTCAAGGGCAGTGAAGCCTGGGTCAAGTCCGGCGCCGGCGAAAAATTCAGCGTCCCCGGCAACACTACATTCGAGATCCGTGTGTCGGGAGAGCCCTATCACTACATCTGCCACTTCGGCTGATGAAAGCTACGGCGGAGTCGTGATGCTTCGTTGCAGCCCGAAGAAAATCCTCACGCACCTAGCCTTACGACTCCTCGCGACGCCTTAGAAAACCATACTGAATATTTCTCTCATGGCCACCATCCTGCAATCCCTCCCCATCGGCCAGAAGGTCGGCATCGCCTTTTCGGGCGGACTGGACACCAGCGCCGCCCTGCTCTGGATGAAGAAAAAGGGCGCCGAGCCCTATGCCTACACGGCCCACCTGGGCCAGCCCGACGAAAGCGACTACGACGCCATTCCGAAAAAGGCTCTGGGCTATGGCGCCAAACTGGCTCGCCTGATCGACTGCCGCCGCCAGCTGGCGCACGAGGGCATCGCCGCCTTGCAGGCCAACGCTTTCCACATCAGCACCGGTGGCGTGACCTACTTCAACACCACGCCGCTGGGCCGCGCCGTCACGGGCACCATGCTGGTGGCCGCGATGAAGGAAGACAACGTCAACATCTGGGGCGACGGCTCGACCTTCAAGGGCAACGACATCGAGCGCTTCTACCGCTATGGCTTGCTGACCAACCCGTCGCTCAAGATCTACAAGCCCTGGCTGGACCAGACCTTCATCGACGAGCTCGGCGGCCGCAAGGAGATGAGCGAGTTCCTGATCGCCAACGGCTTTGACTACAAGATGAGCGTCGAGAAGGCCTACAGTACCGACAGCAATATGCTGGGCGCGACGCACGAGGCCAAGGACCTGGAGCATCTGAACAGCGGCATCCGCATCGTCAACCCCATCATGGGCGTGGCCTTCTGGAAAGACGATGTGGTCGTCAAACCCGAGGAAGTGACCGTGCGCTTCGAGGAGGGCCAGCCCGTGGCGCTCAACGGCCAGAGCTTCAACGACCCCGTGGCCCTGATCCTCAAGGCCAACGAGATCGGCGGCCGCCACGGCCTGGGCATGAGCGACCAGATCGAGAACCGCATCATTGAGGCCAAGAGCCGCGGCATCTACGAAGCCCCCGGCCTGGCCCTGCTGCACATCGCCTACGAACGCCTGGTGACCGGCATCCACAACGAGGACACCATCGAGCAGTACCGCATCAACGGGATGAAGCTGGGCCGCCTGCTCTACCAGGGCCGCTGGTTCGATCCGCAGGCCATCATGCTGCGCGAGGCCGCGCAACGCTGGGTGGCGCGCGCCGTCACCGGCGAGGTCACGCTGGAACTACGCCGCGGCAATGACTACAGCATCCTCAACACTGAAAGCCCCAACCTGACCTACGCACCCGAGCGTCTGAGCATGGAGAAGGTGGAAGACGCGCCCTTCAGCCCCGCCGATCGCATCGGCCAGCTGACCCTGCGCAACCTGGACATCACAGACACCCGGGCCAAGCTGGGCATCTACACACAGACCGGCCTGCTGTCAGCGGGCGAAGGCGCCGAGCTGCTGTCCTTCAAGGGCCCGAAGGCATGAGCGCGGACGCGGGACAAGGCACGGACGTCCTGCGCCTGGGCGTCGGACCGCGTCTGAGCGAGGTCGCCATCCACAACGGCGTGGTCTACCTCGCCGGCCAAGTGCCCGACGACGCCACGAAAGACATCCGTGGCCAGACGGCCGAGGTGCTGGCCATGGTGGACAAGCTGCTGGCCGAAGCCGGCAGCGACAAGACGCGCCTGCTGCGGGTGCAGATCTACCTGGCCGACATGGCGGATTTCGCGGGCATGAACGCGGTTTGGGACACCTGGGTCAGCCCGGGCCATACCCCGCCACGCGCCACCGTGCAGGCCCGGCTGGGCAATCCGGACTGGCGCATCGAGGTGGTCGTGACCGCGGCAGTCTGAGACTGCTTGCCTGACGGGCACCCACGGTGTCCGTTGAGCGCGCCCAAGTAGCATCAAGCCAGGACACTCCTGCGCTTCCCCCCGCTTCAAGAAAAAAGAAAGCCCGCCTCCTTGCGGGGCGGGCTGGTCACCGGTCGGGCATCAGGGACCGCGCCCAGCGCAGTCCATCGGCCGAGGCACGGCCGTGTGTGTGATCAGGTGCGGACCATGCGCAGCTTGCGCGAGAACTCTTGCAGCGCGGCGATGCCACTTTCCTCGGCGCGGTGGCACCAGGCTTGCAGATTGGCCAGCAGTTGCTCACGGCTCAGCGAGGTGTTGAGCCAAAGCTGACGCAGCTCTTCGCGCATCGTGACCATCTTGTCCAGCACGGGCGACGCGGCACGGGCCTGGGCCAGTTGGGGTGCAGCGGAGGCCGGCGCCTTTTCCGCGTCACGGTGCAGCCAACGGGCCGCCGCCTTGACGGCCGTGCTGTCGGTCATGCGGTTCTTAAGCGCGTTCAATTCGCTGCGGAAAGCGCGCTGCATGCCGTTGGCGTACTCCGCCATGATCTCGTAGCGATGGGCGATCAGTGCCTCCAGCGTCTTGTCATCGGCCACGGGCTTGATGTCACCCAGTTCCAGCTTGGGCGGCGTCTTCTTGACCTTGGCCAGGCCCACGGCGCTCAGCAGGCGGATGTAGAGCCAGCCGATGTCGAACTCGTACGGCTTGACCGACAGCTTGGCCGAGGTCGGGTAGGTGTGGTGGTTGTTGTGCAGTTCCTCGCCACCGATGATGATGCCCCAGGGCGACAGGTTGGTGCTGGCATCGGCCGCCTCGAAGTTGCGGTAACCCCAGTAGTGGCCCAGGCCGTTGATGATGCCGGCGGCCGTGATCGGGATCCAGGCCATCTGCAGGGCCCAGACCGCCGCACCCGCCGCGCCGAACAGGGCGAGGTTGATGATCAGCATCAGGCCCACGCCTTGCCAGGAGTAACGGGTGTAGAGGTTGCGCTCGATCCAGTCATCGGGGGTGCCGTGGCCGTAGCGGGCCATGGTTTCCTTGTTCTTGGATTCGGCACGGTACAGCTCGGCGCCCTCGGTCAGGACCTTGCGGATGCCGTAAATCTGCGGGCTGTGCGGGTCTTCGGCCTGCTCGCACTTGGCGTGGTGCTTGCGGTGGATGGCAGCCCATTCCTTGGTCACCATGCCCGTGGACAGCCACAGCCAGAAGCGGAAGAAGTGGGAGATGATCGGGTGCAGGTCCAGCGCGCGGTGCGCCTGGTGGCGGTGCAGGAAGATCGTCACGCTGGCGATCGTGATGTGCGTCGTCACCAAGGCGTACAGAATGATCTGCCACCAGCTCAGGTTCAGCAGGCCATTCGCCAGCCAATCGACGATGGCGTTGAACACGACCGAGTCAGTTACGAACATAGGATTCTTTCAATATATGGAAATTGAATGCGGGGGCAACTTCTCAACACCCCGTTGGAGTCTCCGACCCTCTTTTGGTTTCATTCTGGGTCTGTTTGGTGAGCCATTTTAGAAGACCCCAAGCGCTCTTCCCGAATTCTCCGGGTTTTAGGGCGAAAAACCTTAACTCAGATCAAATACTTACCTTTTGTGCCAAACAGCGGCGAAAAAGCCGTCTGTGTTGTGTTGGTGCGGCCACAAATGAAGGTAATTTCGCCCGTTTTCGCCCCCGGAACACAGCTTATCCACGGTCTGCGCAGGCAATGGCGCCAGCAGCCGCTCCAGCAGATCGGCCACCGGCACCCGGTCGAAATCCGGATGCGCAGCCGAAAATGCCTCGGCGACGTCCTCGTTTTCCTGCCGCAGAAGGCTGCAGGTGGCGTAAACCAGGCGCCCGCCCGGCTTGAGCAGCCGTGCCGCGCTGTCCAGAATAGCCGCCTGCTTGGCCGCCATCTCCTGCACAGCTTGGGCGGATTGCCGCCACTTCAAGTCTGGGTTGCGTCTCAGCGTGCCCAGACCGGAGCAGGGCGCGTCCACCAGTACCCGGTCAATCTTGCCCGAGAGGCGCTTGACGCGCTCATCCCGCTCGTGCGCAATCGCCGCCGGATGCACATTGGACAGGCCGCTGCGCGCCAGCCGGGGTTTGAGCGCGTCCAGCCGATGGGCGGAAGTGTCAAAAGCGTAGAGTCGCCCGGTGTTGCGCATGCTCGCACCCAGGGCCAGGGTCTTACCGCCCGCGCCCGCGCAGAAATCCACCACCATCTCGCCACGCCGGGCCTCCACCAGCAACGCCAGCAGTTGTGAGCCCTCGTCCTGCACCTCGATGGCACCGCGTGTGAAGACGTCCAGCTTATTCAGGGCAGGCTTGTTCGCGATGCGCAAGCCCCAAGGGGAATACGGCGTGGGCTGCGCAGTGATGCCCGCCGTCTTCAGTTCGCGCAACACATCTTCGCGCTTGTCGTGCAAGGTGTTGACGCGCAAGTCCAGCCCCGCTTGCTGGTTCAGGCTCTCGGTCAAGGCCCAGAACTCCTGGTCGCCCAATCGCTCTTTCAGCGGCTGGGCCAGCCAATCGGGCAGATTGTGGCGATGCAGGTCCAGCAGTTCATCCGGCCGCACCCCGTCGCAGGCGTCCAGCCACTGTTTTTCCTGCTCGGACAACACGCTCTTGATGAACTCCCGCGCGCCAGAGAAGCCCAGAATGGCGAGACGCCGCTCCTTCGGTCCACTGCCCGAGAGAGCCAAACGCTCGAACAGCAGCTTCTTGCGCAGCACGGCGTACGCGGTTTCCGCCAGGGTCGCGCGCTCGCGCGGCCCCAGGCCACGGTGGTCACGGAAGAAATGTGACACCACGGCATCGGCCGGGTGTTCGAATTTGAGGGTCAGCCGGACCAGTTCGGCGCAGAGGTCCAGCAAGGTTTGAGGGTGCATGGGTCAGGATTGTCCCATGCGGCCCCTGTCGACCCCGCCGGGTCAGGGCCGCACAATGGGGACACGCGACCGATACCTTGCCACATCGCAATCCCATGACCTCGCTCTTCATGCTCCCTGACGCGCGTGCCCACGATCCGGCCATCGACGTCTGGCTGCAGGAACGCGTCAGCGGGCCCGATCCGGCCTTGGGCGCTCTCGCGCAGCACTGGTTCCAGGTCCTGCGCGATTGCGGTGACGACGTGCGCGAGCTGCTGCACGATGGCATGCCCACGGCGTGCGTGGGTCAGGCGGCCTTCGCCCATGTAGCGGCCTACAAGGCCCATGTCAACGTCGGCTTCTTTCGTGGCGCGGCGCTCCTGGCAAGCGGCGCCGACCCAGTCGGCCTGCTCGAAGGCAGCGGCCGCTCCATGCGTCACGTGAAGCTGCGGTCCGAAGATGCCTCCGATGAAGCAACGCTACGGGCGCTGATCCAGGCAGCCTACGAGGACGTGCGGCGGCAGACCGCGGCGCAGGCCCCTCCATAAGGCGTGCCCAACGACCACCACCACCGCATCCCGCTCACTCCACCACGGTCAACTTCGCCACCGACAGCGCCAGCCACTTGACCCCATGTCGCGGGAAGTTGATCTGCGCACGGGCATCGTCGCCCGCGCCTTCAAGCGTGAGCACCGTGCCTTCCCCAAACTTGTTGTGGAAGACGTTCATGCCGATGCGCAGGCCCGTGGCGGCTTCCTGGGCCTGCTCGACAACCTTGCTGGCTGAGAGGCCCGCATCGCGCCCATATGTACCGCCCGAGCGGCTCGCGTTCGCCCAGCCGCTGTTCCAGGCACCGCCGCCACCGCCAGCCCCATTGCCACGCCCCGGCCCGTAGCTGTTCTGCGGCGTGAAGCCGCTGCCAAAGCCCTGGTTACGGGGCGTCACCCACTTCAGCGTTTCTTCGGGCAGTTCGTCGAGGAAGCGGCTGCGGATGTGGAACCGCGTCTGGCCGTGCAGCATGCGTGACTGGGCCAGGCTGAGGTAGAGGCGTTTGCGCGCGCGGGTGATGGCCACGTACATCAGACGGCGCTCTTCTTCCAGGCCGTCGAAGTCGCTTAAGGAGTTCTCGTGCGGGAACAGGCCTTCTTCCAGGCCGGTGATGAACACCACGTCGAACTCCAGGCCCTTGCTGGCGTGCACGGTCATGAGTTGCACGGCGTCCTGGCCGTCCTGGGCCTGGTTGTCGCCGGCCTCCAAGGCGGCGTGCGTGAGGAAGGCCGCCAGCGGCGACAGCACCTCGCCGTCCGCGTCGGGCGCCGCGTTCTCCGCCGCGGCCGTCGCCTCCGCGTCGCGGCCGAAACCCTCGATGCTGACGAAGCTCTCGGCGGCCGTCACCAGTTCCTCCAGGTTCTCGATGCGGTCCGCGCCCTCGCGCTCGGCGCGGTAATGCTCGACCAGGCCGCTGTGCTCGAGCACGAGTTCGATGATCTCGCGCAGGGTCAGGCCCTGGGTCTGCTCGCGCAGTACGTCGATCTTGGCGACGAAGGCCGAGAGATTGGCACCCGCCTTGCCGCTCATGGCGTTGACCGCCGCGTGCAGTGACGCCCCAGCCCCCTGGTTCGCGGCCCGCGCCGCGTCCTGCAACTGCTCGATGCTGCGCGCGCCGATGCCGCGCGGCGGGAAGTTCACCACGCGCAGGAAGCTGGTGTCGTCGTTCGGGTTCTCCAGCAGTCGCAGGTAGGCCAGCGCGTGCTTGATCTCGGCGCGCTCGAAGAAGCGCAGGCCGCCATAGACCTTGTAGGGAATGCCGCTGTTGAACAGCGCGGTCTCAATAACGCGACTCTGCGCGTTGCTGCGGTAGAGCACCGCCATCTCCTTGCGCGGCACGTCATCACGGATGAGTTGCTTCATCTCATCGATCAGCCACTGCGCCTCGGCGAAGTCGCTGCTGGATTCGACCACGCGCACGGGCTCGCCCGCGCCCTGCTCGGTGCGCAGGTTCTTGCCCAGTCGGTGCTTGTTGTGGCTGATCAGCGCGTTGGCGCTGTCGAGGATGTTGCTGTAGCTGCGGTAGTTCTGCTCCAGCTTGATCTGGTGCTGGACCTGGAACTCGCGCACGAAGTCGGCCATATTGCCCACACGGGCGCCGCGGAAAGCGTAGATGCTTTGGTCATCATCGCCCACCGCGAAGACGGCGTTTTCATGCTCTGTCCCTTGCGCCGCGAGCAGCTTGATCCAGGCGTACTGCAACTTGTTGGTGTCCTGGAACTCGTCGATCAGAATGTGGCGAAAACGCCGCTGGTAGTGCTCACGCACGGGCACGTGGTCACGCAGCAGTTCGAAGCTGCGCAGCAGCAGCTCACCGAAGTCCACCACGCCCTCGCGCTGGCATTGCTCTTCGTAGAGCTGGTAGAGCTCCACTTTCTTGCGGGTGTCGGGGTCATGCGCCTCCACGTCGCCGGGGCGCAGGCCGTCCTCCTTGCAGCCGCCGATGAACCACTGCAATTGCTTCGGGGGGAAACGTTCCTCGTCAACGTTGAACTGCTTGCACAGGCGCTTGATGGCGCTTTGCTGGTCCTGCGTGTCCAGGATCTGGAAGGTCTGGGGCAGGCCCGCCGTCTTGTGGTGCGCACGCAGCAGGCGGTTGCACAGGCCATGGAAGGTGCCGATCCACATGCCTCGCACGTTCACGGGCAGCATGGACTGCAGGCGCGTCATCATCTCGCGCGCGGCCTTGTTGGTGAAGGTCACGGCCAGTAGGCCACCGGGCGAAATCTGTCCGGTTTGCAGCAGCCAGGCGATGCGCGTGGTCAACACCCGCGTCTTGCCCGAGCCCGCACCCGCGAGGATGAGCGCGGGTTCCGCAGGCAACGTGACGGCGGCGCGCTGCTCGGTATTGAGGCCCGCCAACAGGGGCATCTCGGAAGAAGAGGGATAGGTCGGACGCGAGCCGGAGCCGGGCAAATCAAGGGACATGCCCGGATTGTAGGAAGCCGCCCGGGACCGCGGGCGCCACCCGTCGTGTGCGCACGCGCAACACGGATGCACGCACCGGCCCCGCGAGGCCGGTCCACGGCGTAACAGTGCTAGAAATCCCATGCAAATCCATCACAATCGCGTACCGGCATCGCAGGCATCCGACCTGCGCCGCACCCACAAACTACAAGGGGAAACTTGATGAACATCGCCCTGCTAGGCACTGGCCTCATGGGCTACCCGATGGCGGAACGCCTGTGCGGCCTCTGCAAGGCGGGGCATGCGGTCAGTGTCTGGAACCGAACGCGTTCCAAGGCAGACAGCCTGGCCGCCCTGGGCGCGCAAGTGCACGACAGCCCGGCCGCGGCGGCGCGCGACGCGGAATTTGTCATCACCATGCTGACGGACGGCGCCGCGGTGGAAGACCTGCTGTTCTCCCAAGGCGTCGCCCTCGCCATGCACCCGGGTTCGGTGCTGCTGGACATGTCCTCGATCCAACCCGCTCAGGCCCGGGCCCACGCCGAACGTCTCGGCGGCATGGGCATCGTGCACATGGATGCCCCGGTCTCAGGTGGAACCTTGGGCGCCGCAGCCGGTACGCTCGTCATCATGGTCGGCGGCAAGGTCACCACCTTCGAGCGCGCCCGCCCTGTCTTCGCGCCCTTGGGCCGCGCAACCCTGGTCGGCGGCAGCGGCACCGGGCAGCTCACGAAACTGGCCAACCAGATGATCGTGGGCATCACCATCGGCGCCGTGGCCGAGGCGCTGCTGCTCTGCGAGAAAGGTGGCGCCAATCCGGCCAAGGTGCGCGAAGCCATCACCGGCGGTTTCGCCGACAGCCGCATCCTGCAGGTGCATGGACAGCGCATGGTGGACCACAGCTACCCCCCCGGAGCCCGCATGAGCGTCCAGCTCAAGGATCTGCGCAACGCGCTCACCACGGCCCAAGACCTGGGACTGGAGACGCCCATCACCTCCCTGCTGGAGCAGTTGTACGCCAGCGGCGTCAGCACCGGCCTCAAAGACTTGGACCATTCGGCCCTGCACCTCGCGCTGGGCCAACGCAACGGCATGTTCTGAGCCACCGCGGGCGGTTCAGCCCGTGAACGAACCGGCTCAGGCGTCCGCCGTCGAGGCTCCGAGCGAACCCCATGGCACCCATGCCAGCAGAGCCAGCGCCAGCAGCGCGGCCAGCAAGCCCCACTGCCAACGCGGGGGCGTCGGGCCATCGGCCCGCGCCGCCTCGTAAGCCACCCGAAAATCGTCGTACGCATGGTGAACGGGCCCGCAGTGCAATTCCCAGATGCGAAAACGGTCCGCCCCGCCAACGTCACGCAAGGTCTGTCCACGCACATAGCCCATGCAGCCGGGCAGCTTGCGCAGGGCCGCGTCATCCAGCGCGGCGCTGCGGCGCCCCGGCCACGTCAGCGGTGCGGGAAACTCCATGCTCCGTTGCGTGTCGTCCGCCAGACGCACGTTGAGAACAGGCGCGGCCCCCGCCAACCACCCAGACGGCCCGTCCGTCGCATCGAGCACATGCAGTACTTCGATCGGCACGATGGGCCAGCGCGCCACGTCTGCGGCCGATTCGGGCAAGGGGTTGAGCCCTTGGGCGCGCAGTGTGTAGCCGATGTGCAAGCCACAGAGCAGGAACAGCAGCAGGCTGGCGATGCGCAGCGACCACCAGCGGACGGAAGACGCGGCAAGGCGGCCGCGCCAGGAGCGGAACAAAGCGAAGAACATCGGCCGAGATGATAACGAGCACGGCCGCGACCTACCGGATCCGGTGGCTGGCGTAACGACGCACCGCTGGCAGGCGCCCTGGAGATGGCATGCACCAATTGAGGGCAAACCGAAACGCCCGGCCCCGTGCCCCGCCTCCGCGAAAACCCGAGCCACTGAAGCCCCCGGTTTGGGTGCAATTTGTATACATTCATGTTTCCAAAGAGGTTTTCGATCCGGCTTCGAACTGGCATCGTTTTTGCTGATTCACCGTGCTGAATCCTGCCGTCCTTCGACGCGCCGCCTTCACTCCCGCGCGGTCCGCCGCGCCGTCCCTCAATCAGGAGCTCCCTCATCATGCGCAAGCGTTCCTTCCTGCAAGCCTCCGCCGTCCTGGCCGCCACGCTGACCCTTGGCCTGGCCCAGGCCCAGACCCCGGTCAAGTTCCAACTCGACTGGCGTTTCGAAGGCCCTTCGGCCCTGTTCCTGCAGCCCGTGGCCAAGGGCCACTTCAAGGCCGCTGGACTGGACGTCGCGGTGGACGCGGGCAACGGCTCGGGCGGCACGGTCACGCGCGTGGCCTCGGGTGCCTACGACATGGGCTTCGCGGACATGGCTTCGCTGATGGAGTTCCACGCCAACAACCCCGACGCCCCGAACAAGCCCGTGGCCGTGATGATGGTCTACAACAGCACCCCGGCCGCCGTGCTGGCGCTCAAGAAGTCCGGCATCAGCAAGCCGGCCGACCTGTCGGGCAAGAAGCTGGGCGCCCCCGTCTTCGACGCCGGCCGCAAGGCCTTCCCCATCTTCGAAGCCGCCAACAAGATCACCGGCGTGACCTGGACGGCCATGGACCCGCCGCTGCGCGAGACCATGCTGGCCCGCGGCGACGTGGACGCCATCACCGGCTTCTCATTCACCTCGCTGCTGAATCTGGAAGCGCGCGGCGTCAAGACCGAGGACGTGGTCATCCTGCCCTACCCCGAATACGGCGTGAAGCTCTACGCCAACGCCATCATCGTCTCGCCCAAGTTCCTGCAAGAGAAACCCGAGGTGGTCAAGGCCTTCCTCAAGGCCTTCGCCAAGGGCGTGAAGGAAGTCATCGCCGACCCGGCCGCCTCCGTGGCCTACATCAAGGAGCGCGACGGCATCATCGACGTGGCGCTGGAAACCCGCCGCCTGAAGATGGCCATCGACTCGACCATCGCCACGCCCGACACCTACAAGGAAGGTTTCGGCCAGGTTGACGCCAAGCGCCTGGCGCTGATGGCCACGCAGGTGTCAGAAGCCTTCAAGACCAAAACGCCGGTCGATGCCAAGGTGGTCTGGAACGGAGCCTTCCTGCCCGCCAAGGCCGATCTGGACGTCTTGCCCAAGAAGTAAGAGCCCGCCCATCCCTTTTCTCTTCTGATCTTGCGGCCAGCCAGTTCCCGGGACTGCTGGCCGTTTTTTCAAGCAGCGCCCTCCTGACATGCCCAACGAAGCCCCTTCCTCCGACAGGCCGTTCGTCGAATTCAACGACGTCTGGCTGGCCTACAACGACGAACTGCTGGCGCAGAACCAGTTCGCCGTCGAAGCGATCAACCTGAAGGTCCGCCAGGGCGAATTCATCGCCATCGTCGGACCCTCGGGCTGCGGCAAATCCACCTTCATGAAGCTGACCACCGGCCTGAAGATGCCCAGCATGGGCCGCATCCGCGTCGACGGTCAACCCGTGACGGGGCCGCTCAAGATCTCGGGCATGGCCTTCCAGTCGCCGTCGCTGCTGCCCTGGCGCACCACGCTGGACAACGTGCTGCTTCCCCTGGAAATCGTGGAGCCGCATCGCTCCCTGCTCAAGAAGAACCGCAAGCAGTACGAGGAGCGCGCCCGCAATCTGCTGGCCACCGTGGGCCTCTCGGGTTACGAGAAGAAATTTCCGTGGGAGCTATCAGGTGGCATGCAGCAGCGCGCCAGCATCTGCCGCGCCCTGATCCACGAGCCCAAGATGCTGCTGCTGGACGAGCCCTTTGGCGCGCTAGATGCCTTCACCCGCGAGGAGCTCTGGTGCACGCTGCGCGACCTGCACGCAGCCCAGAAGTTCAACGTCATCCTCGTCACGCACGACCTGCGCGAAAGCGTGTTCCTGGCCGACACGGTGTACGTGATGAGCAAGGGCCCGGGCCGCTTCATCGTGCAACGCGACATCGACCTGCCGCGCCCGCGTGATCTGGACGTGACCTACACCCCCGAGTTCACCCACATCGTCCAGGAACTGCGCGGGCACATCGGCGCAATACGCGGAAATACGGGCCAGGCCGGCGCCGTGATCAATCCATAAGCGGGAACCGACCCATGAACCATCACAAAGCCGTCGAACGCTGGGCCCCCTGGCTGCTGCTGACCTTCATCCTCATCCTCTGGCAGATCATCTGCTCGGGCCTCAATGTCTCGGAATTCATCTTCCCCAGTCCCCTGCGCATCTGGGAACAGACGCTCGAACACAAAGCCACCATCGCCGGTCACGCCTGGCGCACTTACTGGGTCACCATGGCGGGCTTCGGCATCGCCATCGGGGTCGGCGTGCTGCTGGGCTTCCTGATCGGCAGTTCGCGCCTGGCCTACGCCGCCGTCTACCCACTGATGACGGCCTTCAACGCCCTGCCCAAGGCAGCCTTCGTGCCGGTGCTGGTGGTGTGGTTCGGCATCGGCATCGGCCCAGCCATCCTCACCGCCTTCCTGATCAGCTTCTTCCCCATCATGGTCAACATCGCCACCGGCCTGGCCACGCTGGAACCCGAACTGGAAGACGTGTTGCGCGTGCTCGGCGCGCGCCGCTGGGACGTGCTGATCAAGGTCGGCCTGCCGCGCTCCCTGCCCTACTTCTTCGGTTCGCTCAAGGTCGCCATCACCCTGGCCTTCGTCGGCACCACGGTGTCGGAAATGACGGCGGCCAACGAAGGCATCGGCTACCTGCTGATCTCGGCCGGTTCGGCCATGAAGATGGGGCTGGCGTTCAGCGGCCTGCTGGTCGTCGGCGCGATGGCCATGGTGATGTACGAGCTGTTCAGCTTCATCGAGAAGCACACCACGGCCTGGGCACACCGCGGTTCGCAGAGTCACTGAAAGAAACGCGTGACGCCTGAACAAGTGATCCGCCACCTGACGCGCGCCAACGCGGTGGCAGGCCGCGCGCGCGACCAACTGGGTCGCCACCCGTTCGGCGCCCTCCTGGTCGCTCCCGACGACGAAACCGTGCTGGCCGAGCAGGGCAATGTGGACACGGTGAACCACGCCGAATCGGTGCTCGCGCGCACGGCGGCGTTGAACTACCCGGGCGAGTACCTGGGCCACTGCACCCTGGTCACGACGGTCGAGCCTTGCGCCATGTGCGCCGGCACACAGTATTGGGCCGGCATCGGTCGCCTGGTCTACGGCCTGAGTGAACGGCGACTGCTCGCCCTCACCGGCAGCCACGACGAAAACCCGACCATGGACCTGCCCTGCCGCACCGTCTTCGCCGCGGGCCAGAAGCGCATCGAGGTCATCGGCCCGGTGGCGGAGATGGAAGAGGACATCGCCGCCCTGCACCGCGACTTCTGGCAAGCCCACGCCAAGAACCCCTGATCCCCCTCACGCAGGCCCGCGCGCGTTCAACAAACACCAACCCAAGCCCGATCAGACCTAGACTCCGCGCCAACTGCACAGGCATGGATTTCGCTTCCCACTTTCATCAGCAACGCAACCTCACGCCCCCAGGAGCCCCATGATGCAACGCCGCCCTTTCCTCCACGCCGTCCTCGGTACCGCCACGGTGGCCTTCGCCCTGCTGGGCACGTCGGCCCAAGCGCAAGACGCGCTCAGCCAGGTCATGCAGGCCAAAAAGATCAAGATCGCCGTGCCCACGGATTACCCGCCCTACGGTTTCGTGGGTCTGGACCTGCAACCCCAGGGCTTGGACATCGAGGTGGGCAAGCTCATCGCCAACAAACTGGGCGTGGCGCTGGAACTGGTGCCGGTGACCAGCGCCAATCGCATTCCCTATCTGCAGACCGGCCAGGTGCAGTTGGTGATCTCCACCCTGGGCAAGAACCCCGAACGCCAGAAGGTGATCGACTTCACGCACGCCTACTCGCCTTTCTTCCAGGCCGTCTACGCACCCAAGAGCCTCGCCATCAAGAGCTTCGCCGACCTGGGCGGCAAGACCATCGCCGTCGCCAAGGGCGCGATGGAAGAACAGGAACTGGTCAAGGCCGGCCCGTCCAGCATGGTCTTCAAGCGCTATGAAGACCAGGCCGCCAGCACCGCCGCCTTCGTCGCCGGTCAGACCCAAGTCATCGCCACCAGCGTCTCCAACGCCGGCCTGATGATGCAGAAGAACCCGCAGCTCGGCGCGGAGTACAAGCTGCTGATCAAGGACAGTCCCAACTTTATTGGCGTCGCCAAGGGCCAGGACGCGCTGCGCGCCAAGGTCAACGACATCCTGCTCGCTGCGCGCAAGGACGGCACCATCGACAAGCTGTCCCAGCAGTGGCTGGGCCGTCCGGCCGGCGACCTGCCCCTGTCCGAATAAGGACGACACGATCCTTGGCCAGATCCACGTCCACCCCACCGCCCCACCCTCATGGCCACCACCCTTGATTTCAGCCTGCTGCTGGCACAATGGCCTTTCCTGCTTCAGGGTGTGGCCTGGACGTTGGGGCTGACGGCGATCGCCATGGCCCTGGGCCTGTTCGTGGGTGTCGCCTGTGCCTGGGCACGCGCCAGCGGGCCGCTGTGGTTGAAGACCCTCACGGGCGCCTACGTGGAACTGGTTCGCAACACGCCCTTCATCGTCCAGCTTTTCTTCATCTTCTTCGGCCTGCCCTCGGTGGGGCTGCGACTGTCCCCTGAAGCGGCCTCCATCCTCGCGATGGTGCTCAACCTGGGCGCCTATTCCGCCGAGATCATCCGCGCCGGCGTGCAGGCCACGCCGCGCGGGCAGATCGAAGCCGCGCTGAGCCTGGCGCTGAACCGCTGGCAGGTCTATACCCGCGTGGTGCTGCCTCCAGCGCTCAAGCGCGTCTGGCCCGCCCTGGTCAGCCAGATCATCATCGTGATGCTCGGCTCGGCCGTCTGCGGGCAGATCTCCACCGAGGAACTGAGCTACGCCGCCAACGTCATCTCGGCGGCGAGCTTTCGCACCTTCGAGTCCTACATCGTGGTCACGGCGGTCTATCTGCTGCTGGCCGTCGCGCTGCGCCGTTTGCTGCACTGGGCCGGGCCGCGTTTCATTTTTGGACGCTGAAGGAGCTCCCAGCCCATGCCCGAATTCAGCCTCTGGGACATCGTGCGCAACCTGCTGCTGGCCGCGCGCTGGACGGTGGTGCTGTCGCTGATCGCCTTCATCGGCGGCGGTCTTGTGGGCGGCTTGCTGCTGGTGTTGCGGCTGGCGCACCTGCGGGGCATGGACCGGGCCGTGGCCACCTATGTGCAGCTCTTCCAGGGCACGCCGCTGTTGATGCAGCTCTTCCTGACCTACTTCGGCCTCGCCCTGCTGGGCCTGCAGACCTCGCCCTGGACGGCGGCGGGTCTGGCGCTCACGCTCTACACCAGCGCCTTCCTGACTGAGATCTGGCGCGGCTGCGTGGCCGCCATTCCCCGTGGCCAATGGGAAGCCGCGCAAAGCCTGGCCCTGAGTTTCGGCGAGCAACTGCGCCACGTCATCCTGCCCCAGGCCCTGCGCATCGCGATCCCACCCACCGTGGGTTTCCTGGTGCAGGTGGTCAAGGGCACGGCGCTCGCCTCGGTGATCGGTTTCGTGGAGCTCACGCGCGCGGGCAACATGATCTCGAACGTGACCTACCAGCCCTTCACCGTCTTCGCCTGCGTGGCCCTGCTCTACTTCGCCCTCTGCTGGCCCATCAGCCTCTACGCCCAGGCCCTTGAAAGAAAGCTCCATGCAAGCCGCCGTTGAAGTCCTTCATGCCGATCCCATCGTGCGCATCACCGCTTTGCGCAAAAGCTACGGCAGGAACGAAGTCCTCAAAGGCATCGACCTCGACGTGGGTCGCGGCGAAGTCATCGCCATCATTGGCAAGAGCGGCTCGGGCAAGAGCACGCTGCTGCGCTGCATCAACGGGCTGGAGGAATTCCAGGAGGGCTCGCTGATCGTCGACGGCAAGCAGTTGCTGCACGACAGTGCCATGGCCATGCGCGCCTTGCGCCAGCGCGTGGGAATGATCTTCCAAAGCTTCAACCTCTTCCCGCACCTCACGGCGGGCCGCAACATCATGCTCGCGCCCACGCTGGTGAAAGAGCGCAGCAAGGCCGAAGCCACTGAACAGGCGCGCGCCCTGCTTGAGCGCGTGGGCCTGGCCGAGAAGTTCGACGCCATGCCCGAACAGCTCTCGGGTGGCCAGCAACAGCGCGTAGCCATCGCCCGCGCCCTGGCCATGGAACCGGCCGTGCTGCTCTGCGACGAAATCACCTCCGCGCTGGACCCCGAACTCGTGGGCGAAGTGCTGCGCGTGGTGGAGTCGCTGGCCCAGGAAGGCATGACGCTGCTGATGGTCACGCACGAAATGAACTTCGCACGCAAGGTCAGCGACCGCGTGATCTTCATGCACCAAGGCCGCGTGCACGAGTCCGGCCCGCCGGCGCAGATCTTCGGCCAACCGCAGACGCCCGAGCTGCAGCAGTTCCTGTCCTCGCTGCACGGATAGTCGGGCCGCGGGATTGGGACCGCGGAATCCGTATGCCTCGGGAATTAACCGCCCGAGGCGGTGCACGCCCCCACCTACCATGGACAGCGGCAAGCAAGACTTTCCGCCCCGAACACAACATCTTTCGCGTTGGCACCCACAGTCTGCCCTTAGGAATGCAAGCGGCGCCAGTTCATTTCGACGTTCAACTGCCGCTCACTCTAACTCGCGGGCAAACTCTTCCAAGTTCGCACGAACACTGATCACAGGCAAAGTACCTTCTGAACGTGTCAGCTCATTCTTCAAACAGTCAGACCATCCTTGTGCTGAAGAGAACTTGCAATCCAAGCTCTCTGTTTTGCTTTGTGCCGCGTCCAGCGTCCCAGAACTCGCGCTTGAATTGACCAAGGCGTAGACAGCATTGACGTCAATATTCAGTGAATTCTTCAACGCCTCTTCATTCCTACCGCCTTGCGTGATCGCTTTGATTTGCTCAAGCGTCTGATTGATGTTCGCTTGCAACGACGCGCTGAACTCAGAAGCGCGGCCTTCCGCATACAAAACATACCGTGCGCGCACTTGATAATAGGTGAGGTATCTGCGGGCAGGTTTGCCAAAGATGCCCAAGTCTGAATCCGGGGGACGCCTGAAGAAATCCTCACCCAATTTCAAGGTCGTGATACGCGGGTAACCCAGGATCAGGTAGCCATTGACGTGATGGCTTGAAGTCGCTGAAGCAGATGCCAGCCCAGCGCCCTCGGCGCTGGTAGATCCCTTGGCGCTCCCTACCCAACGCGTCACGATGACGCCGGCCTTTTTGGTGACATCCCTGATGATATTCAGGCTGCTGGCGAGGGGGTGGTCTTTCAGTTCTTTATTGACGCCATCAATTACGGACGTCAAGTCCTCGGAAAATTTCTCTCCCGGATACAACTGATGCAACGCCTTCAGGACGCGTTCTTGTTGCTCCGCTTTTTCCTGGCTCTTATCTTTTGAGGCCTCGATCTCAACCAATTTGGCCCGCGCCAGTTGTAGCACCGCCAGCTTGATTTTCAGCTGAGCCACTTCATCGACCTGGACTTGAGAGGCCACCAGAGCGTCTCGCAGTTTCGTCAAGTCATCCAGAGAAACATCCGCAAGCTCAGTGCAGACTTTTTTCTTGTCTTTCACTTCAACTTTGCAAAAAACCCGCTCCTCAATGCTCGACGGACCGGGAATCAGCCGAGGAGACGTGATATCAGGAAAGTCTTGCCTGAAGGGCCAAAGCCGCCGCAATTGTTCCGACAGTGACCACTTGTCAAGGTCATAGCTGACCATGCCAACCACATCCTCAGCACCCGTTCCGCTGATGTTGATCGCCCGCATCAAGCGAGTGCCATACGCCCCATATTCCGAATTGCTGACCGTTCCCAACTCGGTCAATCCCACTTGCAAGGGCATGGGAGCACACCCGGCCACAAAACTTGCCATGGCGGCGATCAAAAGCCGTGTTGCTGATCTTGGAAAAGGGATGAATGCCATGATGACCCCCCTATGCTTTTGAGAAAGGAGTCCAATCTAGTCGCGAACAATTGCTGCCCCCATCACATGAACAGGGGATGGACAACAAAGCCCCCTCCGACAGTACCCTGGCCTTACCAAGACGCCACTTGCGATCTCAGCGACTTTCCGCCAACCTCAGGAAACGTGCGACAATACGCCTCGTCGCGCTCTTCAGTTGGCCGCGACACCAGCAATCCGCTGGGGGCTGTCACCACACCGGCTGACTCGCCCGCTCTTGTGAACCCATGTCTGCCTTTGACTGACCGTCGACCGGAATGTCCTTCCGAGCGCCGTACAGGCCGATATCCCTGCGCCCCGGACGGGCGCGATCATCCCAATGAACTTTGAAGAACTGAAACTGGCCCCGGCCATCCTGAAGGCTGTCCGTGAGCAGGGCTATGAAACGCCCACCGCGATCCAGGAACAAGCGATCCCGCTGGTCATGCAAGGCAACGACCTGCTGGGCGGCGCCCAGACCGGTACCGGCAAAACCGCCGCCTTCACCCTGCCCCTGCTGCACCGCCTCGCGATGAGCCGCAGCGTGCAGAACAAATGGGGCGGCAACGGCATCCGCGCCCTGGTGCTCACGCCCACGCGTGAGCTTGCCGCGCAGGTCGAGGAGTCCGTGCGCAACTACGGCAAGTACTTGCAGCTCGAATCCACCGTGATCTTTGGCGGCGTGGGCATGAACCCGCAGATCGCCCGCGTCAAGAAAGGCGTGGACATCCTGGTCGCCACGCCGGGCCGCCTGCTGGACCTGCAGCAGCAAGGCTTCATGGACCTGTCCCAGGTGCAGATGCTGGTGCTCGACGAAGCCGACCGCATGCTGGACATGGGCTTCATCCACGACGTGAAGAAGGTGCTGGCCCTGCTGCCCAAGGAAAAACAGAGTCTGCTGTTTTCCGCCACCTTCAGCGACGAAATCCGCGCCCTGGCCGAAGGCCTGCTCAAGAACCCGCAGAGCGTGCAGGTCACGCCGCGCAACACCACGGTGCAGCGCATCACGCAAAACGTGCACACCGTGGGTCGCAGCAAGAAGAAGGCCCTGCTCGCGCACATCGTCAACACGAATGAATGGAGCCAGGTGCTGGTGTTCACGCGCACCAAGTTCGGTGCCAACCACGTGGCCGAGTACCTGAACAAGAACGGCGTCACCGCCATGGCCCTGCACGGCAACAAGAGCCAGGGTGCACGCACCCAGGCCTTGGCCGGCTTCAAGAGCGGGGAGATCCGTGCCCTGGTCGCCACCGACATCGCCGCGCGCGGCATTGACATCGACGAGTTGCCGCACGTCGTGAACTACGAGATTCCCAACATCCCCGAAGACTACGTGCACCGCATCGGCCGCACGGGTCGCGCCGGCCGCGAAGGCCAGGCCGTCAACCTCGTCTGCCTGGACGAACAGGGTTTCATGGCCGAAATCGAGCGCTTCACCAAGCAACAGATTGCCGTGGTGGAAACGCCCGCCGAATTTGCGCCCGACGAAGGCGAGCGCGCAGAACCCATCGCCATGGGTCGCCAGACCCTGTGGGGCGGCCTGGGCAAGCCGCCCAGCCGCGACGTGATGGCGGCGGCCGCCAAGGCCGCGCGCCAGGAGATGGTGCAACGCATCCGCGAAAACAAGGCCGGCGGTCAGGGCGAACGCGGTGCGGGTGGCGGCAACGGCGGCGGCCGGAGCAACGGCCCCGGACGTCAGAATCAGAACCGCTCGGACCGTCAGGACCGTCCCGAAGGCCAACGCCAGGGCAGACCGCAAGGCGGTGGTGGCCAAGGCGGCAACCGCAACAACGAACAGCGCCGCGCCAACAGCAGCGGCGGCGGTCGTGGTCAAGGTGGTGGCCAAGGTGGTGGCAACGGCGGCGGTTACGGTGGTGGTGGTGGTGGCGGCGGTCAACCTGATCCGCTGCGCACCCGCACCGACGCGCTGAGCCAGGGCAATCGCCGCCGTGGTGGCGGCGGCGGCGGTGGCAACCGCGGCGGCCAAGGTGGCAAGGGCCAGGGCGGCGGCGGTGTCGATCCGCTGCGCACGAACTTCGGTCGCATCTCGCACTGATCCCGCTTTCCCGCATGGCGTCGGTCGGTGCCGCGGCAATCCACCGCGCCCCGGCCGGTCTGCTGCATTCGCGATGCGGATCGCGAGCGGATGGCGGCAGTGTGATCGGTGTCAGAAGGTCGGGTGGCCTCCTTGGCGCGTTCAAGGAGTCACAGGTGGGTGCGCAGTTGCCAGATTTCGGGGAACAGCACCACGTCCAACATCTTGCGCAGGTAGCTCACGCCACCGGTGCCGCCTGTCCCGCGCTTGAAGCCGATCACGCGCTCGACCGTGGTCACATGGCGGAAGCGCCACAGGCGGAAGGCGTCTTCCAGATCGGTGAGCTCCTCGCCCAATTGGTACAGGTCCCAGTGCTTTTCGGGGCTGCGGTACACGGCGAGCCAGGCCTGCACCACGCCTTCGCTCTCCGCATAAGGCTGGGTCCAATCACGCTCGACATGGCTGACCGGCACAGGCAACCCGCGACGCGCCAGCAAGCGCAGCGCCTCGTCATAGAGTGACGGCGCCTCGTACGCAGCTTGCACCTGGGACAGCAGGTCGGCACGGTGTTCGTGCGGGCGCAGCATGGCGCGATTCTTGTTGCCCAGCGCGAACTCAATACAGCGGTACTGGTAACTCTGGAAACCGCTGGAATTACCCAAGGAAGGACGCATGGCGCTGTACTCGGGCGGCGTCATCGTGGCCAGCACATCCCAGGCATGCACCAGCTGCTCCATGATCTTGGAGACACGCGCCAGCATCTTGAAGGCCATCGGCAGTTCATCCCGGGCGATGTGACCGATGGCGGCGCGCAGTTCGTGCAGCATCAGCTTCATCCATAACTCGCTGGTCTGGTGCTGCACGATGAAGAGCATCTCATCGTGCGCGGTCGACAGCGGCTGCTGCGCGGTGAGGATGGCATCGAGCCGCAAGTAGTCGCCATAGCTCATGCTGCGGCTGAAGTCGAACTGGGCATGTTCCTCGTGCATGATGGTCTCGGGCGTGCCCGCAGGCGGCTCGCTTGCACCGGTCGTGCCGGCGCCGGCGGCCGAAGAGGTAGGAGTGGAGGAATGAGGGCACATGCTCAGGTCACCGCGTGGATCTGGTTGAACTCAGGGCGCCGCCACTCTCCCGCGTCGAGCACCTGACGCAGGTGTTCCACAGCGTTCCAGACATCCTCGTAGCCGATGTAGAGCGGTGTGAAGCCGAAGCGCAGGATGTCCTTGTTCGGACTGCGGCCGGCATCACCCTGGCCCGCATCCGAAGCCGCACCGGACCCGGCGCGGTAGTCCCCGATCACGCCACGCGCGATCAGCGCCTGCACGATGGCGTAGGCACCGCTGCCCTGACCGTTCACACCGAGACCTTCGTCGCGCGTCAGGCACACCTGCGAGCCACGCCGGGCGTGATCGCGCGGCGTGGCCAGGCTCAGACCGTGGCCCGCGCAGCGTTCCTCCACCAGACGGATGAACAGGTCCGTCAACGCGAGCGACTTGGCGCGCAGCGCGGGCATGCCACCCAGGGGACGCGCGGCGTCGAACACGTCGAGCCCGCATTGCAGCGCCGACAGGCTGATGATGGGCTGCGTGCCACAAAGATAACGGTGAATGCCCGGCGCGGGCTGGTAGTCCGGCGTGAACTGGAAAGGGGCGGCATGGCCCCACCAGCCCGACAGCGGTTGCCAGAAGCGGTCGGCATGACGTGGGTGCACCCAGACGAAGGCCGGCGCGCCGGGGCCGCCATTGAGGTATTTGTAGCCGCAGCCAATCGAGAAATCGGCGCCCGCGCCATTCAGGTCCACCGGCACGGCACCCGCGCTGTGCGCCAGGTCCCACACCGTGAGCACGCCCACAGCGTGCGCGGTAGTCGTGACGGCGGCCATGTCGTGCATGGCCCCGGTGCGGTAGTTCACGTGCGTGAGCATCAGCACGGCCACGTCGCGCGTCAGGGCGGCGGGGATCTCTTCAGGCTCCACCAGCACCAGTTCCAGGCCGCGTTCCCTGCATAGGCCCTCGGCAATGTAGAGATCGGTCGGGAAGTTGCTGCGCTCGCTCACCACGCGACGGCGTGCCGGGCCGTCCTCGCGCGCGATGTTGAGCGCGGCGCTCAGCACCTTGTACAGGTTGACCGAGGTACTGTCGGTGCACACCACCTCATCCCGGCCAGCACCGATCAGCGGGGCGAGCTGGTTGCCCAGGCGCTGCGGCAGGTCGAACCAACTGGCGGTGTTCCACGAACGGATCAGGTCCCGGCCCCATTCGCGCGTGACCACGTCAGCCACGCGAGCGGCAGCGGCCTTCGGTAGCACGCCCAGGGAGTTTCCATCCAGGTAGATCACGCCATCCGGCAGGGTGAAATGCCCGCGCAACGGGGCCAGAGGGTCTAACGCGTCGAGCGCGCGGCAATCTTGCAGGGTCGTCATGAAGGAAGTCGCGGGAAAAGTTGACTCTTGCGGAGCTTGGGAAATGGGCAGGGGGATGGGGCCGCTCAGGCCAGCGCGCGCAGCACGGCGCGCACCGGCGAAGCATCGGCCGAGGTGAACTTCAACGGCAAGGCAATCAGCTCGTAGTCGCCTTCGGGCACCTCGTCGAGCACCAGGTTTTCGAGCACGCGCAAACCGCGCTGACGGATGAGCTGGTGGCTGTCCAGCGTCTTGCTGTCGGCGGGGTCGATGCTGGCTGTGTCGATGCCGATCAGCAGCACACCCAGATCGGCCAGGCGCGTGATGGTGGACGGGGCGTAGGCGGCCAGCGCCCCGTCCCAGCGGTCCACCGGCATACGCTCGTAGGTGCGCACCAGCACACGCGGCGGCAAGCGGGCATCGATCGCGTGGGCCACGTGGTCCCACTCGATCAAGGGTCCGCGCCCGATCGCGTGGATGACTCGGCACGGACCGAGGAAGGGTTCCAGCGACAGGTCGCCGATGGAGGCACCACCCGCGTCGTAGTGCAACGGCGCATCGGCATGCGCGCCCACGTGCGGCGACAGGGTGATGGCACTCACGTTCACCGGGCACCCTGGCCCGATGGTGGCGTTCCATTGCTGGCTGTATGGCGTGTCCCCGGGAAAGACAGGGCTGCCTGCGTGCACGGGCGGTGAAATGTCCCAGAGCCGACGCGCGGCAGGAGTGAATTGGGCAGGCATGGGGCAAAGTTTGCATGCCCCGGAAAACTCGTGGTGTCGGTTATTTCCAACAGGACGCAGTTTTTTTCGCAAGCTGCCTCACACCCGGCCGCCGCGAGCCATCGGCCCTCCGGCGTTCACGCTGTTGTCATCGCCCCCGCTTAGCCTGCGGGACTTTCCTGTTCCACGGAGTCGTGTCATGTTCATGCGCAGCCCCCTTCTGCAGTTTCCGATCCAAGCTCTGCTGCTCGCCTTGGCCTTGTTGGGCGGCACCCATGCCGCACAGGCACAGCAGGCCGTCACCGCGACACTCGCGGGGCACGCAGCGCTGCCCGCCGACACGAGCACCGCCGCGCCGCGTGACGCCGGCGCCTTCTTCGCGACCTCGGGCAAATTCGCCAACAGTGCGCGCACACGCAACGAGAAGCTCGGCAGCGAGCCCGCGTTCACGACGGCGGGCGGCTCCAAGCCACGCGTCACCGGCGGCGCCCTGCCTGTCAAGGGCCAGGCCGTGCAAGGCTTCTCTGGCGTCGTCGCACTGGACCGCGACCACTACCTGGTGCTGACCGACAACGGCTTCGGCAGCAAGATCAACTCGCAGGACGCGCTGCTGATGGTGCACACCGCGCAGGTGGACTGGAAGAGCGGCAAGGTCACGCTGCGCAAGACCGTCTTCCTGCACGACCCGGACCGCAAGGTACCCTTTGCCATCCAGAACGAGGCCAGCGACAAGCGTTACCTCACCGGCGCGGATTTCGACGTCGAGTCCATCCAGAAGATTGGCAACACCTTGTGGATCGGCGACGAGTTCGGCCCCTACCTCCTGCAAACCGACCTGAACGGCAAGGTGCTGGGCGTGACCGAGACCGTGGTCGACGGCAAGCCCTACCGTTCGCCCGACAATTACCTGAACAGCCGTCTGCCCAACCTGCCCAGCGACGCGATGCCGCAATGGGAAGTGCGGCGATCGGGCGGCTTCGAGCCCATGGCCCAGTCACCGGACGGCAAGACGCTGTACCCCGCCTTCGAGTGGCCGCTGTACGACGCGCAGACCAAGACGTTCGAGAAGAGCAACGACCGCCTCTACACCCACATCCTCGAATTCGACGTGGCCAGCCGCCGCTACACCGGCAAGCAATGGAAATACGCCTTCGAGGAAAACGGCAACGTGATGGCCGACTTCCAGATGCTGAACGCCACCACCGGCCTGGTGATCGAGCGTGACGATGCGTCCGAAGGCATGGCGCCGGCCTGCGCTGGCGAAGAGCGGCCGGACTGCTTCGCGCGCCCCGCGAAGTTCAAGCGCGTCTACAAGATCGACCTGACCAACACCGATGCCAACGGCTTCGTGCGCAAAGTGGCCTACATCGACCTGCTCAAGATCGCCAACCCCCAGCGTCTCGCCAAGCGCGGTCCCAACGAAGAGGTGTTCAGCCTGCCGCACCTGGGCCCCGAAGGGCTGGCCATCGTCGACACGCGTCACATCGTGGTGGTCAACGACAACAACTACCCAGGTTCCTCTGGCCGCCAGCTCGGCAAGCCGGACGACGACGAGCTGACCCTGCTCGACATCCAGGCCCTGATCGACGCAAAGTGAGGGCGCGCTGCGGTGGAGGGGACGGAGCGATGGGGGTGTGACCGCTCCCGTCCACGGGACCGCTCAGTCCAGCGCCGCGTAGACCAAGTTGCGCAACAGGGTGCGGTAGTGGACACGCTGCCCTGGCGCCTGCGCCAGCAGCATTGCGTACAGCCCCTCGCGCGGGTCGACGAAGAAAGTGGTGCCGCCGATGCCGCTCCAGTGGTACATGCCCACCGAGCCTGGCGTGGGCGCGAGGCCCGGCACGGTGCGCATCGCCACGCCAAGCCCGAAGCCATGGCCGGGCGCCAGCAGGTCCCCCTCGATGGGGATGGCGCCCAGGTGGTCGGCGGTCATCCATTCAAGGGTCTTGCGTGAGACCAACCGTACGCCGTCCAGCTGGCCGCCGTTGAGCATGAGCTGAAGCCAGCGCGCGTAGTCAGCCGCGGTGGAAACCAGGCCCCCGCCGCCCGACTCGCCCACCGGCGCCGATCGCACATCGATGAGTTCCACCGCCGCGCCGCTGTCGGGGTCGACGGCAAAGGGTTCGGCGATGCGGTGCTGCTGCTCGGGCGGCACGTAAAAGCCGGTGTCGCGCATGCCCAGCGGCTCGAAGATGCGCTGGCGCAGCAGTTCACCCAAGCTCATGCCGCTGACCACCTCCAGCACCGCGCCGAGCACGTCGGTGGAGCGGCTGTACAGCCAGGCAGCGCCGGGCTGGCGGGCCAGCGGCAAGGTGGCCAGCAGCCGGCACATGTCGCGGTTGCTGCGCGCACGGGACGCGATGTCCACCTCGCGGTACAGCCGCTGGACCGGGTCATTGCCCAGGAATTCGTAAGTCAGCCCCGAGGTATGGCGCAGCAGGTCCTGCACCGCCATGCCCCGCTGGGCAGGTGCCAGTCGCAGCGCATCGCCTTGCGCCACCGCCACCTGCTGTGTGCCGAATTCAGGCAGGTAACGGGCCACCGGGTCGCCGAGCGTCAGCCGCCCCTCCTCCACCAGCATCAGCGTCGCGAGCGACACGATGGGCTTGGTCATGGAGTAGATGCGGAAGATCGCGTCGCGCCGCATGGGCACGCCAGCGGCGGCATCCTGCCATCCCAGGGCGTCGAAGCAGCGCGTCTCGCCATGCTGGGCGACGTACAACACCGCGCCCGGGAGGCGGCGCGCGGCGATGGCGGCCTCGAAGGCCGCGCTCAGGCGTTGGAGGGCAGCGGCGTCCATCAGTGGCAGCCGGTGTCAGAGCTGGTGAACATGGTGGGGGACTCCTGCTTCCCGATGCGAGGTGGCAGGCATCCTAGCCGATACAGGCGCACGAGGAAGACTGGCACCGGGTCAACGGCATCAGCGCTGCATGCCCCAGCGCCGCACGGTCAGCCGCTCCAGGGTCTGAAAGCCCAGTCCTTCCACCAGCAGGCCGATGAGGATCACCATGGTCAGGCCCGCGAACACCTTGTCGGTGTAGAGCTCGTTGCGGTTCTGGAAGATGTACCAGCCCAGGCCACCCTTGCCCGAGGACGCGCCAAACACCAGTTCCGCCGCGATCAGGGTGCGCCAGGCGAAGGCCCAGCCGATCTTCAGGCCCGAGAGGATGGCGGGCAAGGCCGCGGGCAGCAGGATCTGCAGCACGTAGCGCAGGCCCAGCCACTGCTGGTGCAGGCCGTAGTTGCGACCCGCCATGCGCAGGGTTTCGGGCACGCTCTGAAACCCTGCATAGGTATTGAGTGCCAGCGGCCAGAGCACGGAATGCACCAGCACGAAGACCAGGCTGCCCTGCCCCAGGCCGAACCACAGCAGGGCCAGCGGCAGCAGGGCGATGGCGGGCAAGGGGTTGAACATCGACGTCAAGGTGCTCAGCAGGTCGCGCCCGAGGCGCGTGGACACGGCCAGGGTGGTCAGGGCCAGCGCGGCCAGTACGCCGACGGCGTAGCCCTGCAGCAGCACGGCCAGGGAAATGCGCAGCTTCACCAGCAGCTCGCCGCTGGCCAGGCCTTCGCCCAGCGCGCGTGCCGTCTGCAGAAAGGTGGGCAGCAGCAGTTCGTTGTCCTGCCAGCGCGCGATGCCTTCCCATAGCACCGCCAGCACGGCGAGGATGAGGCTCTTGCGCAGCCAGCCCTGCTCCCACAGGCGGCGCGGCCAGGGCAGGTCACGCTCGACCGCGACCGCGGTCAGGGGCTCCAGCGCGCGTTCGTACTCGGGGCGCACGGGCGGCTGCGGCGGGGCCGACGCGGGGGAGGAAGCCGAGGCAAACACCATGCTCATGCGTACCTCCGCGTGTCGACTTTGGGTGCCGTCACAGGCGCAAGGGCGCCGTCTTGTTCATGCACCGGTGTCGCGCCGGGCGCCTCGAACAGCAGACCGTGGATGCGCTGCGCGGTAGCCTGGAATTCAGCGCTGCCCGCGCTGTGCAGGCCGAACTGGTGGCTGTTGATCTCGGCGCGCATGCGCCCCGGGTGCGGCGAGAGCAGGCCGATGCGGCTGCCCACGACCAGGGCCTCCTCGATCGAGTGCGTCACGAAGAGCAGCGTGAAGCGCCCACCCTCCGCCGCCTCGCCTTCCCACAAGGCCAACAGTTCCTCCTGCATCTTGCGGCGAGTCAACGCGTCCAGGGCGGCGAAGGGTTCGTCCATCAGCAGCACGCGCGGCTGCATGGCCAGCGCGCGGGCGATCGCCACGCGCTGCTTCATGCCGCCGGAGAGCTGGTGCGGGTAGGCGTCGGCGAACGCCGACAGGCCCACCTTGTCCAGAAAATGGTCGGCCCGCTCGGCGGCTTCCTTGCGGCCCAGCTTGCGCGCCGCGCGCAGCGGGAACATCACGTTCTGCCGCACGGTCTTCCAGGGCGGCAACTGGTCGAACTCCTGGAAGACGACGATGCGGTCGGGCCCCGGACCCTGCACGCGCTGTCCATCCAGGCGGATTTCGCCCTCCACCGGCGCGATGAAACCGGCCACGGCCTTGAGCAGCGTGGACTTGCCACAGCCCGAGGCGCCGAGCAGCACGAAGCGGTCCGCCGCGTGCACGTCGAAGCTGACGCGGTGCGTGGCGCGCACCACGCGGCCGGGCACGCGGTATTCGAGGCTCACGCCATCGACCGCGAGCAAGGGGGAAGGATGCAGGGGTGTCACGCCAGTCATGTCCAAACCTGGTTCGATCCGCGCTCAGCTGCCCGGATGGGCCCAGGCTTCCTCGAAGAAGTAATCCTTCCAGGACGCCGCCTTGTTCTTCAGCACCTCGATGGCGTGCAGCTTGTCGGCGTAGATGTAGGTGTTCTGCGGGTTGACGGTGAAGTCGTTCTCCGGGTCCTCGATGATCTTCTTCACCAGCGCCGGGTCCAGCTTGGACTTCTGCACGCGGATGAAGACGTCGGCGGCTAGACCTGTGCCAGCGGCCTTGTCCTTGCGGATGAACTCGGCCGCTTCACGCAGCGCGGCGTAGAAGGCCTTGTAGGTCTTGGGGTTCTCGTCGTGGAACTTCTGCGTGCTGTACAGCACGTTGAAGGTGGCCGGCCCGCCCAGGATGTCGTAGCTGGACAGCACTTTGTGCACCTTGGGGTTGCCCGCCAGCGCCTGGTAATAGAAGGGTGCGCTGGAGAAGTGCGAGTTGATTTCCGTGCCGCCCGAGATGAGCGCGGCCGTCGCGTCCGGGTGCGGCAGGCTGACCGAGATGGCGTCGTACTTCTTGGCCTGGGCCACGCCGAAGAGCTTGGCCGTTTCAATTTGCAAGGTGCGCGACTGGAAACCCGTGCCGGCCGCGGGCACGGCGATGCGGTCCTTGTCGCCGAAGTCCTTCAGCGTCTTGATGTTGGGGTTGGTCGTGATCAGGTAATTGGGCAAGGCGCCGAGCGCGGCCACGGCCTTGACGTTCTGTTTGCCCTTGGTGCGGTCCCACAGCGTGAGCATGGGCGGCACGCCGGCCGACACCACGTCCAGCGAACCGGCCAGCAGGGCCTCGTTCATGGCGGTGGCGCCTGAGATCTGTGCCCACTCCACTTCGATGTTCAGACCCTGGGCCTTGCCGTGCTTCTCGATCAGCTTCTGGTCCTGCACCACGTCGAGGATGAGGTAGGCGATGCCGAACTGCTGGGCGACGCGGAGCTTGCCTTCGGCCTGCGCGGCCGTGGCGCCGAGCAGCAGGCCCAGGCCAACGAGGAGGGAAATGGGGCTTCGAAGAAATTGCTTCATGGTCTTGTTTGCGAAATCAAAAAACGTGAGGGTCAGAAAACGATGTCACCTTCGATGGTGGTGCGGTAGAGCTTGCGGCGCAGTTGCTCGGGCGTGCCCGCGGCCAGGTGCATGACGGAACGGTTGTCCCAGAACACCATGTCGTGCGCCTGCCAGCGGTGGCGGTAGACGAACTCCTCGCGGGTGCTGTGCGCGAACAGCTCGTCCAGCAGCGCGCGGCTTTCGTCCTCGGGCAGGCCGACGATGCGGGTCGTGAAGTGCTCGCTGACGAAGAGCGCTTGGCAGCCCGTCTCCGGGTGGGTGCGCACCACGGAGTGGACGTGGGGCGGCACCTTGGCGATCTGCTCGGGCGTGAGCTTGGGCCGCCAGGGGCTGCGCGCGCGCAGTTCCTCGTACTTGCAGAGGTAGGAATGCTCGGCCCGCAGATGCGCGATGCGCTGCTTGGTCTTTTCCGGCAGCACTTCGTAGGCTGCGTGCTGGTCGGCGAACAGCGTGTCGCCGCCTTCGGTCGGCAGTTCCTGCGCGTGCAGCATGGAACCCAGGCTGGGTTTTTCGACGTAGGACAGGTCCGAATGCCAGTAATGCCCTGCGTCGCCCAGGCCGATGGGCTGGCCGTTCTCCTTGATGTTGGAGACGATCAGGATTTCCGGGTGGCCGGCCAGCGCGAACTGGCTTAGCACATGGATCTGCAGCGGCCCGAAGCGGCGGCTGAACTCGACCTGCTGCGCTGGCGTGATGCGCAGATCGCGGAAGACCAGCACGTGGTGGTCCAGATGCGCTTGGTGGATGCGGCGGAAATCCGCATCGGCCAGCGGCTTCGACAAGTCCAGGCCCAGCACCTCGGCGCCCAGGCGGCTGCGCCCGGACCCCGAGGTCAGCGGACGGATGTCAATGTTCTGGCGGACCGGCGCAGATGCGGGCAGGTCCAAGGCGGCGGAGAGGCCCATGGCGTAACAGCGATGCGATGAAGACTCGCACTGTAGGTACGCGGGATCTCATTGGGAACGAATAAAAAATTGCTTGCTTATGAAGAAAACATCCTTGGCCACATAGCAACCCAACTCCGCTCGCCAAGGCCGGGGTTGCAGCTCAGCGCCCGCTCGGGTCTGGCCCGTGCTCCGGCGGGTTTGCCGCGAAGGTGACCACCAGCACGTCGCGCCAGGCCGGCTGGGTGAGGTCCAGGGGCGTCACGGGCGTCACGCCGTGGAGCAGCCGCGCGTCATCGACGATGGCCGTGTCGAAGGGATCGGACAGCGTGAAGCGCGCCAAGGTCTCGCCCGCCTGATCGCGGATGCGGGTCTCGCCACCTTGGATGTTGCGCCGCTGGACCAGCATCATGAACACGAAATCCACGCCGTCGCGGTGCACGCCCTCCGGCGTCGGCGTGGCGCCGCTGCGGGCCGCGTCGATGCGGAACTGGTGCACCTCAATGTGCCAGTCGCGCGCGGGCGCGAGGCCATCGAACAGATCGCGGCAGCAAGACAGCACGGTGCCGAGCACCGGGCCCCGAGCGAGGTCCGGCTCGATGGGCGCGAAGTGCCGGGCCGTGCCGCCGTTGAGCGGGTTGTAGGCGATGCTCTGGTAATGCGGGCGGTGAGGCTCTTGACGCACCGGCCCCGAGGTCGGGGCGCTGTAGGTCGCATGCCGTCGCTCCCGGTAGCGCCCGCCATCGGCCATGTAGCGGTCGCGCTCCAAGCGGTTCCAGCTGTCCTGGAACGCCGCCCAATCGTGGGCGGTGAAACTGTTGACACCCGCCAGCAAGGGGCGGGCCTGAGCGGCTGGCAGAAAGGCAAAACCCTCGCGCGCGAGGGCGGCACGCGCATCGGCCACGGGGCGCGTTTCGGGAGCGGCTTCGGCGGCAGGTGGAGGCGTCGGCGAAGGCATCGGTGAGGGCGTCAACGAAGGCACCCGCGCGGGTACCGGCGCGGCAGGCTCCGGGTCCGGATTCATCCCCGCACGAACAGCGTGTACAACGGCTGGTCGCCGACCTGCCGGCTCCAGTGCCCGTGCACCTTGTCGTCGAAGGTCGCGCCTGCGGGCAGCAGGTCGGCCGAGTAGAAGTGCTCGCCCGGCTGGAAGATGCGCGACGTGCCATCCTGCAGACCGATTTCCATCTGCCCGCCAAGGATGAAGCACCACTGCGGCGCGCCCGTGCAATGGAAGCTGCTGCGAAAGCCCACGGGGCTCATGCGCAACTGGTAACCACCGCTGGCGTAGACCTCGGACAGCATGGACTGGGGCGTGCCCTGGGTGAGCGGCACGCTTTCCTCGCGGAAACGGGCACGGCCGTCGGAGTCGGTATAGAGAATGGTCTTGGTGAAGGTGGACATGCAGGTGTGCGGCCAGCGGCCGATTGACGGGAAGGGCAGCCCGAGATTATCGCCAGCGCGGGTCAAGCCCGAGATACGTCGGTCGCGTACCCAGCCAGGGCGGTCGGGAACACCGTGCGGCTCAGACCAGCGACTCCAACCCATCCGCAAATTGCCCGACCGGTGCCCGGGCCTGGGCCTGGGCCTGCAGGTGGTACAGAAAGGTCGGGCGCGGTTCAGCCTCCAGTTCCCGCTGGATGGTGCCGAGCTGCTGGAAGGATTCCAGCCGGGCGGACAGCATGCGCGGCGTGACCGGGTCCAGCGCCTTGCCGATCTGCTGGAAACGCTCGCGCCCACAGTGCAGTGCCAGCAGCAGCGGCATGTTCCAGGCCTGGGCAGAGAGTCGCCCCAGGCCCAGGCGCTGCTCGGTCGCCTGCAGGACCAGGGCGGCCTCGCGCAGGCGTTCCCCCTCCTCGGTCAGCACGTACTCGGGCAGGGCCGGATGGCGGCGCTCCTGCGCCGAGAGGCGGACCAGCAAGCCATTGGCCTCCAGACGCCAGAGGTTGTCGCTCAGGCGCGCGGGCGTGATGCCCAGCGTCTTTTGCAAGGGCGAGAAACGCCCGCGGCAAGGCGCCATGGCCAACAACAAAGGCACGGTCCACTGGCCCGACAAGGCCTGGGCCAGTTGCAAGACCGTCTTCTGTTCGTTCAAGGCTGGGTCAGGTCTTCCGACAACATCAGGCTGTGCCCATCGGGGTCGGTGAAGGTGGTGAGCTTCACCATGTCGGGAATGGTTTCAATCTCGCCCTGGAAGGACACGCCCCGCCCTTCCAGGGCCCGGCGCGTCGCCACGATGTCCGGCACCTCGAAGACCGTGGACGAGGTCGAAGGCACGGCCTCCTGCGCCTCGGAGAAACCGATCAGCACCCCCGGGGTGTTGGAGTCCACCATGGCCATGCTGGACTCGGGGTCGTGGAAGGTGACGGAGAAACCGAGTTTCTGGGTATAGAAATCCAGGGTCTGCTGCAGATCCTGGACGCTGTACCAGACGGTGATGCCGGGCTTGAACATGGTGGGGGCCCCAAGTTTTGGTAGCGGCAATACAGCAACTATATTTCCGATATCAAAGTGCAAGACCCCGCTCCCGCCGCGGAATCACGCGTCGAGACCGGAGCGACGCCGCATCAGCCCGCCGCGCGCCGTCCAAGCTCAACGCCGGGCGAACCAGGCCCCGCCGGCCACCGCGCCCGCGTTGATCAGGCCGTACACCACCAAGGCCACGGCCTGCGCCGCGAAGACCCAGGCCAGGCTCTCCACGCCAGCGCCCACCCACCGCAGGGCCAGCCAACCGCCCAGGCCGGCGACGATCAGCCGCGCCACATTGCCCGCCACCGGCCACAGCAAGCGGCCCGCGCCCTGTGAGGCGAAGTACAGGGCCAGCCCCAGGCCGAAGAAACCGTAGACCGGCCCCACGATGCGCAGGTACTGCGCGCCCGCGTCCAGCATGACCGCGTCGCCACCGAACAAGCCCAGCCAGGCGCGCGGGAACAACGCCGCGGCCAGGCCAATGGTCTCGGTCAGCGCGAAGGCCAGCCCCGCGCCGACCCAGGCCGCGCGCAGCGCGCGCTCACGCCGGCCCGCGCCCACGCAGGTGCCGACGATGGTGACCAGGGGCGCGCCCAGGCCGAAGACCAGGGGCACCAGCAGGTACTCCAGCCGCGTGGCCGTGCCATAACCCGCGATCGCCTCCGCGCCAAAGCGGCCCACCAGCCCGGTGCCGATGGCGATGGTCAGGTTGGTGGCCACGGTGGAGATGGTGCCGAACAGGCCCACGCGCAGGATCTCGCCAAACATCGCGCCCCGCAGGCGCGCGGGCTTCAGGCGCAGCAGGCTGCGCCCGGAGCGCAGGTAGGCGAGCAGGGCCAGCACGCCGCCCAGGTAGTAGAGCAGCAAGGCCAGCGCGCCACCCGCGATGCCCAAGCCCGTGAACCGGCTGTCGGCGCCCCAACCGAAGATGAGCAGTGGCGACAGTGGCACCAGCAGCGCCGTGCCCACGAGGGTGACGTTCGCGGGCATGGCCATATTGCCCGTGCCACGCACCACGGCGGCCAGCGCATTGAACAGCCAGACCAGCACCGCGCCCGCGAACACGAGGTGCGAATAGATCAGCGCCGCGTCCAGCGCCGCGCCCTCGCCTCCCATGGCGCTGTAGAGCGCTCGCCCGCCCAGCCACAGGGCCAGCGTGAACAGCAGGCCGAAACCGAGCGCGATCACCACCGCATGCCAGGCCAGGGCTTCGGCCTCGTCACGTCGGCCCCGCCCCAGGGCACGCGCCACGGCCGAGGCAATGCCGCCGCCCACGGCACCGGCCGAGGTCATCTGCATCAGCATCACCAGCGGAAACACCAGCGCCATGCCGGCCAGCGCCGCCGTGCCGAGCCGGCCAATGAACCAGGTTTCGATCAAGCCGGCCAAGGCCTGCGCCACCATGATGAGCACATTGGGCGCGGCCAGCGTGAGCAGCAGCGGAACCAGCGGCGCCTCCAGCAGGCGCCGGGTGCGCGCGTCCATGGACATGGGGAGCGGCACCGACGCGGCGGCATGCGTGATGTTCTGGGTCATGGTGTTCATGTTGACCCTCTTCGTTCAGGCGCTCGCTGCCTGCACCTTCACCGGCTTGACGCGGCGCACAGCCAAGGCCAGCAGTGCCGCCACCAGGCAGGCCCCACCCGCCACGTAGAGCGCGGGCGTGTAGCTGGCCATCACGGTGCGCGACAGACCACCGCCCCAGGCCGCTGTGGCGGCGCCGAGCTGGTGGGCCGCGAACACCCAGCCGAACACCATGCCCGCCTTCTGTGGCCCGAAGGCCGCGCCCGTGAGCTTGACCGTGGGCGGCACGGTGGCGATCCAGTCCAGACCGTAGAACATCGCGAACAGGCCCAGGCCCACGAGCGTGAAACCCGAATGCGGCAGCCAGAGCAGCGACAGCCCCCGCAGGCCGTAGTACCAGAACAGCAGCTTGCGGCTGTCGTAGCGGTCCGAGAGCCAGCCCGAGGCCACGGTGCCCACGAAATCGAAAGCCCCCATCATGGCCAGCACCGAGGCAGCCGGCACCGGGCCCAGGCCGAAGTCGCTGCACAGCGAGATGAAGTGCGTCTGGATCAGCCCGTTGGTGGACAGGCCGCAGATGAAGAAGGTGGCGGCCAGCACCCAGAAGGTGCCGCTGCGCGAGGCCTCGGCCAGCACCTTGAAGGGCGTGGCGAAGTTCATGGTCATGGCGGGGGCCGCCGCCTTGGCGGCTTGGTTCTTTGCGCTCTCCTCCGGCGTTTCACCGTAAGGCCGCAAGCCCAGATCGGACGGGCGGTCGCGCACCAGCAGGAAGGCGATCACGCCGAACAGCACGCTGGCCGCGACCACGGGCCAGACCGCGCTGCGCCAACCCCAGTGCTCGATCATCCAGGCCGCCAGCGGCAGAAAGGCCAGTTGCCCGGTCGCGGCGCTGGCCGTGAGCAAGCCCACCACCAGACCACGACGCGCCGCGAACCAGCGCGTGGCCACCACCGCGCCCAGCACCAGCGCCGTGAGACCGGTGCCCAGGCCCAGCATCAGGCTCCACAGCAGGAAGAGCTGCCACAGCTGCGAGGTGAAGGTCACCAGCGCCATCGCGCCGCCCACCAGGGCCAGGCCCAGGCACATCACCGTACGCAGGCCCCAGCGTTCCATCAGCACGGCGGCGAAGGGGCCGAGCAGACCGTAGAGCGCGAAGCGGATGGCCAGCGCGGACGAGACCTGCTGCGTGGTCCAGCCGAACTCGTGCGCCAACGGCAGCAGCATGGCGCCGGGCAGACCCAGCGCCGCCGACATGGTCAGCATGGTGAGGAAAGTCACGCCGGCCACCAGCCAGCCGTAGTGGATGCCCCGCGAACGCAAGGCGGCCGCGACACGGTTGGAAATCATGAAAGCCCCTATGTTGTGAAAAGAATGGGAAAGAAAAAATAGGCTCAGACCGTACCGTCGGCTTCGGCTTCAGGCTCGGTCTCATCCAGCATGGCCAAGGATTCGTCGATCAGCGCATGCAGGGCCGCCACCCGGTCCGGCCCCAGGCGCTCGTTCAGCGCCTCCTGCGCGGCCCGCCAATGGCGTCGCGCCTCCTGCCGCTTGGCCAGGCCTTCGGGCGTCAGGCTCACGCTGCGGCTGCGCGCGTCCTCACCCTCGCTGACCACGACCCAGCCCTGCTCCTGCAGCGGGCGCAGATTGCGTGTGAGCGTGGACGCGTCCATGTGCATCACCCGCGCCAACTCGCCCGGGCGCACCGGCGCCAGGGACTGGATGTGCGAGAGCAGCGAGTACTGCGTGGTCTTGAGCCCGCTCTTGCCCACCTCGGCGTCGTAGCGCTGCGCGACCACGCGCTGCAGCTCGCGCAGCTTCAGGCTGGTGCAGCCCTGAGGTTTGACAAGGTCATTCATGCGGATTATTGTAGATGCAACATTTGCATATGCAACCACCAACCGGAATACCCATGACCACGACCGAGCCATCCCCCGCCCAGACGCTGGAAAAGTGGCTGGCGCAGGAACACGCCACCCAGGCGCTGCTGGAACGCAGCGGCCCCGGCGTGGCGCGGGCAGACCAGATCGCGGGCAAGAGCGGCCTGGAGCTGCTACACGCCATGCTGCGCGGCGAACTGCCTTACCCGCCCATCGCGCAAACGCTGAGTTTCCTGTTGCTGGAAGCAGAGGCCGGCCGCGCGCTGTTCCAGGGCGCGCCGGGCGCAGCCCACCTCAACCCCATGGGCACCATCCACGGCGGCTGGTACGCCACCCTGCTGGACTCGGCCCTGGGCTGCGCCGTGCAAACCCGGCTGCCATCCGGCCAAGCCTACACCACGGCCGAACTGGGGCTGAACATCGTCAAGGCCATCAACCCAGCCAAGGCCCCGCGCGTGCGAGCGGAAGCCACCGTGCTGCATTGCGGCCGCCAACTCGCCACGGCGCAAGCCCGTCTCTACGGCCCCGACGGCACGCTGTACGCTCACGCCACCACGACCTGCCTGGTGTTCGAACACCGCGCGGGCTGAACCCGACACACAAGGAAGAACCATGCATCCGCACTCGTCACGTCGTCGCGTCGTCATCACCGGCCTCGGCATCGTCAGCCCCGTGGGCAACACGGTGGACCAAGCCTGGGCCAACGTGATCGCCGGCCGCTCGGGCATCGCACCCATCACCCGCTTCGACGCCTCGGGCTTCAGCACGCGCTTCGCCGGTGAGGTGAAGGACTTCGACATCGGGGCCTACGTGCCGACCAAGGAAGCGCGCCACATGGATCGCTTCATCCACTACGGCCTGGCGGCGGCCGTCCAGGCCGTGCAGGACGCGGGCCTGCCCACCGGCAACGCCCTGAGCGAGGAAGCCGCCGAACGCATCGGCACCCTGATCGGCTCCGGCATCGGCGGCCTGCCCACCATCGAGGACGCGCACCGCGAGTACATGGAACGCGGGCCGCGCCGCATCTCGCCCTTTTTCGTGCCCACCTCCATCATCAACATGATCTCGGGCCATGTCTCCATCCGCTACGGCTTCACCGGCCCTAACCTGGCCATCGTGACCGCCTGCACCACCGGCCTGCACAGCATCGGCGAGGCAGGTCGCCTGATCGAGTACGGCGACGTGGACGTGATGGTCGCCGGCGGCGCCGAAAGCCAGATCACGCCCTTGGGCGTGGGCGGTTTCGCCTCGGCCAAGGCCCTGTCCACCCGCAACGACGACCCCGCGGCCGCCTCCCGCCCCTGGGACCGGGACCGCGACGGCTTCGTGCTGGGCGAAGGCGCGGGGGTGGTGGTGCTGGAGGAATACGAACACGCCAAGAAGCGCGGCGCCAGGATCTATGCCGAGCTGGCCGGCTTCGGCATGTCCAGCGACGCATACCACATCACCCTGCCCAATGTCTCGGGCCCGGCCCGCTCCATGAAGGCGGCGCTGCGCAACGCGGGCGTCAACCCCGACGAGGTGCAGTACCTCAACGCCCACGGTACCTCCACCCCACCGGGCGACCTCAACGAAACCCGGGCCATCAAGCAGGCCTTTGGCGAACACGCCGGCAGGCTCGTCGTCAGCTCCACCAAGTCCATGACCGGTCACCTGCTCGGCGGCGCGGGCGGCGTGGAAACCGTTTTCACCGTCCTGGCCCTGCACCACCAGATCGCGCCACCCACCATCAACCTGGACCACCCCGACCCGGAATGCGACCTGGACTACAACGCCCACCAGGCACGCGCGATGAAGATCGACGTGGCCGTGAAGAACAACTTCGGGTTTGGCGGCACCAACGGCACGCTGGTGCTGCGGCGCGCATGACGAAGCAGGCCGCGCGGACGCTCCTTACCTGAACGCTCGGGCGACGCACCAGCCCCCGAAGGCCAGCATGGGCAGAAAGGTCAAGATCATGCCCAAGGCCCGGGGCAAGCCCCAACCCTTCAAGACCAGAATGGCGGCGTGCATCAGCCGCCCCACCAGCAGGCTGATGCCACCCGCCATAAGCAGCCACTGTGGCGCCTGCGCAAGCTCGGCCCCGGCCATCGCCAGAAGCACGATGGGCACGTTCTCCGTGTAGTTGGCATGGGCGCGCATCCTGCGCAGCAGCGTCTGGTCGCCCCCATCCAGGAACTGGATGTTGGTCTGCACCCGTCGGTAACCGACCATGACCGTGAGCGGCACCTGGATGAGTGCAAAGAGGCCGATGAAAAAGACCGTCGTGGGAATCGTCATGTCAGCTCCAAGTTGAAGTTGCGCGTTCCAAGCCTTGGCAGACGACCAGCGAACCCCTCCACAGAACCGGATCGCGCCAGATCGTCTTGCAGTATTGGAGCCGCTTCCCGTGGAGGGTGTCAATGCGCGATTCGAACCAACTAGGCCTTGGCTCTGGGCTTCATGCGGAAGCTGATGCCCATGCGATTGATGGCGTTCATGGTCGCAATCGTGATGGTCAGGTCCACCAGATCCTTTTCGCCGAACACCTTGAGCGCGGCGGCATAGGCGTCATCCGACGCGTGCGTTTCGCTGACGCGCGTGACCTCCTCAGCCCACGCGAGCGCTGCGCGTTCCTTCTCCGAGAACAGGTACTCCACCTCATGCCACACCGGCACCAGCAGCACCTTGTCAATGGACATGCCCTCGGCCACCAGGTCTCGGGCATGGATGTCGATGCAGTGGGCGCAGCCGTTGATCTGGGAGACGCGCAGGAAGACCAAATGCGTCAGTGAACTGGGCAAGGAGGTGCCCGTCGTGGTGAAGCGGTGCAGGACGGTAACGGCCTTGGCCCCTTCCGGGGAAGCTTGAAACCAGACAGCGCGATTCATGAGTCACATTTCCTTTCATGGGAGGTTTGAAGAGGGACAGAGATGTCCAGCACTCACCAGAAAGACGTTTGATCGCAGGATTTGTGACAGAGGATCAGGCGTTGTTGTCCATGGTCGCCGCCAATCACTGTTGAATAGCCCGAAGTTTGGGGAGATTTCGGTGCTTCGGATGCATCAGATTTTTCTGGGCGCGCGGTATCTGAGTCGCGAGATATCGACTCTATCGGGCCAGAAACGCATGAACGGACGCGGCGGACACTGTTCGTCGTGATCTGCCTGGCCGCTACAGGCTGGTTGCTGTCGTTCAACTTTTA
Source organism: Hylemonella gracilis (assembly GCF_004328645.1). GTDB lineage: Bacteria > Pseudomonadota > Gammaproteobacteria > Burkholderiales > Burkholderiaceae_C > Hylemonella > Hylemonella gracilis_B. The sequence goes on from NZ_CP031395.1 coordinate 3,674,754, forward strand.
AAAGTCGACGACCGCTGACATCGATAACGGACATTGCACCGTTCTGTGTCTAGGTTTTGAGTTCCGCCGAAACCTAGTCAGTTGTCTACCGGATCGGAATGGTGAACGATCCGTTCGGGTATTGACTGCAAATGAACTCCACAAAGGCCCTGACCTTGGGGCTCTGCAAGCGCCGGGATGTGTGCAGAACCCACAGCTCGACTTCGCCGGCGGCCGCGCCCAATGACGCTAGCTCGCCTTTTGCCAGCAAGCCTCCAATCAGGGATAGCGGCAGCATGGCCACCCCCGCTCCAGCGGCAGCGGCATCTCGGACCGTCAGGAGCGAGGACAGCCGCAGCACCGGCTGTGGTTCGATGGTGAGTCGACCCTCGTCGACGGACCATACCTCACCATCGCGATAGGTCGGCATCACGACAGCAGGAACCTGAAGGGGTTTGTCTCCACGCCCTTTCGGCATCTGCATTGAAGGCGCAGCAGCCAGGACCAGTCGGTCTCTGGCGAAGCATCGCCCAACCAGATCACTGTCCTGGCGTGGGTTGATGCGAATGGCCACATCGAAATGCTCGTCCACGAGATTGGCGAGCCGGTCTTCGGCCACCACCTCGATCTGCACTTCGGGATGGATTGCCTGAAACGCCGCGGCAAGCTGCCCCAACGCAACTTGCGAGAACAGCAGCGGTGCCGCGATGCGCAGACGACCTCTCGGGGTCGAAAGACCATCCCGCGCTGCTGCCATCGCTTCGGCGACTTCGCGCATGGGGCCCTCGGTTCGAGCCATCAGCAGTTGCCCCGCTTCGGTCAATTCCAGGCTACGACCGCCTCGCTCGATGAGCCGGACACCCAACGCCTCTTCGATATCCGCAATTCGGCGCGACAAGGTTGCCTTGGACCGGCCGCTGGCACGGCTGGCCCGTCCAAAGCCGCCGTGAACAGCAACCAGCTGAAAGTCTTCCAAGGCGTTCAAATCCATATCGTCTCAATTTCGATCCACCATGTATCAATTTTATGGTCTTTGTTTTGAATTCGGAACTACCTACTATTCACCCATCCGCAACCCAGATCAAGGAACTTCATCATGATTTATTCGACCGCCACCGTCCCGGTGAACCCGGCAGGTGAAACAAAACTGACCCGTGCACAAGCGTGGCAGGGACTCGTTCTCAAGGCCCGCGATGCTCGCCTGTTCTTGCCCGAGGGCCTTTGCACCCGCTGTGACGTGGTGGAAGAAAGCGCGACGCACTTCGTGCGTGAGGCCACCATCGCCGGCGCCAGCCTACGCGAAATCATCACCTTGGAGCCGGAAAGCAAGGTCACCTTCTTCCAAGCCACGGGACCTCGAGAAGGCGCGATCGTCAACGAGCTGTTCGAGGACGAAGCCGGAGAACTTCAACTTCGCTTCTATTGCTACCTCGGCCTGCGCGGCAAAGCGCCAAGCGGCCCCGAGGAGAAGGCCGAACAGGCGCAGTTCGACAGCGACAAGGGCTACAAAGCCGCCTTGCTTTCGACACTGAAACGCACCCATGAATTGCTCGCCGACGCTCGAATCTGAAACGAGCGTCCTCCTTTTTTCTTCCACTAAATGCACCGAAAGAGATACGAAATGAAGAACGTTTGGTCACCCATTAATGTCGGCTCCCTGCAACTACCGCATCGGCTTGCCATGGCACCGATGACCCGCAGCCGGGCCAAGCCTGACGGAACGCCCAGCGATTTGGCGCCCGAGTATTACGCCCAGCGCGCCAGCATGGGTCTGTTGATCACCGAAGGTACGCAACCTTCCGAAGACGGGCAAGGCTATCTCGCTACGCCCGGCCTCTATACCGACGCGCATGTCGCCGGTTGGCGCAACGTCACCGAAGCGGTCCATGCTGCCGACGGGCGTCTGTTCGTGCAATTGATGCATGTGGGGCGCCGATCGCACCCGGAGAACACGCCGCATCATCGGCAACCTGTCGCGCCGTCAGCGATCGCACCTGGCGAGTCCATGTTCACGATGAACGGCATGCAGGCTGTCCCTGAACCGCGCGAACTGACGACTGCCGAGGTCAAGCAAACCGTCGTCGACTTCGCACATGCTGCAGTACGTGCCATCGAGGCAGGTGCCGATGGCGTGGAGGTCCACGGAGCGAACGGTTATCTGGTACACCAATTTCTCGCCCCGGATGCCAATCAGCGTACCGATGAGTACGGTGGCTCGATGGAAAACCGCGCACGCTTTGCCATCGAGGTGGTGCGTGCGATCGCCAAGGCCATCGGCCCCGAAAAGACCGCCATCCGTTTGTCGCCGGGAGTTCCGACCGGCGGCATCGCCGAAGGTCAGGCCAACGACGATCTGTACCGCCACCTCGCGACGGAGTTCGACAAGCTGGGCCTCGCTTACCTGCATGTGCTCCACGTTGGCGAAGACTCTCGCCTGGCCGACATCCGCAAAAGGTTCAGCGGGGTACTGGTCGTGAACCGTCCGGGCCGCAAGCGCGAGCAGGTTGGCTCGGACGTGGCGGCGGGACTGGCCGACATGGAATCTCTGGGCGTGATGGCACTGGCCAATCCGGACCTCGTCGCGCGCCTGAAAACGGGAGCGCCGTTCAATGAGGTTCGACCGCAGTTGTTCTATGCCGGCGGTGGCGCTGAAGGCTATATCGACTATCCGGCGATGACACCCACCTGAGGGTGTGGCGCAAAGCTCGCGCCGTTCATCAACACGAAGATCAACCCAGGGACGTCGTCCTCTTGAAAGGCGTCCCGCATTCTGAGGAAACCAACATGCAAAACCAAGAAACCGACTCCAGCAAGACTGCCCGACCCAAGCTGCTGGTGCTGGGCGCGACCGGAGACACCGGCAAGCTCATCGTCAGTCAGGCCGCGGCGCGGGGATACGACGTCGCCGTGCTTGTGCGTTCGGCCGAAAAGGGACGTGCTCTTGATGGAGTGGAATACTTCGTCGGAGACGCCCGCGACGAGCAAGTCTTGCGTCAGGCGCTCAAGGGCAGAGATGCCGTCATCAGTGCGTTGGGCACACCGGTCAGCCCATTTCGCGAGGTGACCCTGCTTTCTTCCGCGACGCGCGCCCTCGTCAGCGCGATGAAGGCGGAGCAGGTCTCACGCCTAGTCTGCATCACGGGTATCGGCGCCGGTGACAGCGCTGGGCACGGCGGGTTTCTTTTCGACAAGCTGATTCTTCCGCTTCTCCTGCGAAAGGTATATACCGACAAGAACCGGCAAGAAGCCATCGTCCGCGAGAGCGGCCTCGACTGGGTGCTCGTGCGTCCTACAGTCCTGAACAACCAGCCGGGCCGCGGCACGCATCGCACGCTCACCGACCTCTCTAACTTCCACGGAGGGACCATTTCGAGAGTAGATGTCGCCAAGTTTGTCTTGGACCAAGTGAGCACTAGCAATTGGGTACATCGTTCGCCATTGATCACGTGGTGAAGAAATTCAGCACATCGAATCGCCCCGGGCTGTGTAGATCTGCTTCAGATTGCGCCGTTGTTTCCACGATTTTTCCTCGACTCCGTGGTCAGTGGTCAGTGGTCAGTAGATCAGATTCGACAAATTCAACCACTCATCACTGCTTTCTCGACTTCGCCTTGACGGAGCGTTGTTCTGATTTGGGGGACTCCGCGACGCGTTCCGGAAAAACTTCAAGCAACCAGTCCATGAAGACGCGAAGGCGGTGCGTCACATGCCGGGCTTGCGGGTACACGATCTGAAACGGATAACGCGCTGGACGCCACGCTTGAAGGATCTCTACAAGAGTGCCATCGCGAAGACCAGAAGCAGCTGCATAGCCGAATGTCTGGACGATTCCCAACCCTGTGACGCAGGCCGCCAAGTGTGCATTGCTTTCGTTGATTCCAACGCGGTGATCGACCTTGATCTCTGTTTTCTCGCCGTTCCGCTCAAAGCGAAATGGAATCGGCCGGCCCGTATCGCTCGACACGTAGGAGACAAGCCGATGCCCGTTCTTGAGCTCATCGGGATAAGCAGGCGTTCCGTATTGCTTCAAGTAGCTTGGCGCCGCGCAAGTGATCAGAACGGCTTCACCCAATCGGCGCGCCACGAGCGAAGAGCTCTCCATCGCTCCTCCGCGAATCACGCAGTCGACGTTTTCGCCGACCATGTCAACCGATCGATCCGACACGCTCAGATCAATACGGATGTCTGGATAGCGCACCATGAAATCCCCAAGCATCGGGATCAGGACATCGCGCGCGGTTGATCCGCCGACATCGACTCGAAGATGACCGCGGGGCTTACCGCGCGCCATGTTAAATGCCCCATCAATGTCCTCAAGGTCACGCAGCACCCTGCCGCTCTTGACGTAGTACTCCTCGCCTTCCTGTGTCACGGTCACGCGTCGCGTGGTCCGTTGCAGCAGGCGCACACCAAGGTGCTTCTCCAGCTCTCGCACCAGCTTGCTCACCGTCGCGATGGGCATGCTCAAGGAGTCTGCCGCTCGCGTGAAGCTACCCGCTTCGATGACGCGAGCGAGAGCGCGCATCGCAAGTAACTGGTCCATCAAGGTTCCTCATCAGTTTTTCTCTAATTATCCATGGATGTAGATAGTTAATTCATTGATCTCTCTTTTTCATTCAATCCGACGTGCCTACATTGAGCACATGCCGACAGCAACGGAGCTTCCCAAACGGACTCCAGCCATCGCAAGGCATGCCTCTCTCAACGTCATCACCATGAAACAGAATATGAACAAGCAACTCGCAGGAAAGATTGCCCTGGTCACCGGAGGAAGCACTGGTATTGGCCTCGGCGCCGCCAAGGAACTGGCCGCCCAAGGCGCGCAAGTCTTCATCACCGGCCGTCGTCAGACGGAATTGGACGCAGCGGTCGCAGAGATCGGCCCCAACGCCACCGGCATCCGCGCAGACGCCTCGGTACTGGGGGATCTGGACACCGTGTACGCGGAGATCGCGAAGAAGGTGGGTCGGCTCGACGTCCTGTTCGCCAATGCCGGGGGGGCGACATGCTCCCGCTCGGAGCGATCACGGAAGAGCACTTCGATCGCATCTTTGGCACCAATGTCCGGGGGGTTCTGTTCACGGTGCAGAAGGCCTTGCCTTTGCTCACCAACGGTGCCTCGATCATCCTGACTTCATCGACGACGTCGGTGCTCGGCACGGCAAGCTTCAGTGTCTACAGCGCCAGCAAGGCAGCGGTGCGGAACTTCGCGCGATCGTGGGCGCTGGACCTGAAGGATCGTGGCATCCGCGTGAATGCGGTGAGCCCGGGCCCAATCCGTACGCCAGGCTTAGGCGGCCTGGCACCGGACGACGCCACGCGTCAAGGCCTCTTTGACTATCTCGCTTCCCAGGTACCGCTGGGCCGCCTCGGCGAACCTTCCGAGATCGGCAAAGTCGTGGCCTTTCTGGCATCGGACTCCGCCAGCTACATCAACGGCGTTGAACTGTTCGTTGACGGTGGCATGGCACAAGTCTGACCTCCTTCCATGGCCGCACTGCGGCAACACCACCCCACAAGGAACCCATGAAATCCGCACTCGAACTCCTGAAAGCCTATCTGGACAACATCCAGAGCCCACCCACCGCCGCCGCGCTCTTCGCGGACGACGGCATCCTGGAATTACCCACCGTCAACGCACACGCCACAGGCCCTGAGCAGGTCCAGGGCTTGGTGACTGGCCTACTCAAACGCATGCCCGACTTCCGCTTCAGAAACTTGACTGTCTGGATCGATACCCAAGACAAGGTATTCGCTGAGTATTCCGTCGAAACCCTCGTCGTCGACACCGGCAAGATCTACCGGCAAACCTATGCAGGTGTCTTGATCGCCGAGAACGGAAAGATCAAGCGCTTGCGCGAGGCGCTGGACACCGCGGCGGCTACAGTTGCCTTCAAGCAGGACTGACTGCAGACATCGGCGCGCAGGTCGGGTAATCAGCGAAGCTCGTCGCTCAACTCCTGGCTTCGCGCTTGAATTCGATCACGCTACAGATTGATCGCGGATCATGAGGGCCTAAGCAGATGCCGAGTTTTTTTGCCAGACGCCTTGAAAGGATTGTTTTCGACTTCTCTGAAACAGTTCATGAAATCGATAGACCGCAAAGCCGCGCCAATGCTAGTTACTTGTTTTGATCGCCCCGGTTCCAATAGATACCTTCGCGCCTAAAACTGAGGCCCATAGGAGGTGCTATGAGCGACAACAGGTTGAGCGATCTTTTTGTCGTCGTCATATTTTTTCACTTTAGCGCGCATCGAGGACAGAAATAGACCTACATGGATGGGAGACTGACGTCATCGCGCCAACTTGGCCGACTTCAAATAAGCAGCAAAGATGTCCATCCAGACTACTACCCACCTCAACTTTTGTGGCGACGCGCGCCAGGCGCTGGCGTTCTACCAGTCCGTCTTCGGCGGCCACCTTGTCATCAAGACCTACGGAGATTTCAGCATGCCGGCCCACATGCCCGGCGCCGACAAGGTCGTGTTTGGTCTCGTCGCCGCCGAGAACGGTTTCCGGGTGATGGCCTATGACATCCCAGACCAGACCGCTGGTGGCATCGCCTCAGGCGGATCAACCCGCCGCGAGAACGGCAGCACGATCACCAACCAGGCTTTCTTTGTCTCGATCAGCGCCGACAACCTCAAAGAGGTAAAGGATTACTGGGACGCGCTGTCCGTCGACGCCATGATTGTGGAGCCGCTCGCCGCATCGGCGTGGAGCGCAGGCTTCGGCATGCTCACGGACCGCTTCGGTGTGACCTGGGTCGCAAGCGTCACCGCTTCCTGACTATCCGCCGTCGCTGTAAGGCCCCAATGTGCCCGCGCCGCGACGTGACCATCTCCAAATATGACTCCAGCCAAAGTCTTCACGACGGGTTCTCCGGAACACGTACGTCTTTTGTTCCATGGGGAAAATCACATCTCCTCGCCCCTGAAACCCTCTCTTTTGACCTTATGGGAACACTTACGAGCCATTTACCTGCGTAGATCTGCTTCAGATTGCGCCACTGTTTCCTCGGTTTTTACTTCGATTCCTAACCGAGGGCGAGCCACCGCCTAGGCCGTCCGATGCACTAAGCGCTCGGCTGGGCAGACCTTCTCAAGCACGGTAACTCCTATGTCCTCTGTACCTACTCTCTTCGCGACACCCCTTGAGCTGTACCGTGTAATCGCTCGCGTATGGTCTGCAGACACATCGAGTCCGACCGGTGCATGGTCGCCATCCAATCGTGCGCAGAATCATTGCAGTTTCACCTCCTTGGTCGTGCAGGATTTCTTTGGCAGCGACATTCTCAGCACCAAGACTGCGGGCGGAATCCACTTCTACAACGTGAGGCGTGCCGTCGTTGTCTAGCGCTGATGCAAGACTGTGGGCGCTGCCGTGCATCAGGCCATGGCCTAGTCGTGCAAGGGAAAATTGACGTAAAAGCCTACCCCCCGCCCTTCCAACCCTTCTCCCAGGCGAACCTCTCCACCCAAGCTCCGTGCAGCTTGCAGAACAATCGCCAAACCCAAGCCCGATCCTCGTTCGGTGCTACCGCTTCCCCGGTGAAAGCGCTCGAAGACCCTGGGTTGATCAATCAGCGCAATGCCCGGCCCATCGTCCCGAACAGTCAGGTGCAGCCGATCGCCATCGATACGCAGTGCCACAGCCACGGCGCTGCCTCGCAGCTTTTTGCGACCCTCTGCGCCACCCGCATAGCGCACTGCGTTATCTACCAAGTTGTGCACGATCGACTCCAACGCCATCAAATCGAGCCGCGCCAAAAGAGTTTCTGGTGCATCCAAAGAAAGCTCGATTCGCTTCTCCATGGCTCGAGGTACAGCCTGTGCAAGGGCAGCACGCAACCAATGGGCGACATCAATCTCACGCGGGACGGGGCGCTGAGCCTCATCGAATGCAGCCAAGTCCAATAACTGGTGGGCCAAATGCGAAGCGCGTTCAATGGCTTGTTCCAAGTGCGCCTGAGCCTGTGTGCGCTCGCTTTCGCTGTTGGCGCGTGCCATGACATGCGCCTGTGCAGTGATCACTGCCAGCGGCGTGCGAATCTCATGCGCGGCATCCTGCACAAAAGAGCGTTCACGTTCAACCTTGATGCGCAGTTGATTGAAGAGATGATCCAGCGACTGCTCCAGCGGCTTGAGTTCGCGGTGGCGAGCGTCAAATCCAACAGGCTTCAGATCATCCGTGCTGCGTTCGGCGATGCGGGCAGCCAGTTGCTGCAGGGGCCATAGACCATTGCGCACAGACAACCAAACGGACAGCAACACAAACGGTGCGGACAGCAGCAGATAGGGCAGGATAAAGCGCGCGTTGTACGCAAGGAACGCCGCGTCCGTGCGTTTGGGTTCGATCACGCGCAAATGCCAACGTGCACTATCCCCGGTGTAGATGCGATACATCGTGCCAACCGTTCTGGCTTCGGTGATAACGCCAACCGACTCAAGCGCAAATGGAGGAAGTGTCAGCGCTCGCAGGTCAGGGGATATGAAAATGGGTTGCCCAGAAGCGTCGTTCAACTCGTACAGCCAGGAACCCGGTGCCAGACCAATCTGGCGGCGCCGAATATTGGTCCACTTATCGGTTGAAGCCATGACAGCCGCCGCATGTGTAGGGTCGGCGATGTCCTGCAGCGACATCAGCAGAGCATCGCCGAACTTTTTCATGCTCGGCTCGTTCGTGATGGTCTGCTTGTAAGTAATGAAAATGTAAGCCAGCAAAACCGCCCACACCAGAACAAAGGCCAGCAACACTGACACCAGGGTGCGGCGCACCACCGTGGGCTCGGTGAGTCGGGCCCAGGCAGCGCGTAAAAGTTCCGTTCTTTGCGGGGTTACGGTAGTCATGGTTGCAGCAGGTAACCAACACCGCGCACGGTGCGGATCAATTCTGTTCCGATCTTGCGTCGAAGGTTGGAGACGTGTACTTCGACGGCGGCAAAGTCCATCGGTTCGCCCAGTGGATCCAAGCGATGTGACAGAACACTTTTTGACACCACAACCCCGGGTTCACGTGCCAGCTCCAACAACAACTGGAATTCGCGGGGTGAAAGTTCAAGCACAACGCCTCCGCGCTCCACCACATGGCGGCGTGGTTCGACGATCAGTTCTCCTAGTACCCAGCGTTCGCTGGCTTGACGTGCACTGCGACGCAGAACGGCACGAATGCGCGACATCAGTTCTGCGGTGGAAAAAGGCTTGATCACGAAATCATCCGCGCCCCCATCGAGCCCAGCCAGGCGGTCATCCACGGCCGAGCGTGCAGTGATCATGATGATCGGTACTTTCTCCCCCTGAGAACGCCAGCGCTTCAGCAGGTCAAAACCACTGCCATCGGGCAAGGTCAAGTCAAGAAGCACGCAGTCGATGGCGTTTTCATCCAGCTTGGTCGGGGCATCAAAAGCGCGGCGGAACCACTCGCTCGTCAGCCCTTCGACCTTCAGCGCGGACTGCAGTGCGCGACCTAGCTCCAGGTCGTCTTCGATCAGCAAGATGTGCATGACGTGATTGTGGCGCTGGCGATGCCACTGCATACGCCGAGTTTCTGTGTCTTTGGCTGATCTTAAGGTTGCGCCTTGCACAATGCCCCGACGACAGGCTTCCACAAAGAACGGGTGAACCCTATGAAGACACTCCGGAAAAGACATGCACTGCGACGTTGGTCGTATGGTGTCGCGATGGCCGTCACGCTGACGGCTTTCACAGGCTGTGCCACCGGTCCTACGCATCCCGCGCTCATTGGGGCCGATTTGCCAGAGTTGATCCCGGTACGCGACTTCGTGGCCAGCCGGCAGTCCACGGGCGGGTATCAGGTGTCGCCCGACGGGAAGCGCATTGCCTGGTTCGGCACCGATGGTCTGGCACCCGCAGTATGGTTGCGATCCATCGATGGCGACGATGCCAAGGCGTTTCGCATCCGCGCGCGTTTTATCCGGTTCAGTGCAGACAGCCGTTGGCTGGCCATTACGGCAGACCCCACCGGCGACGAGAACATGCGTATCTACGCAGGCCAAGTGGACGGCTCGGACACGAATCTTCGCGAATTGATGCATGCCCCGGGGTCTGTGACGCAGATATCGGAAGCTGTGGATGGTTCGTCCGACTTCATCGTCACATCCAATCAGCGCGACAGGAAGGTTTTTGACCTGTATGGCTTCAACCCTGCAAGCGGCACATCCATATTGCTGAGTCAAAACCCTGGCAATGTCACATGGTGGGGCGTTGATCGCACTGGAAGGTTGCGGGCACGCGCGCAGGTATTGGGCGATCGAGGCGTGCTGGAGCGCCCGGGATCAGAGCCTGGTAGCTGGCTCACCGTAATCCAATGGAGCCGCTGGGATAGCCTTTCCATCTTCGGCATTCACGAGGAAGGACGCAAAGCCTGGGCTCTATCCAACCGAGGTCGTGACAAGCAGGCCTTGGTCCGGCTGGATCTGGTCAACGGAGAAGAGGAACAGGTGTTCGCATCGCCCGATGTAGACCTCGACAACGTCACTCTGAGCCGACGAACACGCGAGCCTCTGGTGGCCTATTCCATGCCAGGCTATCCAGAACGCAAGGTATTCGACCCTTCATTGGCAGCGCGCCTGTCCGCCCTGACGGGTGACCAAGCTGCGGAAGTATTGATCACCAGCACAGACCAAACCGACAAGATACTGACCGTCGCGGTAGCCACCGACCGGGGCACACGGAATTACTTGCTGAGGGATGGCCGTGAACCCCAGTTCCTTGGCGAGAACCGATTGAGCCTGATTGCCAAGGATTTAGCGCCGACGACGCCTATCACGTACGCGGCTCGGGATGGGCTGACTATCCATGGCTATCTGACACTTCCCACGGGCGTGGCACAACGGCATCTTCCCATGGTTCTGTTGGTACATGGCGGCCCCTGGCGGCGCGACCGTTGGGGTGGTGGAATCACAAACCGGTCCTTGCAGCAATTCCTGGCCAATCGAGGCTATGCGGTACTGCAGGTGAACTACCGAGGCTCCAGCGGCTATGGGCGCGCGCACATGGAAAAAGCCATCGGTGAATTTGCGGGCCGCATGCACGACGACCTGGTGGACGGTGTGCGTTGGGCCGTAGAACGAGGCGTGGCAGATCCTGCACGCGTGGCCATCTACGGGGCCAGTTACGGCGGTTACTCGGCCCTGGTGGGTGCCACCTTCACGCCCGAGGTCTTTGCGTGTTCCGTGGATGTGGTGGGAGTGACGGACATCGCACGCCTGTTGGAGACCGCTCCTCCATATTGGGAGTTGGGCCTGCCCTGGTGGTACCGCTATGTCGGAAATCCGGCCGAACCGGCTGACCGTGCGCGCATGGATGCCAAGTCTCCGCTTTACCGCGCCGCGAATGCGAAAAATCCCATCCTCATCATGCACGGTGTGAACGACTCTCGCGTGAAGCTGGAGCAAGCTGAGCGGATGGTGGCCGCGCTGCGCAAGGCGAACAAGGAGGTGGACTACGTCACCTTCAAGGGCGATGGCCATGGCAACCTCCGTTGGACCAACAACCTCACGATGTACCGCAAGACGGAAGACTTTCTGGCACGTTGCCTGGGTGGACGCAGCAATGGATTTGATTATTACCAGTTGGGGGCCTGGGCGTTTTGATCAGAACGGCTTTCGCACAAGACCGACGTCCCAAAAATTGAGCGGCGACCGAGTCTGGAGCCTCTCTTGAGTTAAGTCAGTCAAGCCCAGGTTCACTGACGAAATACTGAACAAACCGCCGCGTGAGCGGTGCCACCAGCAGCACGACTGGAAAGGCGATGAGCCAAGCCGCCAGCCATGCACCGCCCCACAAAGCCAGAAAGTCGGCCTCCGGACCGACTGCGCGCAAGGTCGAGATAGCCGAAACCAACAGGGACATCAGACCCGAAAGGATGAAGCCGAAGAGGACGGGGGCGTAGCGGGCGGGCAGCATCAGATGGCCTCCTCGGTAGGCATGGCCATGCGTGCCAACACGCTGGCAAAGTTTCGGCCAAAGGCCTCGGCGCTGCGCAGGTCGCCGGGTGCATAAGACTGGCCCGGGGTCGAATGACCGGCCTGTGCCATCAGACCCGTCCATGAGCCTAGGCGGTTGAGTGCCTGCTCGTAGGGCACACCGCTGTTCTGTTCGGGCAGGAAAGGATTGCCCACCCAGATCATGCCGTGCTGCATGGCGAAGGTGAGCATGGACAGCAGCGTGGTCTGCTTGTCACCGGAGGGCAAGGCCGAGACGGTGAAGCCCGAGGCGAGCTTGCCCTTGAGTTGTTGCCTGCGCCACAAACCACCAGTGGCGTCCATGAAGGACTTGAACGAACCACTGACGCCGCCCAGGTAAGTGGGCGAACCGAAGATACAGCCGTCGAACGCGATCAAGCTGCCGGGATCTCGGGTCAGATCTTCGGCCCTGAGCAGGCTGACTTCGGTACCGGCCACGCTCTGGGCACCAGCGACGACGTGCTTGGCAAAGTGCTCCGTATTGCCTTGCCCGCTGTGATAGATGACGGCGATATTCTTCATGATGGCTCCTTGGGATGAAATGAAGAAAGTGGGAGTGATGTGTCAGGCGTGGTCCAGGACAGCCGCAGCAAGTGCTGCCGCGTACAGGCCGAGACCGAACACGGTGTGGTTGGCCAGGCTCTTGACACGATTGAGGACTGGTGTCGCCGTGCGTGCCGAGGCGAAGCCGGCGCCCATGGCCGGTTGCATGACAAACAGCGGCAATGCCACGGTGCCAATCCCAAAGGCCAGGAAAGGCAAGAGCGTGGGCGTTCTCAGCCACGTCGGGCCACACAGCCCGGTGAACAGCAGCGCAAAGGAGATGCCGGTGAGATAGTGGACGATCCAGCCCAGCGCCAATTCACCACGCACAGGGGCTGCCTTGGAGATACTGTCGTGCACCCAGTGTCCCCGCGGCATATGCCCGACCCAGCGACCGAGCGGTCTGAAATTGAGGGCGGGTACACCGACAGCCTGGAGCAGTAGCAGCCACAGGTCCATCACCAGGGTAGCACCGACGCCCATGAAAACTGCGCGCGGAAGTGGGAATTCGAGGAATGTCACGAGGCGCCTTTGAGGTTGACTTGATGAAGCGGTCCAGGCACTATAGAAATTCAAGTCAACTTGAGGTCAAGGCATTTTTGGATCATGGACATTGCGGAAGTTGCCAAGCGGTCGGGGCTCCCAGCTTCGACCTTGCGTTACTACGAGGAAAAGGGCTTGATCGCCTCGGTGGGGCGCAACGGACTGCGGCGCACTTTCGAGCCACGCGTGCTGGAGCAACTGGCGCTGATTTCGCTCGGACAGGTGGCGGGGTTCTCCCTGGACGAAATCGCCCGGATGTTCACGCCCGACCGACGGCCCCACATCCAACGAACAATGCTGGAGTCCAAGGCGGATCAGATAGACGCGTTGATGATCAAACTGCGCGCGATGAGCCGGGGACTGCGGCATGCCGCGAATTGCCCGGCACTGAGCCATATGGAATGCCCATCGTTCAGGCGTCTGCTGAAGGCCGCAACAGATGGGTCACTGACCGATCGGGTGGCGCGGAATGCGCGGAGCGTTTGAAATCGCAAAGATGTGAGGACGACCTGCCCCTGTGGACCGAGGACAGTCAAGTTGAGGCTCAGAAGCATCAATTGGAGTCGAGGGTCAATTCGCTTCTGGTCAGATGCCGCCCAGTTGACCGTGTGACGGCGAACAAAAGCCCGGCCATGGCAATGGCCAACCCGACGGCCTCGTCTGCGCTGGGACGATGGCGATCCCCGCGATACGACGCGGAGTCAACGCGTCGCCCAGCAACCATGCGCTCAGCACCATGCCCATCACGCGCATGGTCGCGAACGGGAAAACTGCCGCATGGCTTTGTGGCGCAAGCTGCAATGCGCCAAATATCAGCAGCCCGAATGGCGTACCAGCGAGAATCGCCATGAGCAACCAGACACGCCATCGCTTCATGAACACCCGGGCGTCCAGCCAAAGGACCCGTGCCAGCAGCGGAAAGGTTGCCAATCCTGCCGCTCCAAAGCGCAGCGCGGTCAGATCCGCTGTCCCCATACCTCGGGAGATGCCCCAGCGGGCATACACCGTGTAGAGCGCGCCAATACTGGCTGCAATCAAACCAATGGCAACCCCGGCAACCAAACGCTTGGTATCCGATTTCGTGGTCGGAGATGTTGCTGGCACGATACGGTCCTTTTTTTGGTCAGGGGGTGTTAGATCTTCGGTGCGGCAGGAAAATCGACAGGAACCTTGGTCGTGCCGTGCAGGTAGTTCGTGACCGTCTTGTCGCCGATGATCACAATGGCATCAACCAGGTTCTCCTTGGTCCAGCCCGCATCGAAAAAGGCCTGAACGAGTGAGGTGTCGGCATGCCCGCGTTCGACGGCCATGCTCTTGACCAGCTTGGCAAGAGCATCGAGCTTGACGTCGAAGCTTGCGCCACCGCGTCGAATCTCGAGAATTTGCTCGGGAGTGAAACCGACCATGCCGCCAATCACGGTGTGCGCTGCCAGGCAGTACTCGCAGTTGTTGACTTGGCTGACGACCAGGTTCACGACCTCACGAGCTTTGCCGGTCATGCTGCTCTTCGCATTTTGGAACGCAAGGTAATTTCCCAATGCATGCTCGGAGTGCGCCAGCGTGGCATAGAGATTGGGGACCTTGCCCAAGCCTTTCTTGAGGTTGTCAAACAAAGCCTGGTTGGCAGGGCTGACTTGGTCGCGGGAGGGGACGTTGATGGTGGTCATGATGAATTTTCGAAAGCGAAGTTGAGGAAATGGGCGCAGTTCGACGTTGTCTTACTGCGCCGTGAAACCGCCGTCGATCGTGATCGACTGACCGGTGAGGTACGCCGCCTTGCTACTGGCGACGAAGATGATGGTCTGGGCGATTTCGTCAACGGTCGCGGCACGTTTGGCCGGGACGATCGAGAGGAAGCCAGCCTTGGCTTGCTGATCACCGCCAACAAAGCGGTCCAGCATCTCGGTCTGGACAGGGCCTGGTGCAACAGCGTTGACGCGCACTCCCGCTGCGGCACCCTCGAGCGCGGCGCTCTTGGTCAGTCCTTCGATGGCATGCTTGCTGGCCACATAGATGGAGGCGCCAGGAAAACCGACCTGGCCAGCAATAGACGATAGATTGACGATGCTGCCCGTGCCCTGCTCAAGCATTACGCGCATTTCGTGCTTGAGCGACAACAGCGTCCCCAGCACATTGGTGTCGAAAGTGGCGGCGTAGTCATCCGCCCCTTGCTCCGTGATGGGCGCCTGCACGCCTTCCGTGCCGGCGTTGTTGACCGCGATGTCGAGCCTGCCGAACCGCTCAACGGTCTTGTCGACCAAGGCGCGCACGTCGGACTCGTAGCGCACATCGGCACGCAGGAATTCGGCTTCGACGCCCAGGCGGCGCAACTCGGCGGCAAGCGCCTGACCCTCAACGTCACGTCGTCCACTGACAACAATGCGGGCGCCTTCTTGAGCGAAAGCCAGAGCGGTGGCTCGTCCGATACCGGTGAGCGCTCCTGTGACGAGTACGACGAGGGGATTCATGCGGTGACTCCATTGATGAGGTTGCGATGGGCCTACTGTGATTTATTCCTATTCAATGCACTAGCCAGAAATTCGTACTAATATTTATTCCAATCAAGACTTAATTGGATGAAAAATGGACCGATTACAAGCGATGGAAATCTTTGTGCGCGTGGTGGAGACCGGCAGCTTTTCTGCCGTGGCGCGCGAGAGACGCAGCACGCAGAGCGCCATCAGCAAGCAAGTGGCCGGACTGGAGAAAACACTGGGCGCGCAGTTGCTCTTGCGAACGACGCGAGCACTCGCGCTGACCGAGGCAGGCGAGCGCTACTTCGAGCAAGCACGCCGGCTGGTGGCCGAAGTTGCCGAGGCCGAAACCGAACTGCGCGCTGGAGACACGCAGTTGCAGGGCTGGTTGAGAGTGGCGGCGCCAGGTGCGTTTGGTCGCCTCAAAGTTCTACCGCTGGTACAGAAGTTTCTGGCAGCTCATCCGGGGGTCAAGGTCGACCTTCGCCTTGCCGACGGCTTTGTCGACCTGGTTGAGCAAGGCATCGATGTGGCTGTGCGCATTGGCGAGCTAACCGATAGCAGCCTCGTGGCTCGCCGGGTGGGTACGACTCGGCGTGGACTGCTCGCCAGCCGCAAATACCTCCGCTCTCTGCCCAAGACGGCGTCCATGCCGCGTGTGCCCGAGGATCTGTTTGCACACAACTGCATCGTCTATAGCGAACTCGCCACGCGCAACGCTTGGACATTCACAGCAGGACCCGGGGCAGGCGTCGAGCCTGGCAGCAGTTGCACCGTGCGAGTAGGCGGAAATCTGCAGACCAATGCGAGTGAAGTAATCCGCGCGGCCGTGCTCGCAGGACAAGGTTTGGGACTTTCCCCGACATTTTTATTCGAGGAAGAAATGGCCCGCGGAGAGGTACAGCTCTTGTTAGCAGACTGGGCGGTTCAAGAACTCCCTTTGCATCTGGTCAGTCCGCTGCAACGGCGACATTCGGCGAAAGTTCGGGCATTCGGTGACTTGGTTGCAGCTGCCGGACTTTGATTTCTGTCAGATGTGCATTTGGGAATGCTGAACCGCCCCGGCTTTGAACTGCCCCCCAGGCGTTGGACAAACTTCAAGGGGTTTCATGAAGAAATACCAAACGGGGTTCAAGCTCAAGGTGGTCAAGAGCTTTTTGACTGGGAGCCGATCAGAGCGCCGCGTCCTTGAGCTTCTTCAGCGCGCGGGCCTTGATGCGCACCGTGGCAGGCTTGGCGGCGAACACTTGCTCTTCCTTCGTGAAGGGGTTGATGCCCTTGCGCTTGGGCTTGGCGGGCACCTTCTGCACGCCGATCTTCAGCAACCCGGGCAGTGTGAATTCACCCGCGCCCTTTTTGTTGACCGAGCCCAGCACGGTTGCTTCCAAGGCGGCCAGGACGGCCTTGACGGCCTTGGGCTCGACACCCGCCTGTTCGGCCAGGTGGTTTGCCAGAGCGCCCTTGGTGAAGGTGTCCTTGATGGGACGCACGACGGTAGCGACCGGCGCTTTCGCGGTTTTCTTGGCGGCGGAGGGAGAGATCTTCTTCTTTGCAGTTGCCATGGCTCTTGAACTCGGTTGTAGTGAATGGAATGATTCGCGCAACACGGCATGGATGTCTGAGTTGCACGACCCCGGATTTTATCGAAGGGGTATGCGGCTGAACCGCCCCGAGTTTTTGAGGCGCGGGCATGGTTGGAGCAGCGCCTCCTTGACCGCACTCACGAATGCGCCGCGCAGCTCGGCACGTCCAGCAACGCGAAGATGTCCTGCTCAGTTGCCAGAACAGAGGAACAATCAGCGATGCAGGGGTTCAAGCTCGACCATTTTCCCGCAGTTGAGACGGTCACCCATCAAAGCCAGGGGGTGAGCGGCCCACGCCATGCGAACCAGGGAGGTCGCGACCAACACGCGTACGCATCGCTCTCGATCCATCGGCGGCGTCTTCGGTACGCGTAGACTTCCCGACACGGCGACCCACCCGCCCTATTCCGCCCTACCAGCCTTGCACGGAAAGTCTTGCCCATGGAAATCCAGTGTGAATGCGGACAGTTTCGAGCCAGGCTCCAAGCCTTTCCCCGCGACACGCCCGGACGTCTGGTCTGCTACTGCGCAGATTGCCAGATGTATCTGCATCACCTTGGGCGCACCGATCTGCTTGATGTGAACGGCGGAACAGAGGTGATTCCCGCCTATCCCTCGGACGTGAAGATCCTGCAGGGCTTGGAACACCTGACGTGCACACGTCTCACGGCGACCGGGACCTATCGATTTTCCACGTCGTGCTGCAACACGCCGATCGTCAACACACGACCCGGCGAACCTTGGGCTGGTTTTCTGCGTTGCGTTTACACGGCCCGAGATGCGCACTCGCTGGATCAGACGCTTGGGCCGGTTCGCAGCCGGATCATGGGACGTTACGCGCAGGGAACGCCACCCGCCGGGACCCCCGACAAGCTCAACCTGAAAGCCCTGGTGACCGTGATGCCGTTCATGCTGAAAGGCAAGATTCTGAGGAAGTCCAGGGCTTCCCCATTCTTTGCCGACGATGGCATCACCCCCATCAGCTCGCCCCAGGTCCTCACTGATGCGCAGAGGCAGGCGGCGCGCGTGTAGGGCCTTCGCCCGCGCTCGCTCTGTGAACAGGCACGCAGGAACGACGTCGTACCCCGCTCAAGGCAAGCCCAGGCGTTTTTCCAGCAGAGGAACCAGGTCCACGGCACGCTCCACGTGTTCGAGGTGTTTTGTCACCTCGCCTTGGCGGACAGTGCCGCGGCGGACCATGTCGTCCAGCCGGTCGTAGAAGCTCTTCCAGTGCACCTCCTTGTTGCCCACCAGGTAGATGGGCACGGGCTGCAACTGGTCACTCTTGGTCATCTCCAGGATCTGGAACAGCTCCCATTCGGTCCCGGTGCCGCCGGGGCCGATCACGATGGCTGCGGAATGCAGGAACATGGCGTACTCGCGGATGCCAACGCTGGAGAAGATCAAGCCGTCGGTGATCAGGTCCTGACCCTTGTACTTCCAGAACACCTTGTTCGCGTCGCCGCGTGGCGCCGGATCGTAATAGGTGGTGTAACCGATGCTCGGCCCCCCGGCCAAGAGTGCGCCGCGGTTGCCCGCCTCCATGAGGCCAGGGCCGGCACCAGTCATCACGGGGTATTGCTTGCCGTGTCTGCGGGTCCAGGCTTCGGCGAAGGCCATCACGTCGGCATACAACGCCTCACTCTGCCGGGCCAGCGCAGGGTCAGGCAAGCGGCTGGCCTCACCGATGCGTGAGCTGCCATAAATGGCAACGAAGCCGCCCGGGTATTTGCTTGTCTTGAAGTTCTGAGCGCATTGCAGGTCCCGACCCAGATCCGCCACGCTCAGTTTGTTGTCCACTCCTTTGTAGGGGCCGGTGTAGCTGGCGTTGGGCAGCACGCTGGGGCAATCCATGGTGCTCGCGCACCCGGCCAGCATGACGGCGCAGGCCAGAATGAACAGACGTTGAAAGAGTTGCTGCTTCATCACGCGCTCCAATGGCTGAACAAACAGAACGCTTCTTGCGCTCTGCTTGGCTTTGCAAGCAAACTCCGTACCCGCCGCGACAAGCCCGAGAGGACTGGGAAGGTTTTGGCAGCCATTCCCGAGCCCGAGATGCGCTCGGTTCATCGGCTCGGCCTGGTGAAATCAAGAGTGTGACAATCCGCGCAGATGCTGGTTGCCTTGTTGGTTTTCGACTTTAATCGGCCGAGCGATTGGTGGGCACACGACCGGCCGCGATACTTCTTAAGTGTCTGTTAATCCGACACCGACAGACTGAGGTCCTCTCTTCAGGAAACCGCATGCCACTGTCTTCTACCCACGCATTCGCCCAGTCGTTCCTCGTCGCCACCGGCTGGTCACGCTGGCTTGCATGTTCGGCTCTGGCATTGGCACTGTCCGCCAGCCTGGCGCCGAGCGCCCGGGCCGATGGGTGCAAGGGCGATGGCGCCAACGGGGGCATCCTCGGCATGGACCGCTGCGACGAATACGAAGCCGGTGGCATCTTCTCGCGCAAAAACCAGTTGCTGATCGACACGTTGGTGATAGGTGGCACCGTGAGCTACGCACTCTGGGAGGGCAATACCTCGCCCAACGGGCGTCTGGCGTGGCAGGCGGTAGACAGCATGGCCACCACCGCCATCGTCACGGAAGCGATGAAGCGCACCTTCCAGCGCGCACGCCCCTCCGAGGCGGACAACCCCAACCAATGGCGACAGGGCACGAACCACCGAAGCTTCCCCAGCGGAGAAACTGCGTTGATGGCCGCTTTTGTCACGCCATTGATCATCGCCGGTCAGGCAAAAGCCGACGCCGATCCGGACGGCGGTGTCTCACCGGCCTGGGCCCTCGTTGCCCTGCCCCTCTACATGGCCCGCGCGCGCGTCGCCGCACATGGACACTGGCTGAGCGACGTGCTCACGGGGGGAGCGGTAGGCGCGGGCATGGGCTATCTGTCCACGCAACGGGAAACGCCACTCATCCTTCTGCCCACGGGCGATGGCGTCTACGTGGGGCTCCACTACCGGTTCTGAATTCTCATGGGAAGCCTGCACGCCCTGCTGCAGGGCCTCGTGACCCCGGAGTTCCTGGGCTTTGACGAAATGGCGGCCCTCCATGGTCCAAAGCTGGGCTATGACTGCTTTACGCACTATCGGGTCGGGCTCATTCCAGAGCGCTGCGAGCGCTAGGCCAACGGTTGGGATGGCTCACAGATGCTCCTTTGAATCTCGTTGTTGCATGGTCTGTTCGCCTCGACGCGGTTTGTACAGGGTCATGTGCTGGTGATGACCACCTTGCCCAGGTGTCGTTGGGCGGCGAAGTGCTCGTAGGCCATGCGCGCCTCGTCGAAGGCAAAAACCCGGTCGATCCTGGGCTCCAGCCGATGCTGGCCGATGGCGCGGTTCATGCTCACGAAGCTGGCACGGCTGCCGACGAACACGCGGCGGATTGTCACCAGCCCTCGAAGCGCCGCAGCGTCCAGCGCGCCCGCCCCCAAGGCGGCAACCAGCGCCACCTCGGCATTGGCCGCACAGGCGGCCAGCGACTGCGGCAGGGTATCGATGGCGCCCGTCTCCACGACATGGTCGACACCGGCGCCCTGCGTCAAACGACGGACCTCGGGAGCCCATTCGGGATGCAGGGCGCGGTCGACCACCTCGTCCACGCCCAATCCGCGCAAGACCATCGCTTTCTCCGGACTCGACGTGACGCCGATGACCCGTGCCCCCAGGGTCTTGGCGAACTGCAGCGCGAACAGCGCGACGCCCCCGTCCCAAGGGTCAGGACGTTGTCCCCGGGCAGGAGTGATCGCCCACCCGTCAGCGCGTTCCACGCGGTCACGGCGGCGCAAGGCAGCGTGCACCCCTGTTCATAGCTTAGATGCCCAGGCAGCATCACCAGGGCGGACGCTTCGGCGACCAGCCAATCAGCCAGCATGCCATCCCGCTGGCAGCCAAACTGGTCCATCGCCATCGGCATTTCGAGTTTGCCGGATTGCCAGCGCGGGAAATAGCATGCCGCCACACGATCGCCCAGCTTCAGCGACGTCACGCCAGTGCCCAGCGCCACGACTTCGCCCGCCCCGTCAGAGAACGGAACGACACCGCGCTGAGCGGGAAACGCGTAGCGCTGCTGCAGGATCAGCAGATCGCGGTAGTTGAGCGAGCGCGCATGGATTTTGACAAGCACCTGATCGGGCCCTGGCTGCGGCACAGCCTGTTCGTGCTGGACTAGGCCCTCGAGGGTGCCAAACTGGTCCATTCGATAGGTGCGGTAGGTGCGCATCGGTCTGGTGACCTTTCCTTGATTTGGGGTTGAGAGAAGGACATGCCGGCGGATGGCCGTGGGTGGAAGACCACAGGCGACCTGCGCAGTGTGCTTCGTCGGCCGCTGCGCGTCGATTACGCCCAGGTAATGGGCGGCCCCGCTGGACCTCGGTTAGCATGCTCGCGCCATGGACACCCGCAAGCACCGCGCCCCACCCGCCCTCGGCGAGCAGTTGCGGGCTTGGCGTGAACGGCGTCACTGGAGTCAGTTGGCGCTGGCCGTGCAGGCGGAGGTTTCCTCACGCCACTTGAGTTTCATCGAGACAGGACGAGCGCAGCCTGGGCGCGAGCTGATCCTGCGACTGGCCGATGAGCTCGACATCCCGCTGCGTGAGCGCAATGACTTGCTGATCGCGGCCGGTTTCGCCCCAGTGTTCAAGATGCGCAGCTTCGATGATCCGGGGTTCGACCCCATACGCGCCATCGTGGATCTGACACTGGAACGTCACAAGCCCTTTCCCGCCTACCTGATCGACAGGCACTGGAACATCATCCGCTCCAACGCTGCGGTGCCCGTGCTTTTTGATGGAGTTGACGCGGCGCTACTGCGCCCGCCCGTGAATGTGATCCGTCTGGTCTTGCACCCGCGCGGGATGGCGCCGCGCATCCTCAACCACGCGGCTTGGCGCTCGCACTATCTGACTCTGCTGCGACGCCAGATTCAGATGACGGCGGACCCGCAGTTGCAGGTCTTGCTGCACGAGACGCTGGCCTACCCCGTCACAGGCCCCGATGCGCAAAACGGGGACGGCCATCCCGCCGTTCCGCTGATCGTGCAGACCCGCCTGGGTCGGCTCTCCTTCATCGGGGCCACGACGGTGTTCGGCAGCCCCGCGGACGTCACCTTGGAAGAAGTCGCGCTGGAAGTCTTGCATCCAGCGGATGCCTACACGGACCAGGCCGTGCAGGCAGCAGCGCGGGCGTAAACCATCCGGCCAAACAAAAAGCCAGCCGTCTCACGACGGCTGGCTTTGTCTATCCTGGTGGAGGTGGGCGGGGTTGAACCGCCGACCTCAGGGTTATGAATCCTGCGCTCTGACCAAACTGAGCTACACCTCCAAGAGCCGGGCATTATAGCCCAATCCAAAACGCCGCAGTGCAGGCGCGCCACCGCCCCGGTATCATCGCGAGTTCGCTTTCGTCAATGACCCAGCCTCTGGATACACACCATGAACCGCTCGGACTCCCCTGCCGCTTCCGCCGCCCCGCTTTCACAACCTTCCAAAAAAGTCTTCATCAAGACCTTCGGCTGCCAGATGAACGAGTACGACTCGGACAAGATGGTCGACGTGCTGGGCGCGGCCCAGGGTTATGAAAAGACCGACGACGTGGAACAGGCCGACCTGATCCTCTTCAACACCTGCTCCGTGC